>NZ_JBEYXQ010000025.1:0-93132 GCF_040645115.1 Streptomyces sp. NPDC046860 | reverse complement strand
GTACGAGGGCGACCCTCCGCCTTGCGATCGCACGCACCAGACGCCGCGAGCCCTGCCCTCCGGGCAGACGACGCCACTTTGCGGACACGACCTAGTCCGTGTCCGCGAAGTGGCGGGCGGAACGGGTGGGGGTCGCGAGAGGTCTGGGCAGTCTCCTTGCATCGATGTAAAAGACCGGCATGAAACCATTTCGCGGCATCCATGCCGCCCTCTTACTGACGGTGCTGGGAGTTCTCGCCTCGCTGCTGGCCGTCGCCTCGGCCGCCCCCGCGAAGGCGGAGCAGACCTCGCTGCGGGCCGCCGATCCGAGCGTCGTGCGGATCGGCGGCACCTACGTCTCGGCGCAGTCCACCGGAGGCGGGATCGCCGTGCGGCAGGCGTCCTCCACCGCCGGGCTCGCCTCCGCTCCGGCCCGGCAGGTGTGGTCGGACACCCAGGGGCGCGGCGAGGTCTGGGCCCCGGAGATCACCACCGACGGCGGCCGCTTCTACATCTACTTCACGGCGGGCCGGGGCGCCGCCCACCGGATGTACGTCATCAGTTCCGCCAGTGCGGACACCGGCTACGGCGGCGAGACCCGGCTCGCGCTCCCCGACGACAAGTGGGCCATCGACGGGACCATGTTCACCTTCGACGGGCAGCGCTGGTTCGTCTGGTCGGGCTGGGCCGGAGACGCCAACGTGGAGCAGAACCTCTACATCGCCCGGATGAGCAGCCCGACCACGCCGACCGGGGCCCGCTCCGTCATCTCCCAGCCGCGGGAGAGCTGGGAGCGCGTGGTCGGCAACCCGTACATCAACGAGGCCCCCGAGGCGATCCGGGACCCGAACGGCCAGCTGCACATCGTGTACTCGGCGAACGGAAGCTGGAGCGACCAGTACTGCCTGGCCGACCTGCGCCTCCGGGCGGGCGGCGATCCGACGTACGTGTGGGACTGGTACAAGTCCAACGGCTGCCTCTTCGGCTCCCACCGCGAGACCATGATGGCCGGCTGGGACCCGACGCTGCACGTCGACGGCCCCGGGCACCACACCTTCGTCCTGCTGAACGGGGACATCGGCACCAGCCCGCCGGCCGGGCCGCGGTTCCCGTCGATGTTCCACGCGGTGCCCAAGGGCACGCCGTACTCCTGGGCGAACCGCTACTGGTACACCGGCTCGTTCGCCTGGTGGGGCGGCACCACCTACCGGCGCGCCAACGTGCCGGGCCCCACCGCGGACACCGGGTGGGGCCTGAAGTTCTTCGAGTAGCCGGTTCTCGGGGAGGGTTCCGGGTTCCGGGGCCCGGCGGTTCCGGGCCCCGGAACCGGTCAGCCCGCCGAGGCGGTGGAAGCGGCCCGCTCCGGAGCCTCCTCCGGCGCGTCGGCCGGGGCCCCTCGGTGCAGCAGGTCCCGCTCGATCTGCTCCAGGGTCCGGCCCCGCGTCTCCGGCAGCAGCTTCTTCACGAAGACACCGGAGGCGAAGGTCGTGACGGCGAAGATCACGAAGTTGGCGCCCGCGCCCCACGCGTCGAGCAGGGACGGGAAGACCAGCGCCACGGCCATGTTGAACAGCCAGTTGAACACGACGCACACACCGACCGCCCCCGCGCGGATGCGGGTGGGGAACAGCTCGGGCAGCATCACCCACTGCACCGGACCCCAGGAGGCGGCGAACGCGGCCACGTAGAGGGCGACGCCGAACAGCGTGAGCGGGGCGAGCAGCGAACCGTCGCCGAGCGGCGTGAGGTTCACGGCGGCCAGGACGGCCATGCCGGCGCACATGCCGACCGAGCCCCACAGCAGCAGCGGCCGGCGCCCGCGACGGTCGATCAGGCGCATCGCCGGGAGCGTCATCAGCATGTTGACCACGCCGATGCCCACATTGGCGAGGATCGCGCCGTCGTCGCCGAACCCGATGCTGGTCAGCAGCGTCGGGGCGTAGTAGATGATCGTGTTGATGCCGCCGAAGTTCTGGAAGAACACCAGCAGCAGACCGACGACGAGCATCGGGCGCAGCCTGGGGGAGACCAGGTCCCGCAGGGTGAGCCGCCGCGTCTCGGCGCGCTCCTCCGCGAGGGCCTTCTCGATGTCGAGCAGCTCGCCGCGGGCGGCCTCGCCATCGCCGCGCAGGCGGGTCAGCACGTCGTGGGCGTCGTCGAGACGGCCCCGCCCGACCAGCCAGCGCGGACTCTCCGGCTGGGTGAGGATGCCGAGGGCGAGCACCGCGGCGGGCAGCACACCGAGCCCGATCATCCAGCGCCAGGCGTGCGCCGGGGCCAGAGCGTAGTCGGTGAGGTAGGCCAGGAAGATGCCGACGGTCACCAGGAGCTGCATGAGCGAGGCGAGCCCGCCGCGCACCTCCATCGGCGCCAGCTCCGTCAGGTACAGCGGGACGACGACCGAGGCGATGCCGACGCCGACGCCGATGAACACCCGGGCCGCGATCAGGAGCGACGCCTCGGAGGCCAGCGCCGCGCCGACGGTGCCCACGATGAAGACGAGCGCGGCCCCGAGGATCAGCCGGCGCCTGCCCCAGGCGTCGGACAGCTTCCCCGCGAGCCCGGCGCCCGCCATCGCGCCCACCAGCAGGCCCGAGACGACCAGGCCCTCCAGCAGCGGGGTGAGGGCGATGTCCTGGCGGATGAAGAGCATCGCGCCGGAGATCACGCCCGTGTCGTAGCCCCACAGGATGCCGCCGAGGGCGCCGAACACCCAGATCAGGGCGTTGCGCAGCCGAGGCCGCCGCTTCGGCGCGGCCTCGGGCTCCGGCAGGCGGCTCATGAGGCGGCGTCCGCGCTCGTGGCCGCCACCGCGCCGCGGGCCGCCGCGGTGCGCGGGTCCTCCGGCTGCGGGGCGAGGTGGATCTTCTGTCCCGTGCCGGCGCGGAAGAGCCGTACGGCCTCGTCGAAGTCCTCCAGCGGCAGGACGTCGCTGACCAGCGGCTCCAGGTCGAGTCCGCCGGCCAGGATCTCCACGGCGGGCTGGAAGCCGTTGTGCACCGCCATGGACCCGATGATGTCGATCTCGCGGTTGTAGACCAGGTACGGCGAGAAGGAGGCGCGCCTGGCCGGGTCGGCGACGCCGAACTGCAGGAAGGTGCCGCCCTTGCGGACCCGGCCCAGACCGTCCTCGATGGCCGCGATGACACCGGTCGCGTCGATGACGACCTCGAAGCCGTGCTCCCGGCCCAGCTCCTCGGCGTGCGCGGCCGTGGCGTCGGCACCCATGCGCCGGGCGAGGTCGAGGCGGCGGGTGTTGGGGTCGACGACGGACACGGAGGCCGCGCCGTTGTTCGCCACCAGGGCCGCCATCATCAGGCCCATGGTCCCGGCGCCGTAGACGAGGTAGTGCTCGCCGGGGCGCCTCGGGAGGCGGCTGAGGCCGTGGACGGCGCAGGACAGCGGCTCGACGAGCCCGGCCGCCGCCTCGGACAGCCCGTCGGGCAGGACGTGGCAGCGGGCGGCGGGGACGGCGACGTACTCGGCGAAGCCGCCGTTGCGGGTCACCCCGACGGCCTCGTAGTGCTCGCAGAGGTTGCCGCGGCCGATCCGGCAGTAGTGGCAGGCACCGCACGGGGTGTTGGGGTCGACGGCGACACGCTGGCCGACCGCCGGGAAGCTCACGTCCTTGCCGACCTCCACCACGACACCCGTCAGCTCGTGGCCGGGGATGAGCGGGTAGGGCACGGACGGCAGCTCGCCGCCCAGGATGTGCATGTCCGTCCCGCAGAGGCCGCAGGAGCTCACGCGGACCACCACCTCCGAGGAGCCGGGACTCGGATCGGGTATGACGGCCAGCTCGGCGCTTCCCGGCTGGGTGACCACGACAGCGCGCATGGCGCCTCCTCACAACAGTGTGCGGACGGATGTCCGAAGACGCCGCGAAACCTAATCGCCGCGTAAGCGTTTGCGCAAACGCTTACGTGTGACTTTTCATAGGTCACTGACGTCTCACCGACGTCTCACGGACGGACCGGCCGGCCATCCCCGACCGCGTCCGGTTCCGTCCGGACTCCGCCTCGGGCGGGCGACCACCCGGCACGGGGCACACGAAGGAGTGAGCGATGCGGACGACGGCGGACGCGACGAGGCGCGCGGGCGTCTCCACCGCCACGGCGTCCCACGTGCGCGACGCCACACGCTCGGTCCCTCCGCTTCCCCCGCCGGCCCGCGACGCGGTGCCGTGCGCCGTCGCGGGCCGGACCGCGTCCACGACCCCCCTCCCGGGCCGACGCGCCGGCTCCCCGTGACCCCCGTGAACCCTTCTCCGCCGCGCCGCACCACGGCTCACCGAAAGGAACCAGCACAGTGATCGTCGTCGCCGGCGAGGCCCTCATCGACCTCGTGCCCGCCCCCTCCCCGGCCGACCCGGCCTCCGGGCTGCCGCAGCTCATGCCCCGGCGTGGCGGCGGCCCGTACAACGTCGCCGTCGCGCTCGGACGGCTCGGGTCCCCGACGTCGTTCTGCTCCCGGATCTCCACGGACGCCTTCGGTGAGGCCCTGCTGTCGGGGCTGCGGGACGCCGGTGCCGGCACGGAGCTGGTCCAGCGGGGGCCCGAGCCCACGACCCTGGCCGTCGCCGACGTGGGCAGCGACGGATCGGCCGGCTACGGCTTCTACACCGAGGGCACCGCCGACCGGCTGTTCGCCCTGCCGCCCGCGCTGCCGGACGGCGTCACCGCCCTGTCCGTGGGCACCTGCTCGCTCGTGCTGGAGCCGGGCGCGAGCGCGTACGAGGCGCTGCTGCGGCGGGAGTCGGCGGGCGGCGTCTTCACCGCGCTCGACCCCAACATCCGGCCCGGACTGATCGCGGACGCCGACGCCTACCGCGAGCGCTTCCGGTCCTGGCTGCCCCACGTCGCCCTGCTGAAGCTCTCGGTCGAGGACGCCCGCTGGCTCGCCGGCACCGGCACCGGCACCGGCACCGACTCCGGCTCCGACGACGGCCTGGAGACCCACCTGGCCGCGTGGCTGGAGCTCGGCCCGGCCGCGATCGTCCTGACCCGAGGCGGCGACGGCCTGACGGTGTGGAGCCGGGGCGCCGGCCGGGTGGGCGTGCCGGGGACGCCGGTCACGGTGGTCGACACCATCGGCGCGGGCGACACGGTCAACGCCGCGCTGCTCCACCGGCTGCGGGAGGTCGGCGCGCTGAGCCACGCGGCCGTCGCGGCGCTCGGCGTCGAGGTCTGGCGTGACGTGCTCGGATTCGCGGCCCGCGCCGCCGCCCTGACCTGCTCCCGCGCGGGCGCCGAACCGCCCTATGCCCGGGAGCTCTCCGCCTGACGGACGCGGGTGACGCGGGACGGCGAACGGACTTGCGGCGAAGCCCAGTTGTCGATTTCATGTCCGGCCGCGGGTCCGTTTATGATCTTGGTGTGACTGTGCAGACCACCGGCAAGACGCCGTCCCGTAAGCAGCGCCTCCAGGAGAAGCAGCGTCGTCAGCTGGCCGTAGTCGACACCGTCGACAAGGCCGAGGTGAAGGTGCGCAAAGCGGAGGCCGAACTGGCCGTCGCCGTCGTCGAGGCGGTGGAGATGTTCGGCGACGAGGACGCCGCCTCCCACGGGCTCGACATGTCCGTCGAGGCCATCCGCCGCTTCATCGACCTCGCCGCGACGCACAAGGCCGCCGCGGCCGAGGAGGACGGCGAGGAGACTTCCTGACGAGGTCCCCGACGCGGGGCCTCAGTCCCGGCCGCCGTCGACGGACCTCAGGAAGTCCCGGATCAACGCCGTGAGTGCGCCGGGCTGTTCGAGGGTGCTGCTGTGCCCCGACCCGGCCACCACCTCCAGCCGGGCGCCGTCGACGGCATCCGCGATGCGCCGCGCGTCCGCGAGGGGTGTCGCCACGTCGTCGGCGCCGACGGCCACCAGGGTGGGTACCGAGATCCGGCTCAACTCCTGGTGCACCGGCTGCCGTTCGACGACGCCGAGGACCGCCTTGCGTATGCCCGTCCGCTCGCAGCGGCGCAGGCGCCGTACCCACTCCTCGATGACGGGCTCGTTCGCGGACGAGGACAGGAAGGCGGGGCCGAACATCGCGGCCTTGACCTTCCCCAGGACCGGCCGCACCCCCGTGAACCGGTACACGTGCGCCAGCAGCCGGTACTCGGCGGCCTTCTCCGCTGGCTCGCCGTCCGCACTGGTGTCCAACAGGGTCAGGGAGCGCAGCAGTTCGCCGTGGCGGGCCGCGATGCGCTGACCGACGAAACCGCCCATGGACAGGCCGACGTAGTGGACGGGGCCCGCGCCGAGCCGCCCGATCAGGGCCACGGCGTCGGCGGTCAGGGTGTCCATGTCGTACCCGGAGCGCGTCGCGGGCGTGTCGCCCTGCCCCCGCCAGTCCACCGTCACGCAGCGGTAGTGCTCCCGGAGCGCCTCGACCTGCGGATGGAACATCCAGCCGCTGAAGAGCAGTCCGTGACCGAGGACGACCGTCGGCGCGTCGGGCTTCCCGGGCGGTGCCCCTGTGTCGGTGTACGCGATCCGCGCGCCGTCGACCTCGACCATGGGCACGTGCGGCTCCTTCACGTCGTGGGCGTCGCCGCCCTCGGGTGGGAGCTGAGCATAGGGGGCTGCTGAGCGACGCTCAACAGTCTTGTCAGGCATTGCCCGGCGGGCTACGGTCGCCCCCATGACCGCCAGGCCCACACCCGCCCGCCTGCGGCTGAAGCCCGACGAACGACGGACGCAGCTCATCGGCATCGGCCTGCGCCTGCTGGTGACCCGGCCCATCCACGAGATGTCGGTCGACGAGGTGGCCGCCGAGGCCGGGATCTCCCGCGGCCTGCTCTTCCGCTACTTCCCCACCAAGCGGGACTACTACGTCGCCGTCGTCCGGGCGGCCGCGCGCCGGGTGCTGCTGCACGCCGAGGCCCCGGCCGAGGGCACACCGGCGGAGCGCGTGCGCGGCGTCGTCGACGGCTTCGTGTCGTTCGTGCAGCGACGCAAGGGCAACTACGTGGCGCTCGTACGGGCCGGCGCGGGCGGCGACGGCCTGGTCCTGGAGGTCTTCGAGGACACCCGCCGCACGCTGGTCGACCGCGTGCTCGCCGCCGCGGACGTCCGCGACCCGTCCCCGCTGCTGCGGCTGGCCGTGCGCGGCTGGCTCGCCATGGCGGAGGAGATGGCCGTCGACGCCACCGAGGAGGTGGTCACCACGGCCGGCCTGATCGAGCTGCTCACCGGCCAACTGGAAGCGGTGGTGGCGCAGTTCGGCGGCAGACCGCGCTGAGAAGCCCGCGCCCGCCGCGCCGACCGCCCGCCGCGCCGCCCGCGCGGGCCCCCGACCCCGACGAACCGCCGCCGCCCGCGGCCGACGAGCAAGGACCCCCACTCATGCCGCTCATCTCCCTGGTCCGGCACGGCCAGGCCTCCTTCGGGGCGCGGGACTACGACGTCCTGTCCGGCCTGGGCCGCGAACAGGCCACCGCCACCGGCCACGAGCTGGCCCGGCGCGGCCTGCGCGAGCCGCTCCTGGTCTGCGGCACCCTGGCCCGCCAGCGCGACACCGCCCGGCTCCTCGCCGAGGCCGCCGGGTTCGAGGAGCCCGTGAGCGAGGACCCCCGCTGGAACGAGTACGACCACCTCGCCCTGCTGGACCGCTACACCGCCCCGGACCCCGAACGCCGGGCCGACTCCCGCGCCGTACAAGGGCTGCTGGACCGGGCGCTGGCGGCGTGGATCGAGGACACCGGGCGCACCGGACCGGCCGGCTGGCCCTCTTTCGCCGGGGGCGCGACGGTCGCGCTGGCCGAGCTGACCTCGGCGCTCGGCCGGGGCCGGGACGCGGTCGTCGTCACCTCGGGCGGCGTGCTGGCCGCGCTCTGCGGCGCCCTGCTCTCCCTGCCGTCCGCCGGGGTCGTCGCCCTCAACCGGGTCACCGTCAACGCCGCCGTCACCACCCTCGTCGTCGGCGGCTCCGGCACCAGCCTGCTCACCTTCAACGACCACGCCCACCTCACCGGTGACCGGCGCGGGCTGCTCACCTACCGCTGAGGGGCCGGGCCGGGCACGCGAGGGCGGACGCCGCGCGATGCGGCGTCCGCCCTTTCGCCGGTGACGGCCGGGGCTGCTCAGGAGTCGCCCTTGTGGCCGCGCCTGCGGTCCTGGGAGAGGTCGCTGCCCGCGACGGAACGGTCGTCCTCGGAGATGTTCTTGTCGTCCAGAAGCTGTCCGGCCTCGGAGGCGACCCGCTTGCTTGTGTGGTGACCGCGTTCGACGTCGGACAGGGCGCTGGCGGCCACCGAGCGCTCCTCCGGCGTGGCGTTCGGGTCGGCCATGATGCGCGCGGCCTCTGATGCGTCCATCTTGCCGGTCATGATCGCTCACCTTCCGTGTCGGGGAGCGTCCTGCCCGCACCCCTCGGTTGGCAGCCGTACGGGCACGTGTCGATGCTCGCGCGACTACGGCCGTACCCATGCTACCGAGAAACGTGCGATATGCCGATTAATGCGGACAGTCCACAGGCCCGCTGATCAGCGGACCAGGCGGCGGGCCAGGTGGTCCGCGGTCGGGGTCCCGCCCGCGGCGGCGACCTCCCGCGGAGTGCCCTCCGCGACGATCCGGCCGCCGTCGTCGCCCGCGCCCGGACCCAGGTCCACGACCCAGTCGGCGGCCGCGACGGTCCGCAGGTCGTGCTCCACCACGACGACCGAGTTCCCGGCGTCCACCAGACGCTGCAACTGTCCGATCAGCAGGTCCACGTCCGCCGGGTGCAGCCCCGTGGTCGGCTCGTCCAGCAGGTACAGACTGTGACCGCGCGGCGCCCGGTGCAGCTCGCTCACCAGCTTGATGCGCTGGGCCTCCCCGCCGGACAGCGTCGTGGCACTCTGGCCCAGCGTCAGGTAGCCGAGGCCGATGTCGGAGAGCAGCCGGAGGATGCGCGCGGCGGGCTGCACGTCGGCGAGGAACTCGTACGCCTCCTCCACGCTCATCGCCAGTACGTCGGCGATGGTCCTGTCCCGGTAACGCACCATCAGCGTGCCGGGGTTGTAGCGGGCGCCCTCGCAGACCGGGCAGGGGGAGGTCTCCGTGGGCAGGAAGAGGAGCTCGATGCTGACGACTCCGTCGCCCAGGCAGTGCGGGCAGCGCCCCTGTGTCACGTTGAACGAGAACCGGCTCGCGGTGTAACCGAGTTCGCGCGCGGTCGGCTGGGCGGCGAACAGCTTGCGGACGCTGTCGAAGAGACCGGTGTAGGTGGCCAGGTTCGAGCGCGGGGTGCGGCCGATCGGCTTCTGGTCCACGACCACCAGACGGTCGATCTGCTCCAGCCCGGTGGCGGACCGTACCGTCACCCGGTCCTCCGCCAGGTCCCACACCGGAACCCCCGCCTCCTCCTCGTCGGTGTTCTCCACCGAGGCGGGGGAGCGGGCGATGTCCTCGGACGTCTCGTCCGCGTGCAGGTGATCGCGGACCGTCTCCGCGAGGGCCCGCCGCACCAGGGTCGACTTCCCGGACCCGGACACACCGGTGACCGCGGTCAGCGTGCCGAGCGGGAAACTCGCGTCCAGGTCAAGGAGGTTGTGGCCGGTGACGCCGTGCAGCCGCAGCCATCCGTCCGGCGTGCGCGGCTGTTCCGGCCCCGGCACGGCGGGCGCGTCCACCGGCAGGTAGCGCGCGGTCACCGACGCGGACGCCTCGTGCAGCGTGTCGGCGGGCCCGTTGTAGAGCACCTGGCCGCCGTGGCGCCCGGCGCCCGGGCCCATGTCGACGATCCAGTCGGCGGAGGCGAGCACCTGCGCGTTGTGCTCGACCACGAAGACGCTGTTGCCGGCGCCCTTGAGCCGCCGCAGCGCGGTGAGCAGCAGTTCCGTGTCGGCGGCGTGCAGACCGGCCGAGGGCTCGTCCAGTACGTACAGCACGCCGAACAGGCCGCTGCGGAGCTGGGTGGCCATGTGCAGCCGCTGCAGCTCGCCGCTGGAGAGGGTCGAGGTCGCGCGTCCGGTGGCGAGATAGCCGAGGCCCAGGTCGATCAGCGTCCCGAGCTGGTCCTGGAGGCTGCCGATCAGGGCGTGCGCGGCCTGCCTGCGCTCGGCGGGCAGGGCCAGGGTGTCGGGATGGTCGCGGGCGGTGTCCAGGAACCGCGAGAGCTGCGCCAGGGGCATGGAGGTGGCGACCGAGATGTCCTGCCCGGCGACGGTCACCGCCAGCGCCTCCGGGTTGAGCCGCTTGCCGTGGCAGGTCGGGCAGATCTCCTCGGCCATGAAGGAGGCGGCCTTCGCCCGCAGGTGGGCCGCCTTGGAGGTGGCGAACGTGTGCATCACCCACCTGCGGGGGCTCATGTAGGTGCCCTGGTACGAGCGCGCGACCCGGTGCGCGTCACGGATCGGGTGCACCGTGACCGTCGGCTGCTCGTCAGTGGTCAGCAGCCACTCCCGGCGGGCGGCGGGCAGCGTACGGAAGGGGGCGTCGATGTCCACGCCCAGCTCGGCGAGGATGTCCCGGTAGTTCTTGCCCTGCCAGGCGCCCGGCCACGCGGCGATCGCGCCCTCCCGGATGCTCAGGGAGTCGTCGCCGACCAGCTTGCTCTCGTCGACGCTGTGCAGGCGGCCCAGGCCGGAACAGGTCGGGCACGCGCCCACAGCGGTGTTCGGCGAGAAGCTGTCCGAGTCCAGCGGCGCGGCGTCACGGGGGAAGGTGCCCGCCAGGTCCTCGGGGGTCCGCCCGGCCGGGTAGGTGCCGGCGCGGGAGTACAGCATGCGCAGCACGTTCGACACCCGGCTCACGGTGCCCACCGTCGAGCGGGTGCTGCCTCCGCTGTGCTGCTGGCGCAGCGCGACGGCGGGCGGCAGACCGGTGATCGCGCCGACCCTGGGCGCCGCCCCCTGGTCGATCAGCCTCCGTGCGTACGGCGCGACGGACTCCAGATAGCGCTGCTGGGCCTCGGCGTAGATGGTGGCGAACGCGAGCGAGGACTTGCCGGACCCCGAGACCCCGGTGAACGCCACGACCCGGTCGCGGGGCACGTCCACGTCGACGTGCCGCAGATTGTGCTCGTCGGCGCCCCGGACCCTGATCAGCCCGTCCTGACCGGTGTCCGGGGGTCCGGCGGGCGCGGGCGTGGACGTCTGTCGCGGGGGCGGAGCCATGCGGAAAACCTAGCCCGCCCGGCCGCGACGCGCCGCGAGGGGGCCGGTGATCGGGTGACGGGGATACGGGGGGGAGAGGAGGAGGAGCGCGGCCTCATGGCGGACCGGCTCGCCCCCGCGCCGTCGAGACCGAACTCACGGGCGGACGGCAGGGGCTGATGAGTCACCTGGGCGCGCGGTGTCCCGTATCGCGCCGGACCGGGTGCACATCGTGCTTCCCGGCCGCCCCGAAGTCACCCAGCGGCACGGCTACTTCCACGCCGGGGCGACCAGTGCGGTCGCGGACAGCGCCGGAGGCTGTGCGGCCCTCATGATCCGGGCCGGCGGGACCGAGCGGTGAGTCCGGTCAGGCCCCGCCGGCAGGCGCTACGCGGGTGACGGCCCGGCGGCGGGCAGGACGTGGTCGCCCACCCGGTCCGTGCTCAGGCACAGCGAGCACACCACCGCGTCGTGCGTGGCGCAGGCCGTGACGTCGGGGCGCTCGTACGCCTGGTGGCAGACATGGCAGTCGTACGGTGTCGCGCTCGGGTTGCCGTCGGCGTCCAGGAGGGGCTCCGCGATGCCGTCGTCCGGGCGCCGCAGGTAGTACGCGCCCTTGGTGACCACGGCCATCAGCGGGGTGAGGACGAAGGCGATGACGGCGGCGGCCACGGGGGAGTACGGCTGGAGGGTGTCGCCGAAGGCGTGGAAGTACAGGGCGATGGACAGTCCCGAGGCGGCCGTGAAGGACACCACGCCCACGGGGTTGACCGGGTGGAGCATGCCGCGCCGGAACTCCGGTGCGTGCGGGGAGAGATGGAGCAGGTACTTGTTGACGCCGATGTCGGTAGCGACGGTGACCACCCACGCGATGGCGCAGTTGGAGTAGAAGCCCAGGATGCCGTTGAGGAAGCTGAACATGTCGGCTTCCATCAGGGCGAGCGCGAAGCCCAGGTTGACCAGCACGAACACCATGCGGCCGGGATAGCGCCCGGTGAGCCGGGTGAAGGAGTTGGTCCAGGCGAGCGAGCCGGAGTAGGCGTTCGTGACGTTGATCTTGATCTGGCTGATCACGACGAGGACCACGGCCAGCGGCACCACCAGCCAGGACGGCATCATCGCGTCGAAGGCCCCCTTGAACTGCTGGATGGGCTCGGGCGCGACGGACGGGCCGACCTCGGCCAGGATGTAGACGGCGAGGAAGACTCCGATCGCCTGCTTCAGCGCGCCGAGCACCACCCAGCCGGGCCCGGCCATGACCACGGCGGTCCACCAGCGCCGCTTGTTGGCCTCGGTCTTGGGCGGCATGAAGCGCAGGTAGTCGATCTGCTCGCCGATCTGCGCGATGAGGGAGAGGCAGACGCCCGCGCCGAGCAGGACCGAGGCGGTGTTCACGCCGCCGTCGCCCCCGGTGCCCGTGTAGGAGAGGAAGCGGTCGACCGTGCCCGGATCGGTGACGACCAGGTACACCAGCGGCCCGACCATCAGCACCAGCCACACCGGTGTCGTCCACACCTGGAGCTTGCTCAGCGCCTTCATGCCGTAGATCACCAGCGGGATCACCATCAGCGTGGAGACCAGGTAGCCCAGCCACAGCGGCAGGCCGAGGCCCAGGCGCAGGCCCTGGGCCATGATCGAGCCTTCGAGGGCGAAGAAGATGAAGGTGAAGCTGGCGAAGATCACGCTGGTGAGGACCGAGCCGAAGTAGCCGAAGCCCGAGCCGCGCGTGATGAGGTCCAGGTCGATGTTGTAGCGGGCGCCGTAGTAGGCGAGCGGAAAGCCGGTGACGAAGATGACGACGGCGGCCACCGCGATCGCCAGCAGCGCGTTGCCGGTGCCGTGCGCCAGGCCGATGCCGGCGCCGATGGAGAAGTCGGCCATGTACGCGATGCCGCCGAGGGCCGTGGTGGCCACGACCATCGGGGTCCAGCGGCGGTAACCGCGCGGTGCGTAGCGGAGGGTGTAGTCCTCCAGTGTCTCCCTGGTCGCCTGGCTCGCGGCGGGTGCCGCCGGGCCCTCTTCCGTCAGCCGTGACTCTGTTGCGCTCATGTCACGCCTCCCTCGGTGCGCGGGTGCGGGTTCGAGGCCCCCGACCCGCTCGCTGACGGGGCCGGGGGCTGGCGGGCAGGCTACGAAGCGCTTGTTTCCCTCAGGTCCCGCCCGAGGTGAACGGCCCGTTACGGGAGGAGGCGCCGGGTGAACCGGACGGATCGGGGTACCCGGAGCACCGGAAAGGCACCGCACCTTCACAGCGGCCGCCCGCTTGCCGGGCGGGCCGCGGGCACCCGTACAGAGCTGTCTGCCGGGGAGGAGCCCCCACCGTGGCGATCGTCGCACTGCTGTTGCTGCCGGTAGTGACCATGCTGCTGTACGGGATGGACCGTACCGAGGACTGGCTGACGCGGGAGCCGGGCCCGCCCCGCCACGCGCGCGCCCGTCATCTGCGCCTCATACGCGGCCGGCGGCAGGACGCCCCGGAGGCACCTGCCGCGCAGGGCGCCGCCGAGGCCGAGGCCGAGGCCGCCTGAGAGCGCGCCGGGCCTTCCGCCGTGCGTCTCAGCCGCGCGGGCCGCTGATCCGCTCCGGCTCGATGACGTAGATCACGCGGACCTGGTCACGCCCGCCGAACCACGGGTACGGGCCGCCCAGGTACCTCCGCGAGAGCGCCTCGATGTGATCGACCGCACCCTCGGTCGTCACCCGCGTCACCCGGCCGCGGATCTGGACGTAGGAGGAGGGGTCGGCGGGGTCGGAGACCGCGACGGCCACCCGCGGGTCGCGTGCGATGTTGCGGGTCTTCTGGTGCGACTCCACGCTGTTGATCAGGACGTGCTCGCCGTCGGTGTCCACCCATGTCTGGGTGAGCTGGGGCGAGCCGTCGGGCATGGTCGTGGCGATGTAGCAGGTGCTGGCGCCGCGCAGCAGCGCCAGCAGGTCCTCGCCGAGAGGAGCGGGCACGGGGAGATCTCCGGGAGGTCGGGGCGATCGGGTGAAGACCCGCAGGCATGACGGATCGGACCCAGGGTAACCGGGCCGGTACAACCCCCATGTGATCGCCTGTCAGAGGGAGACCCCGGATGCTGATGGCCCACCCCGCCGTCCTTCAGAACCTCATCGACCAGTACGACGCGCTGAGCGTCCTGCACGCCCAGGAGGGCGGCGCCGAGGTCCGGCGGCGGATGGACGACGTCGCGTACACCCTGTGCGTGGCCACCGGTACGCGTGACATCGACACGGCCCTGGTCGCCGCCCGGCACCGGCTGCCCGGCGCGCGCCCCGAGGACGACTCCCTCGTCCGCGCCTGAACACCCCTCGCGCGAACGGCTGCCGGGCCGGCCTGCGGGTGATTTGCGCCGCGTGTGGTGAATATGTGTGGAAAACTGTCGGGCGTTGCACATGGCCGATGGGTGCGAGACCGTTGTCATCGGTAAACGTTCTCGATCGGCAGAGAGGTGGTGGGGCGCGCGCCCTGCGTTCCCCGGCCGTGATTTCTTCTCCTGGTACAACCGACAGTCCGCACGCCGATGGTGTCGGCCTCGACACGATGTGGGACGGCGCCCCCTGTCCCGTGCTCGTCATCGGTGCCGACGGGGCCCTTGTCGAGACCAATGAGGCGGCGCGCCGCCTCATACCGCTCTCGGCGGGCGACAGCATCGCCGCGCCGGCCATGCCGGTCTGGCTGGCCGACGCGCATCGCCGCCTGCGGCCGGCCGGCGCCCTGGCGGATTCGGTGCCGGTGTCGGGGGACGTGGACGGCCGCAGCTTCGAGGCGCATCCCTCGCCCTGCGACGACGGCACCGTGGTGTGGTGGCTGCTGGAGGACACCGACCGCCGCCTCGCCGAGCAGGCGCTCGCCGGTGAGCGCGAGCGCGCCGAGCTGCTCGCGGAGGTCTCCAGCGCCCTGCTGTCCTCGTTGAACGTCGAGCGCTGCATGACGGTCACCGCCCGGATGGCCGCCGGTCACCTCGCGGACGCGGCGATCATCGTCGCCCCCGCCCAGGGCCGCCGTCACCCCCTGACGTACGCGCGGGCGGGCGGCGAGGTCACCCGGAGCGTGCTCCAGATCGACCCGCGGTCGGTCGTCGGGCTCGCCGAGGCACTCCAGGGCTTCCCGCCGGTCCCCGCCCGCTGGATCGACCCGGACCAGCTGCCCGACTGGGCGGTGCCCGAGGGGTTCGACGGCCCGATCGGCTCGGTGATCGTCACCCCGCTGCCCGGCCACGGCGTACCCGCCGGAGTGCTGATACTGCTGCGCTCCAGCACGCACCAGGCGTTCACGGAGGGCGAGGAGGTCTTCGCCCGGCTGTTCGCCGCCCGCGCCGGCGTGGCGCTCTCGGCCGCACGCCTCTACGCGGAGCAGCGTTCGATCACCACCACCCTCATGCGCGAGCTGCTGCCGCCGCGCCTGGAGCGCGTCCACGGCGTGGAGTACGCCGGCGCCTACCGCGCGGCACGCGACCACGAGCGCGTGGGCGGCGACTTCTACGACGTCCACCCCGGCACCGACGCGGCGAAGGAGACCTTCGTCGTCCTGGGCGACGTGGCGGGCAAGGGGCTCGAGGCCGCCGTGCTGACCGGCAAGATCCGCAGCGTCCTGCACGCCCTGCTGCCGCTGTCCGGCGATCACCAGCAGGTGCTGTCCCTGCTCAACGGCGCGCTCCTCAACTCCCACCACACCCGCTTCGCCACCCTGGTGCTGGCGTCCGTCACCCGCCGTTCCGGCCAGGTCCGGCTGCGGCTGACCAGTGCCGGACATCTGCCGCCACTGATCATCAGGAGCGACGGCCGGGTGGAGGAGGCCGCCACGCAGGGGCAGCTGATCGGCGCGATGCCCGAGGTCACCGCCCGCAGCGCCCACGTGTCGCTGGCGCCGGGGGAGACCTGCCTGCTCTACACGGACGGGATCACCGAGGCGTCCGGCGGCCCGCTGGGCGACCAGTTCTTCGGCGAGGAGCGGCTGCGTGCGGCCCTCGGGCCGTGTGCCCGGATGCCCGCGGAGGCGGTGGTGGAGCGGGTGCAGATGCTGGCCGCGCAGTGGCTGGGCGGCGGACGCCACGACGACATGGCGAGCCTCGCCATCACCAACCCGGCGGGCGGCCACGGCGCCCTGCACGCCGTGAGCGGCCACCACGACGCCCGGCCCGGGGCGGG
Organism: Streptomyces sp. NPDC046860; assembly: GCF_040645115.1. NCBI lineage: Bacteria > Bacillati > Actinomycetota > Actinomycetes > Kitasatosporales > Streptomycetaceae > Streptomyces > Streptomyces sp. NPDC046860. The sequence continues at coordinate 76,934 of NZ_JBEYXQ010000025.1, read as the reverse complement.
CCGCCGATGACCGGAACCGGGACGGCGGTGCGCACGCGCGAGGAACTGTCGGAACGCCTGTGGACCGCCGTGATCGGCAAGGACGAGCAGGCCGCCGTGCGGGAGGTGTTCGCGGCGGCCGACGCGGGAGCGGACCGGGAGGCCCTGCTGCTGGACGTGCTCGGCGGGGTGCAGCGAAGAGTCGGCACCGAGTGGGCCGCCGACCGGATCAGCGTCGCCGAGGAACACGCGGCCACCGCCATCATCGACCGGGTCATCGCCGCCCTCGCCCACCGGGTGCCCGCCCCCGCCCGCGCGGCGGGCCGCCCCCGGATCACGGTCGCCTGCGTCGACGGCGAGTGGCACGTGCTGCCCGCCCGGCTGCTCGCCGAGGTCCTCACCGGGCGTGGCTGGCAGGTGGACTTCCTCGGCGCCCACACGACCACCCCGCACCTGATCGCGCACCTGCACGCGACCAACCCCGCGGCCACGCTGCTGTCGGCCTCGCTGCCGCCGCACCTGCCCAGCGCGCACTCCGCGGTGACGGCCGTGCAGTCGCTCGGCATCCCCGTCATGGTGGGCGGCGCGGCCTTCGGCCCGGACGGCCGCTACGCGCGCCTGATCGGGGCCGACGCCTGGGCGCCCGACGCCCGCGCCGCCGCCGCGCTGCTGGGCGAGGGCCTGGTCCGTCCCGAGCCGGTCCCGCGGCAGCAGGTGGACGACCTGCCCCACCTCGCCGACCAGGAGTACACCCTGATCAGGGGCAACCGCCCCGCCCTGGTCCGGCAGTCCCTCGCCGTCCTGGAGGAGCGCTGGCCCGGCATGCGCGCCTACACCCAGGCGCAGCGCGACCGTACCGCCGAGGATCTCGCGCACATCGTGGACTTCCTGGCCACCGCGCTCTACGTCGACGACTCCGCGCTGTTCACCGGCTTCGTCACCTGGAGCGCGGAGATCCTCCAGGCCCGCCGCGTGCCCGTGCACAGTCTGCGCACGGGACTGCACATCCTCGCGGGGGAGCTGCGTGACTTCCCCCGTGCCGTCCGCTTCCTCGGCGCGGCGGCCGAAGCCCTGCCCGCCCCGCCCACCCGACCCAGCCCCGGCCCAGGAAAGACCGCATGACCCTCCACCAGCCCGTCGACTTCTCCGTCATCACCGAGGCCGCCGATCCGCACGCCATACGGCTGACGCTGCGGGGAGTCCTCGACTACGAGTCCGGCGACGAGTTCCTCCGCTTCGTCAACACCGCGCTCGACGCGCACACCGAGCAGCACGGCGCGGTCCTGCGGGAACTGCACCTGAACTGCGCCGGACTGCGCCTGCTCGACTCCACCGGCCTGTCGGCCCTGCTCACGCTGCGGCGCCGGACCCACCCGGCGGGCGTGACCCTGCGACTGCGGCACCGGCCGGTCCAGCTGATCCGGATGCTCGCGCTGACCGGTACCACGGACTACCTCACCGCCGCAGCGGACGGCACCGCCGAATCCGTGACGCCCGGCGGGGAGCTGACCGACGAGGCCGGGTCGACCTCGTCCTGAGGCTCACGCCCCCTGTGCCGGCCGGTCGGCCGTGTGCCCGGTGGGCAGCTTCCACCACGCGGTGATCGTCTTGCCCCGCCCGGAGGGGACGACGGCGGTGTGGTCGCTGAGCTTGTCCACCAGCCCGAGCCCCAGGCCGCCCCTGCCGTCGAGGGCCGGGCCTCGGCGCGCGGAGGGCAGTACGGGGCTGTCGTCGGTGATCTCCAGGATCAACTGTCCCTCCTCGATCCGGAGGGAGAGCGACCAGGTGCCCTCCGGAGTGTGCCGGACGGCGTTGGTGACCAGCTCGCTCACGACGATCTGCACCGCCTCCGTGTCCGCGCCGGGGCAGTGGGCGTCCAGGTACGCCATCGCCAGCCGTCGGGCGTCGCCGGGCGACGAGGCCTGGGAGTGTGCGGTGAACATGGGCCCCTTTCGCGCGGGCGTGCTTTCCCTGCACGTGCCCCCGCCCGAGCGGTGCACGCCGGTGACCGGGACAGTACCGCTCACGGCCGCGCCTGACGCGGCAGCGTGGACAGCGCCGCCCGGGCCGACTCCAGGTCGGGGTGCGGGGGCAGCAGGCGGTCGGCGCCGGTCAGGGTGAGCAGCCGCCGTACGGTGGTGTCGCCGCCGAAGACGCCGACGCTCCGGCGCCGGGACGTGCGCAGCAGGTGGTTGAGCAAGGACGAGTCGCAGAAGCCGACTTCGCGCAGGTCGAACACGAGCGGGCCCGCGCAGCGGAGCAGGGCGTCCTCGGTGGCGTCCTCCACCGAGTCCAGCTCGTCGGGGTCGAGATGTCCCCGCAGCCCGATGACCCACAGCTCCCCGTCGGCCCGCGAGTACGCCACCGCCGGAGGGATCGCTTCCTCGAAGGTCTGACCGTGCTTCACCATGGGTCCATGGTGCCGCAACCGGTCCGCGGAGTCACAGTCCGGTGGGCGGCCAAGGGCCTCGGCGGGCGCGAAGGTCACTACCCGGCGCCGCGCACGTGCTCTATGCAACCCGCGTAGACGCGCGCATCATGGGAGCGCTCCATCAGCACCACCCCATCTCAGGTTTGTCATGTACCTGCAAACAGGGAGGACGCACGATGGCTTGCGGATCGACCAGCCTCTGGGCCGGTGAGACCAGTTGGTTCTGCTGCGGCAACTCATGGGGCCCCTGCGGCAGCGCCGGTGGCGGCGCCTGCGGCAACTGCCAGTCCAGCGCGCGCCACGGCGCCTGGCCCAACGCCTCGGCGAACTGTTTCAGCATCACCCGCCCCGACCTCTGCGGCGAGAACATCCCCCGGCGCGGCTGCGGTTCGGTGATGAACGTGCGCCACCAGTGCTCCGGCGCCACCGTGTGCATCACCATCACCGACTGCGGCCCCCGCACCAAGGACTGGTGCGGCGAGGCGACCTGCTGCAACGGCGCCTGCCGCACCAACCGCGTGCTCGACCTGACCCCGGCCGCCTTCTCGGCGATCGGCAACCTCAGCTCCGGCAAGCTCCCCGTCTACATCTACGAGTGAGGAGGCCCGACATGAGCGCACGGAACACCGCGGGAGTGCCGTCCGAGGGGATGCGCCGCCGCCGCTTCCTCACCACCGCCGCCCTCGGCGGCGCGACCATCGTCGGGGCGAGCGCGCTCGGCGGACTGGACGCGGACGCGGCCTTCGCCGCCGAGCCGTCCCTCGACCCGGCCATCGCCAGATCCTCCTTCGTTGAGGGGAGGATCACCGGCATCACCGGCAGCGTGCTGGAGGTGGCCGGCTCCGACGGCGGCCACGCGCGGGTGCAGATGACCAACGTCACCAGCGTGTGGAAGGTGCGGCCCGCCACCGCCGAGGTCATCGAGGTCGGCGACGGACTCTACGCGCGCGGAGTGCCCATGCCCGACGGCACGGTGGCCGCCGACGCGGTCTGGGTGAACATCGTCAACCTCGACACCACGATCCGGGGCATCGCCAGGAACCGGGTCCACCTCGCCCACGGACAGCACGAGGTCGTCGGCAACATCCTCGCCGACACCGGCGCCTCCTACGCCGGGCGCGGGCTCACGTCGGACCTGTCCCGGCTGCGCATCGGCCAGAGCGCCCAAGTGCTCGGCGCCTGGCGGCCGTCCGACGACTCCGTGGACGTCGTCCGTATCTCCGTCGGGCACTGAACCGGACAAGAGGGAGAGGCGCAGATGCTGTCACTGACCACGGGACTCCTCCCGCTCCTGCTCGCCGGGCTGCTCGGCCTGACCGGCGCGGCCAAGGCGTTCGGCGCGAACGTCGTCCGTACGGCACCGAAGACCGCGCTCGCCCGCCTGCTCAGCAGCAGCGAGCGGGCCGCCCTGGTGCTCCGCGTCACCGGCTGGGCCGAACTGCTCCTGGCCGGGGCCCTGTTCGCGGTGCCCGGCAGCGCCCTGCCGGGGGCGGCGACCGCGGTCCTCGGGGCGGGCTTCCTCGGCTATCTCGGCTACGGCCGGGCGCGGGCCCCCCAGGCGTCCTGCGGCTGCTCCGCGAGCGAGGACGCGCCGGTCACCTGGCGTGCCTTCGCCCGCGCCGCGCTCGTCCTGGCGGGCGGTCTCACGGCGGCGGTGGCGCGCCGCGCCTGGTGGGACGCGCTCGTGGACCGGCCGTTCGCCTCGGCCGGCCTGCTCGCCACGGGCGCCCTGGTCCTGTTCGCGCTCTCGGCCGACCTGGACCGGTGGTGGCTGCTGCCGCTGCGCCGCACCCGGCTGCGGGTGTTCGGCCACCCGCTGACCGGCGGGGACGCGGCGGGAGAGGTCCCGGTGGCGGCCAGCGTCGAACTGCTGGAGAACTCCCTGGCCTGGCAGACCGCCGCACCGGTGGTGCGGTCGGCGCTGCTCGACCACTGGGAGAGCGACGGCTGGCGCATCCTGCACTACTCCGGCGTCCACGGTGAGGGCGAGGCGGCACGCCCGGTGGCGGTGCTGTTCGCCCTGGACGCCGCCGCCGGCCGCGACACGCCCGGCGATCCGGTGATCCGGGTCGGTTATGTCGACGCGGACACCGGGGCGCCGGTGGCCGTGGAGGAACTGCGCGCGGCCCCGTCCCGCCGCTCGCTGCGCCTCGTCGACTGACACCCCTTCAAGGGCCCGGCGCGGCCACCGTGGTGGACACGGCGGCCGCACCGGCGCGTTGAGGCACGGGTCAGCGGCCGCGCCAGTCCAGGCAGACCACCAGCGCGTCGTCGTCCGGGGCCGGGGTGCCCCGGTGCCCGGCCAGCTCGCGCAGCACCGCTCCGGGGACCTCCGAGGCGGGCAGCAGCCGGGTGGCCTGGATGGCCCGGGTCAGCGCGGCGTCCCCGTACGCCTCGCCCTTGGCCGAGACGACGTCGTACACGCCGTCGCTGATGAACACCAGCCGGTCGCCGGGTTCGACCTTGAGGTCCTGGGTGACGTAGTCGGTCTCCTCGAACATGCCCAGCGGAAGCTGGGCCTCGAAGTCGACCCGCTCGACCGCGCCGTCGCGCAGCCGGCGCAGCTGCGGGCATCCCGCGTCCACGACCCGTGCCTGGCCGGTGGCGAGGTCGAAGTCGAGCATCAGCACCGACAGGTAGCGCTGCCCCCGGTACTGGGCGTAGACCGCCTGGTCGGCCAGCGCCGCCTGGTCGGCGAGCGGGATGCCGGCCCGGCGGGCGTTGCGCAGCGCGTTGACGGCGAGGTTGGTGAGCAGCGCGGCGTCTATACCCTCACCCATGCCGTTGGAGACGTACAGGGTCAGCCGGTCCGCGGTGGACGACCAGTCGTAGTTGTCGCCGTGTATGGCGTACGCGGGCTCCAGCTGGGCGCCGAGGTCGAACTCGGGCAGGGAGCAGGAGCGGCCGGGCAGGAGCTGCCACTGCATCTCCGCCGCGAGGGTGAGCCGGTCGCGCCGCCTGGCCTGCAGATACAGGTCGGTCTCGCGGTCGGCGACCAGCACCTCGTGCCCGAGCACCTGGGCGAGCTGGGCCAGCTCGGCCCGCGCCGCGCCGCTCTCCTCGGTGGCGGGCAGCGTCACCGAGAGCACTCCCAGGCGGTCACCGTGCACGGACACGGGCAACTGGACCCGGACCCTGCCGTCCGCGAGCTCCTCCTGGACGGGTTCCTGCGCGCCGAAGGCACGTCCCGCGGGGCTGTTGCGCAGGGAGACCGGCGGCAGCGCGTGCGGCGGCGTGGTCACCGGCTGGAGCACGGTGAGGCTGTAGTCGGCCAGGAGGAACTCCACGGCCTCCGCCGCGTAGCGCTCGACCAGCTCCTGGCGCACGACGTCGGCCAGGGCGTAGGGAGCCGCCGTGCGCAGCGCCCTCTCGACAGCCATGAATCTGTTCACGATCGTAGGTATGCCAATCTCTCACCCGTGTGAACGCCGCGTCCGACCCGAGATGGGCCGAGTGGTGGACGCCGCGTGCCGTCTTCATCCATATTCCGGACCGTCTTGCCTGCTAGTAGGCTGTGGGTCGTCCCCGTACCTGCGAGAGTGTGACTGTGACGAACTTCCACCCCCGCCCAGAACCGGTCGAAGTCGCACGTGTGACCTCGACGGCCGCGGAACTGCTGGAAGTTCTGTGGGGCCGTGCCTCCACAGCGCCCGCCTCCGCGTCCCAGTTGCGCGTGCTGCTCATCCTGGAGCACCAGGAGGGCATCAACCTGCGCACCCTCGCCGACCACCTCGCGTCCACCCCGCCCTCCACCAGCCGCCTGTGCGACCGGCTGCAGGCGGCGGGGTTCGTCGAGCGCGAGGTGAGCCGTACGGACCGGCGCGAGGTGCGGCTGTACCTCAGCAGCAGGGGCCGGGCCTTCCTCACGGACCTGCGCGCCCGGCGCGAGGAGACACTGCGCTCGGTGCTGGAGCGGATGTCGTCCGCCGACCGCAGCGCCCTGCTCACCGGGCTCGACGCGTTCTGCGCCGTCGCGTCGGAGCAGATACTCGGGCACGACGAGGCGTCCGACGCGCGGACCGCCTGACCGAACCCGGCCGTCTCCGCCGGGGCTGCCGTGGATGGTGGCCGGTGCTTGGCGAACGGAGCGGTCTCCGCCGACCGGAACATCCCAGATCCTTCCCCTCCTGCGATGACTCCGGATACTTTCTTGCCTCATGGTCATAGTTGTCAAACAGCAAGTGTTTTTCGTGACGGCCGTGCGCCCGGCCGCACCCGAACACGCCCCCCACCTGCGCGGTCCGCCGCGCCCGGCACCGATCGAGGAGTGTCCGCGATGACCGACCGGCACTGGCTGTTCGGCGACCAGCTGGGTCCGCACTTCCTCACCCCCGGGCCGGACGGACCCGCCCGCGACGCGCCCGTGGTGATGATCGAGGCGCGCTCGGTCTTCCGTCGCCGGCGATTCCACCGGGCCAAGGCTCATCTGATCCTCTCCGCCATGCGCCACCGGGCCGCCGAACTCGGCGACCGCGTCCGCTACGTCCGCGCCGAGACCTACCGGGAAGGTCTGCGCGAGGCGGCCGGCGACGCCTCCGTCACTGTCCACCATCCCACCTCGCGCGCGGCCCTCGGCCTGGTCCGCTCACTGGACCGGGTGAGCGTGCTGCCCGCCAGGGGCTTCCTGTTCCCGCAGGACGCCTTCCGCGCCTGGGCCGACGGACGAGGGGGACGCCGGCTGCGCCAGGAGGACTTCTACCACTGGGTACGCCGCGAGCTGGACCTCCTCATGGACGGCGGCGAACCCGCGGGCGGCCGCTGGAACCACGACCACGACAACCGCGAACCCCCGCCCAGGGGCGCCCGCACCCTCGACGCGCCGAAGCCCTACCGGCCCCGCGAGGACGAGATCGACGACGAGGTCCGCGCCGACCTCGACCGCTGGGAGCGGGAGGACGGCATCGGCTTCGTCGGCCGGGACGGCCCGCGCCGCTTCCCCGCCACCCGCCGCGAGGCGCTGGCCGCGCTGCGCCGCTTCACCGGGCACCGGCTCGCCGGGTTCGGCCCGCACGAGGACGCCATGCTCGCCGCCGACCCGGTGATGAGCCACAGCCTCCTCTCCTCCTCCCTCAACCTCGGCCTCCTCGACCCGGCCGAGGTGGTCCACGCGGCCGAGGACGCCTGGCGCGCCGGCGACGCGCCGATCTCCAGCACCGAGGGGTTCGTCCGGCAGGTGGCCGGCTGGCGCGAGTACGTCTGGCAGCTCTACTGGTACTTCGGCGAGGAGTACCGCGACCGGAACGCCCTCGGCGCGCACACGCCGCTGCCCGGCTGGTTCCTCGAACTCGACGCCGACGCCGTCACCGCCCGCTGCCTGTCCACCGCCCTCGCGCAGGTCCGCGACACCGGCTGGACCCACCACATCCCGCGCCTGATGCTGCTCGGCAGCCACGCCCTGCAGCAGGGCTGGGAGCCGCGCGCGGTCACCGACTGGTTCCACCGCTGCTTCGTCGACGGCTACGACTGGGTGATGCTGCCCAATGTCATCGGCATGTCCCAGTACGCCGACGGCGGCCGGATGACCACCAAGCCGTACACCTCGGGTGGGGCCTACATCCACCGCATGAGCGACCTGTGTGGTGGCTGCGCCTACAAGCCGGGCGACCGGACCGGGGAGCGGGCCTGCCCGTACACCACCGGCTACTGGGCCTTCACGCACCGCCACCGCGACCTGCTCGCCGCGAACAACCGCACCTTGCGCGCCGTCCAGGGCCTCGACCGGCTCGGCGACCTGGAAGAGGTGCTGCGCACCGCGCGCGACCGGGGCGACTCACCGCCCTGACCAGGGAAGACGCCGCGCGCCGCCGCCCATCGGGGCGGGGCGCGCGGCGTCGGACGGCGGGAGCGGGCTCAGCTCACCTCGGCGCCCTTGGCGGCCGCCTCCTTCTCGGAGTGCACGCCGCCCGTGGCGAGCGTGCCGCGGGAGCTCTCCAGGTGCGCCCGCACGAACCACTGGAACTGCTCCAGGTCCCGGAGCTGCCCGATCAGCAGGTCCTCGGTGGCGGGGTCGATCTCGCCCGCCCCCTTGACCGCGGCCCGTACGCCCTCGATCACACCGGTGTACACGACGTCGAGCGCGGCGAGGTGCGCGATGGCGTCGCCCCGGCCGATGGAGTAGTCGTCCCAGGTGCGCTCGGCCACCAGCGCGCCCGGCGTGCCCTGGGCGACACCGCCGAGGGCGGCGATCCGCTCGGCCACGTCGTCGGCCATGTCACGGACCCGGTCCACCTGCGGATCGATCATCTCGTGCACGGCGATGAAGTGCGGTCCGACCACGTTCCAGTGCACGTGCTTCAGCGTGAGATGCAGGTCGTTGAGCGCGTGCAGACGCAGGCGGAGCAGACCGATGAGCTCACCCGCCGCCTCGCGTTCGAGGCCCGGGACGGTGTATTCGGGCGTCAGGTCCTTGGTCCGGCTGGTCATGATTCACCTCTGTCGTAACGGTGAGAAAGTCCTTGCCTGAGCACATGTGCCCCGGTCCGACCCTCTCAGACGTACCGGCGCCCCGCCCGTCACGCTGCTCCGACCAAGCCGCCCGCCCGACGGCTACGGATTCCCTGAGACGATCCCGTACGACAGCCCGGAGGGAAGGCGCCCCACGTGAGAGTCGACAGCGACGGTCCGGACGAGACCGCGTACCAGCAGGGCGGCGAGGCGATACAGGCCCCCGAGGGCGCCCTCGTCGTCCGGTACGCGCCGCGGGCGCCGAGAGCCGCCGTGCTCACCCTGCACGGCGGCCGCGCGAACGACGTCTCCGCCACCCGGCCCTGGCACCTCGCCGCGCTGCGCATGCGCCCCATCCAGCGCGCCGTCGCCGCCGGTCTGCCGCAGGAGGACGTCCTGCTCGCCGAGGTCCGCTACCGGCAGCGCGGCTGGAACGACGGGGCCGCCGCCGACGACGCGCTGCGCGCCCTGGCCGAACTGCGCGAGCGGTACGGGCCGCTGCCCGTCGTCCTGGTCGGCCACTCCATGGGCGGCCGCGCCGCCCTGCGCGTGGCCGCCCATCCCGCCGTTCGCGGGGTGCTGGCCCTCGCGCCCTGGCTGCCCGCCTCCGAACCCACCGTCCACCTGCGCGGGCAGCGGGTCGTGGTCGTGCACGGCGACGCCGACCGGATCACCGGCGCGGACGACTCCGTGAGCTTCGTGCTGCGGGCCCGCACCGCCGGGGCCCACGCCGGGATGGTCATGCTCGCCGGAGCGGAGCACGCCATGCTGCGCCGGCTGGCCGTCTGGAACCGGCTCTGCGCCGAGGTCGTGGCCGACCTGCTGCGCGAGCACCCCGCCGAGGACGGCACCCTCGCCGAGGCCACCGCACCCGGAGCCCCTGCCTTCCTGCGCCGCTGACCCTCCCCCCCGCCGTCCGCGCCCACGCCGACATGTCCCGCTTGCCCCCGTATCGATCCCCGCACTGTGTGCACTGCGGTGATCCGAGCTATCGGGCCGGTGGCGGGCCAGGCCCGGTGCCGGGCACATTCGGACCGTGGACAGGCGGGAGGGGCAGCCATGGGGGAGAGGCCGACAACCGGCGTCACCATCGAGGACCTGCGGGCGGAACTCGACGCGATCGACCGGCAATTCCTGGAACAATTGCGCGCGCGGATCGAGAAGTGCGTGGAGATCGGCCACTTCAAGCGCGAGCACGACGTGCCGATGATGCAGCCGCACCGCATCGGCATCGTCCAGGAACGCGCCGCGCGCTACGGCGAACGGCACGGCATCGACCGGGACTTCCTGCGCAGGCTGTACGACCTCGTGATCGAGGAGACCTGCCGCGTCGAGGACCGGGTGATCGGAGGTTCGCGTTGAGAACCCTGCTCATCGACAACTACGACTCCTTCACCTACAACCTCTACCAGCTGCTCGGCGAGGTCAACGGACGGCCGCCGGTCGTCGTGCGCAACGGCGCCGACTGGTCCGCGCTGCGGCTGGACGAGTTCGACGCCGTCGTCATCTCGCCCGGCCCCGGACGCCCCGACCGGGAGCGCGACTTCGGCATCAGCGCCCGCGCGATCCTCGACAGCGGGCTGCCGGTGCTCGGCGTCTGCCTCGGCCACCAGGGCATCACCCACCTGTTCGGCGGTACGGTCGCGCTGGCGCCCGAGCCCATGCACGGCCGGATCTCCGCCGTCCACCACAACGGCGCCGACCTCTTCGCGGGGCTCCCCAGCCCCTTCGACGTGGTCCGCTACCACTCGCTCGCCGCCACCGACCTGCCCGCCGAACTCGAGGCCGTCGCCTGGACCGAGGACGGCGTGATCATGGGCGTGCGGCACGTGTCCCGGCCCGTCTGGGGCGTGCAGTTCCACCCCGAGTCCATCAGCAGCGAGTACGGCCGCGACCTGCTGCGCAACTTCCGCCGCCTCGCCCTGGCCCACGCCGCCACCGGCGCCGGGCGCCCCCGCTACAGCGTGCACACCCGCCGCGTCGGCCTCCAGCCCGACACCGAGGCCGCCTACCGCGCCCTGTTCGCCGGGGACGCCCACAGCTTCTGGCTGGACAGCGGAGCCGTCATCGAGGGCCTGTCCCGCTTCTCCTTCCTCGGCGACGGACGCGGCCCCCTCGCCGAGTACGTCAGTTACCGCGTCCTGGACGGCGGCGTCACCGTACGCAGCCCCGGCCGCGCGGACGACGAGGGCGAGATCGTCGAACAGGGCTTCTTCGAGTACCTCGACGAACAGATCCGCACCCGCGCCGTCCCCGTACCGGCCGGCCTGCCCTTCGAGTTCAACCTCGGCTACGTCGGCTACCTCGGCTACGAACTGAAGGCCGACACCGGCGGCCAGGCCGTGCACAAGTCCGCCACCCCGGACGCGGCCATGCTCTTCGCCGACCGGATGCTCGCCGTCGACCACGCCGAGGGCGTCAGCTACCTGCTCGCCCTCTCCGCCGACGGCGACGACCGCGACGCCCTGGACTGGCTGGAGGAGACCGAGGCCCGGCTGCGCGCCCTGCCCGCCTCCGGCACCGAGGACCACACCCCGGCCCGCTTCACCGGCACCGGCATGACCGACCCGGACGCCGACGGCCTCCTCAGGCTGCGCCACGGCAAGGACGCCTACCTCGACCGGGTCCGGCAGAGCCTGGAGGAGATCCGGCAGGGCGAGACGTACGAGGTCTGCCTGACCAACTCCGTCGTCATGGACGTCCGTATCGACCCGCTCACCACCTACGCCCGGCTGCGCCGCCTGAGCCCGGTGCCCTACGGCGCGCTGCTCGACTTCCAGGGCGTCGCCGTGCTCAGCGCCTCGCCGGAACGCTTCGTCACGGTCGGCACCGACCGGGTCACCGAGTCCAAGCCCATCAAGGGCACCCGCCCGCGCGGCGCCACCGCGGCCGAGGACGAGGAACTGCGCCAGGACCTGCTCAGCCAGGAGAAGGACCGCGCCGAGAACCTGATGATCGTGGACCTGATCCGCAACGACCTCAACTCCGTCTCCGAGGTCGGGTCCGTGCACGTGCCCCGCCTCTTCCACGTGGAGACCTACGCCCCGGTCCACCAGCTCGTCTCCACCATCCGGGGCACCCTGCGGCCCGAGGAGACGGCCGTCACCTGCGTACGGGCGGCCTTCCCCGGCGGCTCGATGACCGGCGCGCCCAAGCTGCGCACCATGGAGATCATCGACCGGCTGGAGGAGGGGCCGCGCGGCGTCTACTCCGGCTCGCTCGGCTGGTTCGCGCTCAGCGGCGCCGCCGACCTCAACATCGTCATCCGCACCCTCGTCGCCACCCCCGACCGGGTCGCCTTCGGCGTGGGCGGGGCGATCGTGGCCCTGTCCGACCCCGAGGAGGAGTTCGAGGAGACCGTCGTGAAGTCACGCGCGATGGTCACCGCCGTGCTCGCCACCGCGCTCGACGCGGACGCGCCCTCCCCGGCCGGGAGCCGGCCGTGACCCGCCGGGCCGTCGTCGTCGGCGGGGCCGGGGCCGTGGGACGGCTGTTCACCGAGCGGCTGCTGGCGGCGGGCACCGAGGTGAGCGTCGCCGACCCGGCCGGCACCCCGGTGGCCGGAGCGGCCCACCTGCGCGGCGACATCACCGCCCCCTCGAACGCGCTGCTCGCCGCACTGGGCCGCGCCGACCTCGTCGTCCTCGCCGTGCCCGAGCCGGTGGCGCTCGCCGCGCTGCCCGCCCTGTCCGGGGCGCTGCGGCCCGGCGCGGTGCTCGCCGACACGCTCTCCGTGAAGCAGGCCGTCACCCGTGCCGTACGCGAACACGCCCCCGGCGTCCAGGCGGTGGGCCTCAACCCGATGTTCGCGCCCGCCCTCGGCTTCGCCGGGCGGCCGGTGGCCGCCGTGGTCGTCCACGACGGGCCCGGTGTCACCGCCCTGCTGGCGACGGTCGAGGAATGGGGCGCCTCCGTCGTCCGCGTCGACGCGGACGAGCACGACCGGCTCGCCGCCGCCTCCCAGGCGCTCACGCACGCCGCCGTGCTCGGCTTCGGACTCGCGCTCGCCGCGACCGGCGTGCCCGCCGCCGACCTGCGGCCGATCGCCCCGCCGCCCGCGACCACCCTGCTGGCCCTGCTCGCCCGCGTCTCCTCCGGAACACCGGAGGTCTACTGGGACGTCCAGCACGCCAACACCGAGGCCGGCGCGGCCCGCAAGGCGCTGGCCGAGGCGGTGCACCGGCTCGCCGACACCGTGGAACACGGCACCGAGGCCGACTTCGCCGCCCTCCTCGGCGAGGTGCGCGCATACCTGGGCGACGACCTCGCCCACCACCGCGACACCTGCGACCGCCTCTTCGCACAGCCCTGAGGGATCACCCGCGCGGCCGCACGGCACGACGGCGAGGACCTCGTCGCACCCTGCCCGACCCCAGTCCGAGAGGTTGTCCATGACCACGTTCGCCCCCACCGTCCTGACCCCCGAGCAGCGGTCCGCGCTCGCCGCCGACCCCACCGTCGGCGGCGGCAACCTGCTGCGGGCCGCGCTCGCCACCAGCCCGCACCCGGACCTGCCGTTCCTGCGCTCCAGCCGGCCGATACCGGTCTCCTCGGGTGAGGAGCGCGAGGAGTTCAGCCTCACCGAGTTCGACGCGCTCGCCCGGAGCTGGTCCGCCTGGTACCTCGCGCAGGGCGTCGGCACCCGCGACCGGGTCGCCGTGTGGTTCGAGGACTCCCTCGCCTACTCCCTGCACTTCTACGCCCTCGCCCAGATCGGCGCGGTCGCCCTGCTGATCAACTCCAACGCCCCGCGGGCCATCGCCACCTCGCTGATCGAACAGACCGCCCCGGCCGGCCTCTACGCCGACCAGGCCCGCCTCGACCGCCTCGGGCCCGCCGCCGCGGATCTCGGCCTGCGCTTCGTCACGTCCGTGGAGGAACTGCCCGCCCCGCCGGCCGCGCCGCTGCCGGACTCCGCCTACTGGCACCACCACGACGACGACCCGGTGGCGATCCTGCACTCCTCCGGCACCACCGGCCGGCCCAAGCCGACCATCCACACCCACAAGTCCATCGTCTCCGGGCCCAAGTTCCGCCTGGTCGACCACACCGAGCACCCCGGCGCCCTGATGATGACCGCGCTGCCGCAGTCCCACCTCGGCTGCATCGCGTACACCGTGTACGCGGTCCTCGGCGGCACCCCGATCGTGGCGCTCAGCGACCGCAGCGGGCCCGCGCTCGCCGCCGCCGTCGGCACCTACAAGCCGACCTCGGTGATGTCCTTCGCGCACGCCTACGCCGAACTCGCCAACACCGAGCCCGAGTCCGGCGCGCTGGACTCGGTGCGGGCGTGGGTCTCCATCGGCGACGCCGTGCACCAGGCCCACATCACCAAGGTGCTCTCCATGCGCGGCCCCGGCCTGGAGCCCGCCGCGTTCCTGGACCGGCTCGGCACCACCGAACTCGGCTGGGGCGTCCTGCTGAAGGCCCGCACCCTGGACAGCGAGCGCAACGACCGCTGCGCGGGCAAGCCGGTCGGCGTCGCCGAGGTCAGCGTCCTGCGCAAGGACGGCAGCCACGCCGACGACGGCGAGGTCGGCTTCCTCGCCGCCAAGGGGCCCGCCATCACGCCCGGTTACTGGGGCGACTCCGACCTCACCTACCGTTTCAAGCTGTCCGGCTACTGGCTGCCCGGCGACATGGCCTACCGCGACAGCGAGGGCGACTTCTTCCTCGTGGACCGCGCCGCCGACGCCATCGAGACCGAACAGGGCACCGGCTACTCGGTGTTCATGGAGGAGGTCATCCTCAACGACGTCCCCGACACCGGCGACGTCGCCGTGGTCGCCGGACGCCGGGACGGGCGGACGGTACCGGTCGCCGTCGTCACCGTGCCGCAGACCGTCGCCGACCCCGAGCCGGAGAAGCTGCTCCGGCAGGCCAACGAGGCGCTCCGGGCCGCCGGCCACCCGCTGCTCGGCCTGCTGGAGATCGTCCCGGAAGAGACCGGTCTGCCCGTGGGGGTCACCGGTAAGGTCCTCAAGCGGCAACTGCGCGAGCAGTACGCCGAGCTGACCGCCTACGTCCGTGACCGCGACGGCGCGCTCATCGCCGTCCACGAGGAGCCCACCGCATGACCGCAGACACGCCCGCCACCGCGCCGGCCTCCGGCGCCGGTACGGACACCGCCAAGGTCGACTTCTACTTCGACCCGGCATGCCCCTTCGCCTGGATCACCTCCCGCTGGATTCTCGAGGTCCAGCAGCACCGCCGACTGGACCTGAAGTTCCGGGTGATGAGCCTGTACGTCCTCAACGAGGGACGCGAACTGCCCGACTGGTACCGCGAACTGGTCGACAACTCCCTCGCCCTGATCCGGATCGTCACCGCGGCCGCGCACCACCACGGCGACGACGTGCTGCCGGGCCTGTACGAGGAACTGGGCACCCGCATCCACAACGGCGGCGACAAGGACTACCTCGCGGTCGCCGCCGCCGCCCTCGCCGCACGCGGGCTGCCCGACTCGCTGCTGGCCGCCGCCGACAGCGACGCCTACGACGAGGAACTGCGCAAGAGCCACCACGAGGGCATGGACCCGGTCGGCGAGGACGTGGGCACGCCCACCATCCACATCGACGGCGTCGCCTTCTTCGGGCCGGTGCTCAACTCCATCCCGCGCGGCGAGGAGGCCGCCCGGATCTTCGACGGAGCCCGCGCCCTGGCCAACTACCCGGACTTCTTCGAACTGAAGAGGACCCGCACGGGCAGCCTCCGCTTCGACTGAGCACGCCCGCGCGCGACCGGGCCGCCTCCCGGACGGGGGGAGCGGCCCGGCCGCGCGGCACGCGGAGCATTCACATCGGACCGACATTCGGGGGGAACCGGAGATGGACGACCCGCAGCCGAACAGACAGCGCCCGGCCGCCTTCGTACTGGCGGGATCGTTCCTGGTGGTGTGCCGCTCACCGGCCTACCTGGACGAACTCACCCGGCGCGGCCTGAAGATCCTCCTCATCACCCCCGCCGGAGCCCGCGACGAGGCACTCGCGCAGGCGGGCGACCCCGCCCATCCGGCCGCCGCCATCCACGACTTCGCCTTCGTCGACGGCGACCCGGGCCGCGACAACTCCTTCCTCCCCGGCGCGGTGGCCGCCGCCCTGCGCTGGCGCGAGGAGTACGACATCGTCGGCGCCTGCGCCGTCGGCGAGACCCAGGTCGAACCCGTTGGGCTGCTCGCCGACGCCCTCGGTGTGCCGGGCCCCGGCCTGCGCGCCAGCCGGGCCTGCCGCAGCAAGTACCTCCAGCGCTGGTACCTGCCCGCGTTCAGCCCGCCCGCCCTGGTCGTACCGCCCGGCGAACGCGACCTGGTCGACACGGGCGCCCTGTCCTACCCGGTCGTGTTCAAGCCCGCCGGACGGCACTCCAGTTCCGGCGTCGAGAGCGTCGCCGGAGCCGCGCGGCTACGCGAGCTGCTGCGGACGCACGCCGCGCACGAGACCGTGCTCGTCGAGGAGAAGGTCACCGGGCAGGAGTTCTCCGTCGAGTCCCTCGTCCAGGACGGCCGGATCGTCTTCGCCTCAGTCACCCGCAAGGACACCACCGACAGCCACGCCGCCACCTTCGTGGAGCTGTCCCACACCGTCCCCGGCGACCGCCCCGGCCACGAGGACGCCCTGCTCGCCGCCAACGCCGGCGTCCTGGACACCCTCGGCTTCCGCGACGGCGTAGCCCACGCCGAATGGCGGATCGGGGACGACGGGCGGCCCGTACTCATGGAGGTCGCCGCCCGGCCGCCGGGCGACGGACTGTGCGTGCTGTACGAACTGGCCACCGGCGTCTCGCTGGAGCGGCAGATCATCCGGATCGCCCTCGGCGAACCCGTCGCCTACCCGGCGCCCACGAGGTTCGCCCGGCAGGTCTACCTGGAGCACACCCCGGGCATCCTGCGCGACGTGAGCGTCGAGGGCTTCGGTGTCGCGCCCGCCTGGGTCGGCGAACGCGGACTGTGGCCCCGTACCGCGCCCGGCGCTCCGGACGACCCGCCGGCCCTGCGCGCCGTCCTCGTCCACCAGGACCGCGGTGCCCGCCTGGGCGAACTGCGCAGCTCCGAGGACCGCGCCGTCTCCTTCCTCATCGACGCCCCGACCGTCGCCTCGCTCGACGCCCTGGAGACCGAGGTGCGCGCCGCCGTCACCGTCGACACCGGCCCCGAGGACCTCGCAGGCACACCCGGAGTCACCCACGTCCTCGTCGGCTACAGCCCCGTCATGCTCGGCAAGCTCGACGGCCTCCTCCCGGCCGGCTCCGTGCTCGTGCTGGAGGAACCCGACGTCATCGAGGCCCGCGGCATCGCCGGTCTCGCCGACCGCCACGCCTGCGTGGCCGCGCTGCTGCCCGCGCCCACCCAGGACGAGGCCCACCCCGAACGCGTGGTGCGTGCCGTGCCCCGCCCGCCGCGGGTGCGCGCGGTCGTGCCCGTCGTCGAGTACGGGGTGGTCGCCGCCGCCGCGCTCGCCGAGGAGTGGGGGCTGCCCGGCGCGGGCGTCAAGGCCGCCCACCTGCTGCGCGACAAGGGCCTGCTGCGGGCCGCGCTCACCAGCAGCGGCACACCACAGCCCGACTGGGCACCGGCCACCGGCCCCGGGACGGTGGCCGCGTTCCGCGCCGCCCACGGCGGCGAGGCCGTCCTCAAGCCAGCTGCGCGGCAGGCCAGCCTCGGCGTGCAGCTCCTCGGCCCCGACGACGACGTGACGGCGGCCTGGGCGCACACCACCGGCGCCGACGAACCGACCCTGCGCGCCCGCCGGCCCGAACCGGCCCGCTGCCTGGTCGAACAGCGCCTGCGCGGACCGGAGGTGAGCGTGGAGGCCGTCGTGCACGAAGGCGTCGTCGGCTTCCTCAACATCACCGCCAAGACCGTGCAGGACTCCCGCCACCCCGTCGAGACCGGCCACACCGTGCCCGCCCCGCTGCCCGAGGACACCGCCGCCGAACTGCGCCGGTCCCTCGTCCGGCTCGCCGAGTCCATCGGCTTCCGCTCCGGCGTCCTGCACTCCGAGTGGCTGCTCGCCGAGCCCGACGGACGCCCGCACCTGATCGAGTGCGCGGGCCGGATGCCGGGCGGCGGCATCACCGTCCTGATCGACGAGGCGTACGGCACCGACATCCTCAGCCTCCTGCTCAGGGTGCTGGAGGGACGCGGGCCCGTGGAGGCGCTGCCCGCCCGCAGGGGCGCCGCCGTGCGCTTCCTGACCCCGCCGCCCGGCCGGGTCGCGCGGCTGTCGGGCGCGGAACGGGCGCGGGCCGCCGACGGGGTGCGGCAGGTGCACCTCGCCGTCGAGCCGGGCTCCGTGGTGCGGCCCGTCACCAGCTCGTGGGAGCGTGCCGGGTTCGTCATCGCCACCGCCGAGGAGGGCCCGGCCGCCGCGGGCCGCCTCGCCGCACGGGCGGCCGCCCTGATCGACATCGTCACCCTGCCCGAGCCGGACGGCGAGGAGCGGGGATGAGCCGCCCCTTCTGGCGGGCCTACGTGCCCGCCACCGCGGGCGGGCGTGCCTTCGCGGTGATCTCGCTGGTCAACGCGGTCGGCACCGGCCTGTACCTGGCCGCCTCGGCGGTGTTCTTCGTCCGCTCCATCGGGCTGACCCCGGCCGAGGTCGGCGCCGGGCTCGCCGTCTCGGGCGTCGTCGGCTTCCTCACCACGGTCCCGATCGGCGCGGCCGGGGACCGCTTCGGCGCCCGGCGCACCCTGATCGCCCTCCAGGCGTGGCGGGCGGGCGGGTTCGCGCTGCTCTGCCTCGTGCACGGCCCGGTCGGCTTCACCCTCGTGTCCTGCGCGCTGGCCGCCGCCGAGGCGGCGACCCAGCCGATGACCCAGGCGGTGGCCTCGGCGACGGTCGCGGGCACCGACCGCACCCGCACCATGGCCATCATCCGCACCGTGCGCAACGCCGGTTTCTCCGTCGGCGCGCTCCTCGCCGCACCACTGCTCACCGCCGACAGCGTGTGGCCCTACCGGGCCATCGTGCTCGGCACCGCCGCCGCCTTCGTCCTCTCGGCGCTCATGCTGACCCGGCTCCGGATCGACGGAGCCGACACCGTCCAGCGCAAGGTCGGCCCGCTGCGGGCGGTCCGGAGCTTCCGCGACTGGCGGTACGGCCTGCTCACCGTCCTCAACGGATTCCTCAACCTGCATGTGACGATCCTGTCGGTGGGCCTGCCGCTCTGGGCGCTGCAGGCCACCGAGATGCCGGCCGGCGCGCTGCCCTTCCTGGTACTGGTCAACACCCTGATGTCGATCGTGCTCCAAGTGCCCGTGGCCAGGATCGCGGAGCGCCCGGACGGCGCGGCGCGCTCGCTGCGACTGGGCGGTGCGGCGCTGACCCTGTGCTGCTCCGCCCTCGCGGTGTCCGGCGCTCCCGACTCGGCCTGGGCGGCGGCGGCCGTGCTCGGCCTGGCCTGCGTGCTGCTGACGTTCGGGGAGATGTGGCAGGCGACCGGCGGCTGGGAACTGAGCTACGACTGTGCCCCGGAGGACCACAAGGGCGTCTACCTCTCGGTGTTCAGCCTCGGCGGCACCGGCCAGCGCATCGTGGGCCCGGCACTCGTCACCTCCGTGGTGATCGCCGCGGGACCGGCCGGCTGGGTGGGCCTGGCGGCCGCGTTCGCCCTGGCCGCCCTGCTCGTCACCCCCGTCACCCGCCTGCTCCGCACCCCGCCGCCCGCGGACGCGGCGGCCCCCGTCGAGAGGACCGCGTCATGACCGCGCCGAGGGAACTGCTGCTGGCCGGCGTCGGCACCATGGGCCGCCCCTACCTTCAGGCCGCGGCCCGGCTGGGCGTACGGGCCCGCGCGCTGGAGTCGGCGGCGACCTGGGACAACCGGCCCGCGGACCTCGCCGAACGCTTCTACCGGGTGCCCGGCGACCACGAGGAGTCCTGGGCCGGCGCGGTCGAGGCGGCCGTCGCCGAGCGGAGACCGGACGGCCTGATCGGCTTCGCCGAGTCCCAGGTCGTCGCGGCGGCCCTGGCCCAGCAGCGGCACGGACTGCGCGGGCCGTCGCTGCACGCGGCGGTCGTCTCGCGCAACAAGGCCCTGCAACGCGCCCTGTTCGGCGCGCACGGCGTCCCGCAGCCCGGGTATCTGCACGTGGCCCGGCTCGGAGAGGCCCGCGACTGGATGCTCCGGCACCTGCCCGTGGTGGTCAAACCGCTTAATCTGTCCGGCAGTCAGGGCGTCGAGCTGATCCGCACTCCGGACGAGGCCGAGGAGGCCGTCGCCCGCCGGGACGGCGAGGGCCGGCTGCTCGTGGAGACGGCCGTGGAGGGGCCCGAGTACAGCTGGGAGGCGCTGGTCGGCGGGGGAGAGGTCCTCTTCGAGAACGTCACCGCCAAGGAGACCACGCCACCGCCGTACTTCGTCGAACTGGTCCACCGCTGCGGCCACGACTTCGCCCCCGACGACAGCGCCCGGGTGCGGGCCATGACCTCGGACGTGCTCCGCGTCCTCGGCATGGACACCGGCCTGGTGCACCTGGAGTTCCGGATGAGCGCGGACGGTCCCGTGCTGATGGAGGTCGCGGTCCGCACCCCGGGCGACTACCTCCCGGACGCCATCGGCCTGACCTACGGCTTCGACCTGTACGAGGCCATGGTGCTGCTGTCGGTCGGGCTGCCCCTGCCGGACCTGCCCCGGCGGCCCGTCTCCCGCGCGGCCACGGTCTTCCTGACCGCCGAGCCCGGCACCATCACCCGGATCGACGGAGCGGACGAGGTGCGGGCGCATCCGGCGGTCGTCCGCGTGCGGCCGCGCAAGGGCGTGGGGGACACGGTCCAGCCGCTCACCTCCTCCGGCCGGCGGCTCGGGCACGTGCTCGTCGACGCCGCCTCGCCCACCGAACGCGAGGACGCCGTGAAGTTCGTCCGCGAGACCCTGCGCGTCGCCGTCACCCCCTAGGGACACCTCCGTACGTCGTCGCGGGCGCGCCCCCACAGCGAGCCCGCAGCACCTCCCCGCCCGGCACGGGGCCACCGGAAAGGAACCGCATGCACGTCAGCAGGATCGTCCCCCCACCCGGTCCGCCACGGACGCTGGCCCTGGCGCAACTGACCAACTCCGTGGGCGACGGCGCCTATTACGTGTGTTCAGTGCTGTACTTCAGCCGGGTCATCGGGCTGTCGCCGACCCAGATCGGGGCCGCGCTCACCGCGGGCTGGGCGCTCGGCGCCGTCGTCGGCGTGCCCCTCGGCCACCTCGCCGACCGGCGCGGACCGCGCGGCATCGCCGTCCTCATGTCGCTGGCGACCGGCGCCGCCATCGCCTCCCTGCTCCTCGTGCGGACCTACCCGGCGTTCCTGGCCGCGGTCTGCCTCTACACCTGCTGCCAGTGCGGGCTCGCGGCGGCCCGGCAGGCCCTGCTGGCCGGACTCGTGGAACCCGCCCGGCGCACCGAGACACGGGCGTACCTCCAGTCCACCGTCAACGCGGGCCTCGCCCTCGGCGCGGCGCTCGGCGGCATCGCCCTCCAGCTCGACAGCGAGGCGGCCTACCTGACGGCGCTGGCCATGGACGCGGTCACCTTCGTGGCGGCGGCCTGGGTGCTGGGACGGCTGCCCACGCCTGCCCGGCAGCTCCCCTCGGCGGACCGCCAGGCGGAACGCTCCCTCACCGTCCTGCGGGACCGGCCCTACGCCCTGGTCTCCCTGCTCAACATGATCATGCTGCTGTACATGCCGCTGCTCAGCGTCGTGCTGCCGCTGTGGATCGTGCGGCGGACCCACGCGCCGGGCTGGACGGTGTCCGCGCTGCTCGTGCTCAACACCCTCGCCGTGGTGCTGTTCCAGGTGCGGATGGCCGCCCGCGTCACCGGCCTGCGCTCCGCCGCCCGCGCCGTACGGCACGCGGGGATCGTGCTGCTGCTGGCCTGCGGATGCTTCGCGGTGTCGGCGGCCGGCACCTCGGCCTGGCTGCCGGTGCTCGTGCTGCTGGCCGCCGCCTGTGTGCAGGTCTTCGGGGAGATGCTGCTCGGCTCCGGTTCCTGGGAGATCGGCTTCGCCCTCGCCCCGGCCGACAAACAGGGCCAGTACCAGGGCTTCTACGGCGCCGGGACCGCCGTGGCGCGGCTCATCGGCCCGCTGCTGCTGACCACGCTCATCCTGTCCTGGGGCACCGGCGGCTGGCTGGTCGTGGGCGCGCTGTTTCTCGGGGCGGGCCTCGCCATGGAACCCGCCGTGCGCTGGGCGGGAGCCCGGCGCCCCGCCGGGGCACGGGAGCCGGAGCCCGTACCGGACTGACCCGCGCGCTCACCGGGCCGGGAACGCCGCCGCGACCCTGAGGACCGCGTCGTTCGCCTCGGGCGTGCCGACCGTGACGCGGACCCCCTCGCCGGGGAAGGCCCGTACGGCGATCCCGGCCCCGGCGCACGCCTGGGCGAACGCGGTGGTGCGCTCACCGAGCGGCAGCCAGAGGAAGTTGGCCTCGGACGCGGTCACGGGCACGTCGGGCCCCAACGCGGTCGCCAGGCGGTCGCGTTCCTTCACCACGGCCTCCACCCGCTCCAGCAGCTCGTCCTCGGCCGCCAGGGAGGCCAGCGCGGCGGCCTGGCCGAGCGCGTTCACCCCGAACGGGACGACGGCGTGCCGGATGCGGTCGGCCACCTCCTCGTGCGCCACGGCGTACCCCACGCGCAGCGCGGCCAGGCCGTACGCCTTGGAGAAGGTCCGCAGCACCACCAGGCCCGGCCGGGAGCGGTACAGGTCGATGCCGTCCGGTACCTCGGGGTCGCGCACGAACTCCCGGTACGCCTCGTCCAGCAGCACCAGCACGCCCGGCGGTACGCGGTCCAGGAAGGCTTCCAGCTCGGCGCGGGTGACGGCGGTGCCGGTGGGGTTGTTGGGGCTGCACACGATGACCAGCGCGGTGCGCGGGGTGATCGCGTCGGCCATCGCCGCCAGATCGTGCCGCTCCTCGCGCAGCGGCACCCGCACCGAGGTGCCCCGGCAGATCCCGGTGAGATGCGGATACGCCTCGAACGACGGCCAGGCGTACACCACTTCGTCGCCCTCGCGCAGCAGGGCGTGCAGCAGGTGAAGGGTGACGCCCACCGATCCCGCCCCGGTCACGATGTGCGAACGCGGCACCCCGTGGCGGGCGGCGAGCGCCTCGCCCAGTGCGGTGACCGCGCGGTCGGGGTAGCGGTTGAGGCCGTAGCCCGCCGCCGACAGCGCGGCGCGCACCGAGGGCAGCGGCGGGTAGGGGTTCTCGTTCGCGGCCAGCGCGTGACGGGTCATGGGCGCGTCGCTCCTGGGGTCGCTCGGGGGCTTTCGGGAATACCGGAATCCGGCTCGGCCGGGAAATGATCGCTCAATGCCATGAGATATCCGAGCTGGAGCCGGTGCTGCGCTCCGTAATCCTCTTTCAGGCGCGCCACATGGCTTTGCAGCGAACGCAGGCTCAATCCGAGCCGGCGTGCGATCTCTTTGTCCGAGCGGCCTTCGATCAGCAGTTTCCGGATGCATTCCCGCATGTCCGGGATCACTTCTCCGGCGGCCTCCGCGGCGCGCACCGGGACGAAGGGAAACGGTTCGGCGCGGTCCCACTGCCGGGTGAACACATCGGTGAGGAAACCGACCACCGCGGGCTCCCGGACCAGCACCGCGGTCCGGCGGTCCCGGCTGCCCGGGATGAACGCGGCCGCCCGGTCGATGATGATGAGCCGCTCGAAGAACTCCGGCAGCGTGCGTACCTGGACACCGAACCCGGTCACCGCCTTCACGTAGTGCTTCGTCGGCTCGTCGAACCGCGTGCTGTGCTGGTAGAGCGTCCGCATGGCCACGCCGGCGGCGAGCTGACGGCGCACCGAGTCGAGCGCGTCCCGCAGCACGGCGTGCGGGCGCGAGCCGTCCGGCTGGGCGGTGAGGATCTCCTCGCGGGCCCCCGCCAGTTCATTCTGGATGGCCCGGTTGATGTCCGGAAGGCCGTTCAGGTACCGGAAAGCGGAGTTCGCGCCGCCGTTTCGTCCGGCGTCCGGACGGGGCCCCGCCGCGCCCTGGCGGTCCGGGGGCGCCCAGTCGGCCTGTTCGGCGACCGCGCGGGAGAGGCCGCTCAGTGCCTCGGCGACGTTGCGCATGGTCGTGCGGTAGTCCGGGACGTCCTCGGCGAGGCCGGCGGAGCAGGCGGCTATCGCCTCCTGGAGCGGTCCTGCCGCCTGTTCCCCCAAGGGGGTCCCGGTCATTTCCGTGCCCGTTTTACGCTGAGCTGTTTCCATTTCAATCCTTCGTTTCACGGCACTGCGCCGACCCGAAGCATGTTAGGTCTTTTGTCTTCGTTCGCCGACGGGTGACGGTTGTTCCGCCGGAGGATCGAACCGTGAACCCCGCCGGAGTCCGAAGATTTTTCGAACCCTGATTTCCGATTCATTTACCGAAGAGGGGGAGTCATGTACGGCGGAGTCATGTACGGCGTGAACACCGGTGTGCGGGTGTCCCGGTCCGACGACGTCGGCTGGAACCGGCACAGCCCCGAGCGCACCACCGCCTGAAGCGGCCTACGCCACCACCGCGCCCGGCGGCGCGCCCGACGGGAGGAATCCGAGCGTGAGGGCCGTTGAGACCGTCCTGCGCCGGCACGCCGAGGACGGCGACCGGCCGCTGGTGGAGGTGACGGCCGGGGACGGCACCACGGCCGTCCACTCCTACCGCGCCGTCACCCGCGCCGCCCGCGCCCTGGGGGACCGGCTGGCGGCGCGTGTCGCCGGGGGAGAAACCCCGAGCGTAGGTGTCCTGTGCGGCGACTCCGCCGAAGCCGTCGTCGCCGAACTCGCCCTGCTGGCCCTGCGGATGACCGCCTGCCCCGTACCCCCCGGCGCCTCCGCGCGCACCGCCGCCGCCCTGCTCGCGGACGTGTCCGCCGTGCTCGCCGACAGCCGCGGGCTGGCCCTGCTGGCCTCCTGGGCGGACCACCCCGTGCTCCCCGCCGGCTGCCCGGTCGTCCCGGTCGACCTCGCCCGGCTCACCGCCCGCGCCGGCGGCGCCTACCGCCTCCCCGACGACGACCGGGACTGGATCTGCAAGCTCCTCCCCGCCTCGGGTCCGCCCGGCACCCGGGTGGGCATCCGCGCGCACGCCGTCGCCGCGCGTCTCGACGCGCTGCGGGCCGAGTTGCCCGCCGGAGCCTTCGCCCGCTGCGCCGTCACCCTCCCGCTGGCCGACCTGGCCCACCAGGTGGCCGCCACCGCGCTGACCCTCGCCGACGCGGGCTGCCTGCTGCTGCCCCCGGCCGGCCTTCCCGGCGCCGCCCTGCCCGGCTGGACCGCCGCCGTCCGGCCCACCGCGCTCGCCGTCACCCCGCCCGGCGCGGTGGCGCTGATCGGCGCGGCCCGCACCGCGCGCCGCGAGGGCAGACCCGTCCCGGCCGCCCTGTTCGGCACCCCCGGCGTCCCGGTGCTGTGGTGCGGCACGGAGGTGCCGCACCGGCTGCTCCGCGAGTGCGAGGGCCTCGGACTGCCGGTGTACGCCGGATACGGGCTGGCGGAGACCACCGGCGCCGTCGCCTGGAACACCCCGGCCGCCCGCAGGTCCGGCACGGTGGGCAGACCGCTGTCCCACGTCCGTGCCGAGATCGCGGCGGACGGCGAACTCCTCGTCGGCGGAGCCGGACTGGCCCTGCCGCCGGCCCCGGACGGCGCGGGCGGTGCCGCCGACGGCCCCCTGCGCACCGGAGTGCGCGCCGTCATCGACGCCGACGGGTTCCTCCACCTCGTCCGCCCGGAGCGTGCCCGGCGGCGCCCCGGACAACCGCTCACCCCCGAAATCGGCCGCCTCCTGTACTCCCTGGTCCGCTCCCTGCGCGCCGACCGCGTGGTGGCGTACGACGGCACGGCGGACGGCTCCCTCGACCAACTCGCCGCCGGAGCCCGCGCCAACGGCACCGGACACGTCGTCGGCCATGTGCCCGACGCACACCGCGCCGCCCGCGCCCAGGCCCGGCTGACCGAGGCCGGGCTCGCCCCGTGGGCCGAGGTCCGCCACGCCGGCCTGCACGACCTGGCCCGCGCGAGCGCCCCGGTCGACCTCGCCCTGCTCGACTGCCGACCCGACCTCACCCTGCCCGCGCTCACCGCGCTGGAGGGGCGGATGCGCCCCGGCACCATCGTGCTCGCCCTGGGCTCCGCCCCCGCCGGCCCCTACCTCGACCGGGTGCGCGACGGCGCGGACTACCTGTCGATGCCCCTGCCGGTCGGCGCCGGAGCGGAGGTGTCCATCCGGCTCACCCCGGCCGCCGCCGTCCCCCGCCCCGCTCCCCGTCCGGTCCCCGGACCGGCCACGCCCACTCCACAGTCCAGCGGAGAGTGACCACTTGACCAGCACACCCTCGGAGATCTGTGTCGTCGGGGCGGGCCCCCGCGGCGTGTCCGTCCTGGAACGGCTGCTCGCCCAGGAGCGCAAGTCGCCCTCGCGGGACCGCCTCACCGTGCACATCGTCGACGACTCGCCTCCGGGACCGGGCCGGGTCTGGCGCACGGCGCAGTCCCCGCACCTGCTCATGAACACGGTGGCCTCGCAGGTCACCCTGTTCACCGACACGAGCGTCACCATCGTCGGCCCGGTCGAGGACGGCCCCAGCCTGTACGAGTGGGCCCGCCGCCTCGCCGGCACCGGGGCACCGCCCGGCGGCCCGGACGGGCCCGTCGCCGCCGAGGCCCGCGCGCTCGGCCCGGACTCCTATCCCACCCGCGCCTTCTACGGCCACTACCTGCGCTGGGTCTTCCGGCGCCTGCTCGCCACCGCCCCCGCGCACATCACCGTCCGGGTGCACACCGCGCGTGCCATCGCCCTGGACGACGCCGGTCCCGCGGCGGACGGCCCGCAGAGCGTGCTCCTCTCCGACGGCACCGCACTGACCGGACTCGACGCCGTCGTACTCGCCCTCGGCCACCTCCCCGCCCGCCCCGACCCCGGCACCCGCGGCCTGGCGGACTTCGCCGCCACGCACGGGCTGACCTATCTGCCACCCGCCAACCCGGCCGACCACGACCTGACCGGCATCGCCCCGGGACAGCCCGTCCTGCTGCGCGGCCTCGGCCTCAACTTCTTCGACCACCTCGCCCTGCTCACCCTCGGCCGGGGCGGCTCCTTCACCCGCACCGGCGACCGGCTCGTCTACGTACCCTCCGGGCGGGAACCCCGCATGTACGCGGGGTCCCGGCGCGGGGTGCCGTACCACGCGCGGGGCGAGAACCAGAAGGGCGCCCACGGCCGCCACGAGCCGCGGCTGCTCGACCGGGAACGGGTCGAGGCACTGCGGACGCGCGCCCGGCGCGGCGAACGGCCGGGCTTTGGCACCGACCTGTGGCCCCTGATCTCCCGGGAGGTCCAGGGCGTCTACTACGCGGCCCTGCTGACCGCGCGCGGGCAGGACGCCACCGCGTTCGCCGACGCCTATCCGCACGTGCCCGACAGCCAGGAGGACGCCTTCCTCCACGCGTCCGGCATCGGCGCGGCCGACCGCTGGGACTGGGAGCGCGTCGCCCGCCCGTACGGCGACCGGGAGTTCACCACGGCGGCCGACCACCGCGCCTGGCTGCTGGACCACCTCCGCCAGGACGTGGCCGACGCCCGCGTGGGGAACGTCACCGGCCCCCTGAAGGCCGCCCTCGACGTGCTGCGCGACCTGCGCAACGAGATCCGTCTCGTGGTCGACCACGACGGCATCGACGGCCTCTCCTACCGCGACGAACTGCACGGCTGGTACACCCCGCTCAACGCCTTCCTCTCCATCGGCCCGCCCGCCTCCCGCATCGAGGAGCTCGCCGCCCTCGTCGAGGCCGACATCGTGCAGATCCTGCCGCCCGGCCTGCGCGTCGACACCGCGCCCGGCCTCCCCGCCTTCCTCGCCCGCACCCCCGGCGGAGCGGACACCGCCCCGCCGTTCCGCGCGCTCATCGAGGCCCGGCTGCCCGAACCCGACCTGCAGCGCACCGCCGACCCGCTGCTGCGGCACCTTCTGAGCACCGGCCAGTGCCGCCCGCACCGGATACCCGCCGCCCACGGCGAGGCGTACGAGACCGGCGGGCTCGACGTGACGCAGCGTCCCTACCGGCTCGTCGACGCCGCCGGACGCGCCCACCCCCGGCGCTTCGCCTACGGCGTCCCCACCGAGTCCGTGCACTGGGTCACCGCCGCGGGCATCCGGCCCGGCGTGGGCTCGGTGACGCTGGAGGACTCCGACGCCGTCGCACACGCCGTCCTGTCCCTGCCGCCCTGCCCCGCGACCGAACCGATCCCCGCCACCGGACCCGCCGAGGTGACCGCATGACCGCCGAACCCGTCCTCGATGCCGGCCTGTTGTCCCCGGTACGGGCCGGGGTGCCCGTGGAGGAGGCGACCGGGGACACCGCCTGGCTGCAGGCCATGCTCGACGCCGAGGCCGCGCTCGCCCGCGCCCAGGCGCGGCTCGGAGCGGTGCCCGCCCCGGTCGCCGCCGTCATCACCGAGGCCGC
Organism: Streptomyces sp. NPDC046860; assembly: GCF_040645115.1. Lineage (NCBI taxonomy): Bacteria > Bacillati > Actinomycetota > Actinomycetes > Kitasatosporales > Streptomycetaceae > Streptomyces > Streptomyces sp. NPDC046860. Next base: position 48,642 of record NZ_JBEYXQ010000025.1, on the reverse strand, counting down.
CGACGCGGCCCGGCTGGACGCGCGCGCCCTCGCCCTCGCCGCCCGCGAGACCGCCAACCCGGTGGTCGGCCTGGTGCGCGCCTTCACCGCCGTGGTGGCCGCCGCCGACCCGGCCGCCGCCGAGTACGTCCACCGGGGCTCCACCAGCCAGGACATCCTGGACACCGGCACCATGCTGGTGGCCGCCCGCGCCCTGCGCCTCACCGTCGCCGACCTGCGCGCCACCGCCGGGGAACTGGCCCGCCTGGCCGGGACGCACCGGGACACCGTCATGGCCGGGCGCACCCTCGCCCTGCACGCGGTGCCCACCACCTTCGGACTGAAGGCCGCGGGCTGGCGGTCCCTGGTCCTGGACTGCGCCGACCGGCTCGGCCGAGTCCTGGACCACGGGCTGCCGGTGGCGCTCGGCGGCGCGGCAGGCACCCTCGCCGGATACCTGGAGTACGCGCGCCTCGACGGAGCCACCGGCGCCGGCGATCCGGGCGGCTACCTCGACGCCCTGACCACGGCCTACGCCGAGGAGACCGGCCTCGCCCGCCCGGTGCTGCCCTGGCACGCGCTGCGCACCCCGGTCGCCGACCTCGGCGCCGCGCTCGCCCACACGGCGGCCGCGCTCGGCAAGATCGCGGTCGACGTGCAGGTCATGACCCGCACCGAGGTGGGGGAGGTGGCCGAACCCGGCCCGGCCGGCCGGGGCGCCTCCTCCGCCATGCCGCACAAACGCAACCCGGTCCTCGCCACCCTGATCCGCTCCGCCGCCCTCCAGGTCCCGGTGCTCTCGGCCGGGCTCACCCAGTGCCTCACCACCGAGGACGAACGCTCCGCCGGGGGCTGGCACGCCGAATGGACGCTGCTGCGCGAGGCCCTGCGCCTGACCGGAGGCGCCGCGCACACCGCTCTGGAGCTGAGCCGCGGCCTGACCGTGCACGCCGGCCGGATGCGCGCCAACCTCGGCCTGACCGGGGGCCAGATCGTCTCCGAGCGCCTCGCCGCCGTCCTCGCCCCCCGCCTCGGCAAGGCGAAGGCCCGGCACCTGCTGGCCGCGGCGTCGGCACATGCGGCGGCCGAGGAGGTTCCGCTCGCCGAAGTCCTGTCGCAGCTGCCGGAGTTGGCGGGTGTCCTGGACGGGCCGGAGCGGGCCGCGCTGCTGGACCCCGCCCACTACACGGGGGCGGCGGGCGCGCTGGTGGACCGTGCGCTGAAACGCTGAGGCGGCGACGGGACGTACACGGCCCGCGTTGCCTACGCTGACGGCGGCTCGTGCGTTCCGACCGAACTTCAGGAGACGACCTGTGCCCAGCCGTACCCGGACCGAGGACTTCCGCGCGCTGCACCAGCGGCCCGACCCTGCCGATCCGCTGGTGATCCCCAACATCTGGGACGCGGAGAGCGCCCGCGTCTTCGCCGACGCCGGACACCGGGTGCTGGCCACCTCCAGCGCCGCGGTCGCCGCCGTGCTCGGCCACTCCGACGGCGGAACCGCCCCCGCCGACGAGGTGTTCGCCGCGCTCGGCCGGATCGTCCGCGCGGTCGGCGTCCCCGTGACCGCCGACATCGAGGACGGCTACGGACTGCCGCCCGCGGAGATCGTGGAGCGGCTGCTCGCCGCAGGTGCCGTCGGCTGCAACCTGGAGGACACCGACCACGCCTCCGGCAAGCTCAAGGACGCCCACGCGCACGCCGACTGGCTGGCCGAGGTCACGGCGGCCGCCCGGGGCCGGCTGGTGCTCAACGCCCGTGTGGACAGCTTCCTGTACGGCGCGGACGACGCGGAGGAGGCGATCGTGCGCGGCCGCCTCTACACCGAGGCGGGAGCCGACGTGGTGTACCCCATCCTGGCCCCGGCCGGGCTGCTGCCCGAACTGTCCGGTGCCGTACCGGCGCCGCTCAACGCCCTGTACCTCCCGGGCGGCCCGTCCCCGGCGGAACTGGGCCGGCTCGGCGCCGCCCGCGTCACCTTCGGCGGCGGACTGCACGACCGCGTCAAGGCGTCCCTGACCGAGCTGGCCCGCTCGCTGCCCGCCTGAGACCCGGCATGCCGAAGCGCCCCGCCCGACTGCCGGGCGGGGCGCGGTCGTCCGAGCCCGCCTACAGCCCCGCCACCGCGCGGAGGGCGTCCGCCCGGTCCGTGCGCTCCCACGTGAAGTCCGGCAGCTCGCGGCCGAAGTGGCCGTAGGCCGCGGTCGCGGCGTAGATCGGGCGGAGCAGGTCCAGGTCGCGGATGATGGCGGCCGGGCGGAGGTCGAAGACCTCGTCGACGGCCTTGCCGATCACGTCCACGCCGACCCGGTGGGTACCGAAGGTCTCGATGAACAGGCCCACCGGCTCCGCCCGCCCGATGGCGTACGCCACCTGCACCTCGCAGCGCGACGCCAGACCGGCCGCCACCACGTTCTTGGCCACCCAGCGCATCGCGTACGCGGCCGAACGGTCCACCTTGGAGGGGTCCTTTCCCGAGAAGGCGCCGCCGCCGTGACGGGCCATGCCCCCGTAGGTGTCGATGATGATCTTCCGGCCGGTCAGGCCCGCATCGCCCATCGGGCCGCCGATGTGGAAGCGGCCGGTGGGATTGACCAGCAGCCGGCAGCCCTCGGTGTCGAGTTCGATCCCCTCCCCGGCCAGCCGCGCGAGCTCCGCCTCCACCACGTTCCGGCGGATCTCGGGCACCAGCAGGTCCTCCAGGGAGACGTCCGCCGCGTGCTGCGCGGAGACGACGACCGTGTCCAGGCGGACCGCCCGGTCACCGTCGTACTCGACGGTGACCTGCGTCTTCCCGTCGGGCCTGAGGTACGGCATGTTCCCGGAGCGGCGCACCTCGGTCAGCCGCTGCGCCAGACGGTGCGCGAGCCTGATCGGCAGCGGCATCAACTCCGGCGTCTCGTCGGTCGCGTACCCGAACATCAGTCCCTGGTCCCCGGCGCCCTGGGCGGCCAGCGGGTCCTCGGTGCCGGCGCCGCCGGTGTCGACACCGCGCGCGATGTCGGGGGACTGGGCGCCGATGGACACGGAGACCCCGCACGACGCGCCGTCGAAGCCCTTGGCCGACGCGTCGTAGCCGATGTCGAGGACGGCCTCGCGGACCAGCGCGGGCACGTCGGCCCAGGCCCGCGTCGTGACCTCACCGGCCACGTGCACCTGGCCGGTGGTGATCAGGGTCTCCACCGCGACACGCGAACCCGGGTCACGCGCGAGCAACGCGTCGAGAACCGTGTCGCTGATCCGGTCGGCCATCTTGTCGGGATGGCCCTCGGTGACGGACTCCGAAGTGAACAGACGGCGGGGCATGACACTCCCTGGGGTTCGCAGCGGCTGCTGACGGTGGGTTACGGGTCCGGGCACGGCCGGCACCGGGCGGCGCCGGCCGGATGTCACCAGGCGTAGGCCTCGGGAGCGGGCCGGTGGCCGGGGAAGATCTCGTCGAGCCGGGCCAGCGCCTTCGGCTCCAGCTCCACCTCCAGCGCCGCGAGGGCGCCGTGGAACTGCGCCAGCGTGCGGGGACCGACCACGGGCGCGGTGACGGCGGGGTTGGCGAGCAGCCAGGCCAGTGCGATGTGCCCCGGCTCCTGGCCCAGTTCGGCGGCGAAGTCCTCGTACTCCTGGATCTGCGGGCGCCTGGCCGCGAGCGCGGCGGCGGCCCGCGCGACCGTGCGCCGCACGCCCCGGCGCTCGTCCCGCAGCACTCCGGCGAGGAGGCCGCTGTGCAGCGGGGACCAGGGGAGCAGGCCGATGCCGTAGCGCCGGGCGGCCGGGACGACCTCCAGCTCCACCGTGCGTTCCAGCAGGTTGTAGTGGGACTGCTCGCTGACGAGGCCGGGCAGGTGCCGGGCGCGGGCGGACTCCTGGGCTTCGGCCAGGTGCCAGCCCGCGAAGTTGCTGGACCCGACGTACACGATCTTGCCCTGGGTCACCAGGACGTCCATGGCCTGCCAGATCTCGTCCCACGGCGTGGAGCGGTCGATGTGGTGCATCTGGTAGAGGTCGATGTGGTCGGTCCGCAGCCGCCGCAGGCTGGCCTCGACCGCCCGGCGGATGTGCAGCGCCGACAGCCCGCCCTCGTTGGGCCAGTCGCCGGTGTCGGAGTACACCTTGGTCGCCAGCACGGTGCGTTCACGGCGGCCGCCGCCCCGCGCCAGCCAGTTGCCGATGACCGTCTCGGTCAGGCCGGGCCGCTCGGGCCAGCCGTACAGGTCGGCGGTGTCGACGAAGTTGACGCCCGCGTCCAGGGCGGCGTCCAGGATGCGGTGGGCCTCGGCCTCCTCGGTGTGCACCCCGAAGTTCATGGTGCCGAGGCAGAGCCGGGAGACGCGCAGACCGCTGCGGCCGAGCTGGGTGTACTCCATGACCGTCCTTTCGGGGCGGTGGCCGTGTTCGGGGCGGGACGGGGTCAGGAGAAGTCGGCGGCGTGATCGGCGGCCCAGTGCGCGAAGGTGCGGGCGGGCCGTCCGGTGAGGTCCTCGACGCACGAGGTGACCGGCAGGGCGGTCGCGGGGTCGGCCTCGGTCTGGGACCACTCGTTCAGCAGGTCGGCGACGATGCCGGGCCGCAGGAAGCGCTCCGCCCCGGCCCGCCAGACCTCCGGGTCGATGCGCTCGGCCCGCAGTGGACGTCCGCTCGCCCGCGCGATCGCGGCGACCTGCTCCGCCTGCGACACGGGGGCCGGTCCGGTGACGGTGTACCGCTTCCCGTGGTGGCCGTCGTCCAGCAGAGCGGCCACGGCGGCCGCCGCGAGGTCGGCCTCGTGGACCACCGGGCAGACGGCGTCCGGATGGGGCAGCCGCACCACCCCGTCCGCCCGCGCGCCCGGCGCCCACCACAGCGCGTTGGTGGCGAAGGGAGCCGGCCGCAGCACCGTCCACCGCTCCGGACCGTTCTCGGCGAGCGCCGCCTCGGCCGCCCGGTAGCGCGGGTAGACCCAGGAGGCACGGTCCCGGGCGGTGTGCCCCGCGGCCCAGGCCCCGGTGAACAGCACGGCCTTGCGCACTCCGGCGCGTTTCGCCGTCTCCGCGAACGCCGGTATGGCGTCGAGAACCGGGAAGAGGAAAACGGATGACACCCCGTCAAGGGCCGCGTAAAGACTTTCCGGTTCGCTCAGATCGCCACGTACGACATCCACTCCGGAAAGGGCGTCCGCGTTTTCCGCGTTCGCTGCGCTTTCCGGATCGCGGATCAATACACGTACTTCTTCACCTGCGGCAAGCAGTTGCCGCACCACATGGCGGCCCGTTTTGCCGGTGGCTCCGGTCACCAGAATTGTCATGCGGAGAGCATAGGGAAATCTGCCGGATCCGACGAGGGCCGCTTATTCGCGATTACCGGGCGATCGTGTTCACCGCCCCGCGGCCGTCGACCGCACGGGCCCGTTCCTCCAGCTGCTGTGCCGCGTCCCGCCAGGAGGCCGCGCATTCGCGGGCCGCGGCCGCGACCTTGGCGGCGCAGTGCGGCGGTATCCGGTCCACCAGTTCCTCCCAGCGCCGGTTCGCCAGCGCGTGGGTGTCCAGCAGGCGCAGCAGGAACCGGCCGTGCTCGGTGAGCCGTATCGACGGGTCCCGCCTGAGCAGCAACAGCGTCTCCGCCAGCGCGAAGGCGGTGACCGGACCGGACGGCTGCGGGACGCGCGACACCGGCGGGGCGGCGGCCGGCCGCGGCAGCGGGGCACCGGAGGGGCGGCCGCCCAGCGTGGGGCTGGCCCCCTTCTGCACCCGTTCGCGCACGTCCCGGGCGGTCGCCAGGGACAGTCCGCTCTCCCTGGCGATCTCCCGCAGCGTGGCCTGCGGATGGGCGCGGGCGTACTCGCCGGCCAGCCGCCGCCGCTCGGAGTTGTCGACCGGGCGCGACCGGCCGTCCCGGCCGATCCGGGCGTTCAACTGAGGAATTGCGTCACCCGAACGACGCCGGATCGAGCCCACCGTCTTGGGTGACAGCCCGGTCGCGGCCGCGATCATCCGGTCCGACCAGTCCGGGTGGGAGCGGATGATGCGCAGCGCCGCCGCGTTGCGGTCGGCGCGCGTCAGCGGCAGTCCGTGATGCGCGTTGCGTTCGACGGCCAGCAGGAACGCGTCCTTGGCCGTGCCGTCGAAGTACTGCACGTCGATGTGGCTCTGCCCGTTGAGCCGGGCGGCCCGCAGCCGGTGGACGCCGTCGATCACGCGCAGGGTCGCGCGGTGCACGATGATCGGCGGCAGCGGCGAGACGCACTGGGCCAGGTGCCGCACGTGCTCCTCGTTCTCGCCCGAGATGCGGGGGGAGTCGTCGGTGGACAGGGTCTCGATGGGAGCCCGGGTCACCGGCAGACTGTCCGCCTGCGCGTGCCACATCTCCGCCGACTCGCAGATCGACGGCGCGGCGAGATGAATGCTTCTGGTCTCGGTCACAGCCATTCTCAATCTCCTGTTCATATGTCCGTACGGGGGGCATAAAGATGTGAGATTGACGCGCGTGCCTGCACACCTGTCGCCGGTACGCGACACCCGGACGGTGACGGGAGAAGCCGACGACGGTGTTTTCGCGGGCGGTCAGCGGCCGCGCGCGAATGCCCGGTCGGAACTACAGACGGGGGATACACGAGAGCCCGGCCGCCGGTGCGCCGCCGCGCCGAATGGGCGGCGTTCACCGAGTGGGCCGGGCTGGAAGGGGCGGGTCCGGAAAAGAGCCCGCCGCGCCGAAAAACGGCGTCGAGTATCGCGTATCACTGTGAAGAGCCTCCCCCGTTTGGCTCTGGACCTGCTGCCGTGCACCATATCCGGTGCCGGTGAATCGTCAACGTGCGATGAGAGAAATCGGCCGGGCCGGAACCGCCGCCTCACAGGAGGCAACGGGTTCTCCGGCCGGATTTCCTCTGCCGCGCACCGGGCGCCGGCCGTGACATGGCCGGCGGCGCCCAGGCGAGGATGGCCAGAAAACGACAGACCGTCAGCTCGTCGGCGGCCGGAACTCCGGCTGGTCGATGATGCGCAGCCAGCTGCCGTCCGCCTGGCGCCTGACCACCTGCGCGCGGGCACCGGAACCGTCCCTCGGCGGCGTCGAGGTGAGCGCGATGTCACCGAACACCAGCGTGGGCAGGGGCTCCTCGGGCTCGAAGCGCGGCCCGTTGGACAGCACCTTCTCCCAGAGCCGGCGGATCGCCTCGCGGCCCACCGTGGTGCTGCCGGGCGGGTAGGCCATCACGGCCTCCTCGTCGTACAGCGCGGCGAGGCCGGCGGCGTCACCGGCGTTGGCGCGCTCCACGAAGAGGCGGGTGAGGTCTTCCGGCTTCAGGGCCTTCTCGTTCTCGGACACAATCATCCTTTCCTGCGGTCCGGGTACCAACGTGGCAATTTTCCGTCATTGGCCGAGAACAAGTCCAATCAATCATCCGGATCGTCGTTATAATTCAGGGTTATGGAGATCAGGCAGCTCAGGTACTTCATCGCCGTGGCACAGGAAGCCAATTTCACCAGGGCCGCGGAGCTGGTGCATATCAGCCAACCCGGTATCAGCGCGCAGATCCGCCAGCTCGAGAACGACCTGGGGGCCACCCTGATCGACCGCTCCGGGCGCAGCGTGCAGCTCACCGCCGTCGGCGAGGTGGTGCTCGCCCACGCCAAGTCCGTGCTGTCCTCCATGGACTCGCTGCGGCAGGCCGTGGACGAGATGAACGGTCTGGTCCGCGGCAAGCTGGTCGTCGGCATGGTCACCGCCTGCACCGTCCAGCCGCTGTTCGACGCCCTGTCGGGCTTCCACCTCGCCCACCCCGGAGTCGAGATCAGCCTGGTCGAGGACGATTCCGCCAAGCTGGTCGAGTACGTCCGCGAGGGCAGCGTCGACCTGGCGCTGATCGGCGCCGCCCACCGTGCGCCGGAGGACCTGGACGGCTGGCAGGTGGTCAGCGAGCCCATCGTCGCCGCCGTGCCGCACGGCCACCCGCTGGCCGAAAGCGGCGGGGTCACCCTCGCCGAGCTGAGCGCCTACCCCATCGTCTGCCTGCCCGCGGGAACCGGTATCCGGGCCACGCTGGACCAGGCGTCCGCCGCGCTCGGTCTGACCCCCACGATCGCACTCCAGGCCAGCGCCCCCGGCGCGGTGATGAACCTGGCCGAGCGGGGACTCGGCGTGGCGGTGCTCTCGGAGTCCATGACCGCCCATCAGGAGGGGCTCACGACCGTCCCCATCACCGACGCCGACGTACCGGCGGTGCTCGCCCTGATCTCCGCGCCCACCAAGAGCCCCGCCCTGCGCGAACTGCTGCTGCACTGCCGGCAGTCCTTCGGGGAACCGGCCGCCGGCCAGGCCGTCGCCTCGATGAGCGGGGCCTGACCGGGGCCGGGGACGACGACGAGCGGGCCCGTCGGCAGCCGACGGGCCCGCTCCGTGCGTGAAGGACTCAGCTCTCGGCGGCCACCGGCGACTGCCCGGGAGCGTCCTTGGCCTCCGGCTTCGGCGCCTGCGCCGCCTGGAAGTCGGCGGGCCGGATCAGCACCAGCGCCAGCACACCGCCCAGCAGCGCCAGCCCCGCCGACACCGCGAGCAGCGTGTTCAGCCCGTCCACGAAACCGGTCGTGGCGATCTGCTGCACCTTCTCCCCGTAAGCCCCGGGCACCAGCCGCACCGCCTGCTCCGTCTCGCCGCCGCGGGTCAGCGCGGCCAGCTGCTCGCCGCGCCCGGCCAGTTCCGGCACCCCGCGCAGTCCGTCGCGGAACCGCTCGCTGATGACGCCGGCGAAGGTGGAGCCGAGCACCGCCACACCGGCGCTCACGCCGAGCTGACGGAACGTGCCGTTCACGCCCGAGGCCATGCCGGCGCGGGAGAAGTCCACGACGCCCACGGCCGTGGAGGCCAGCGGGGGGTTCACCAGACCGGCGCCGATACCGCCCAGCACCAGACCGGGGATGAAGTGCTCCCAGCCGCTGGACTCGGTGATCCCGCCCATCAGCAGCAGCGCGGCACCGACCAGCAGCAGGCCGACCCCGATCATGTACCGGGGCTGGATCTTGGCGCTGAGCCGGCCCGCGATCAGGGAGGCGGCCAGCATCGACAGCGAGGCGGTGAGCAGACGCAGACCGGTCTCCAGCGACGAGTAGCCCAGCGCCTCCTGGAAGTAGATGGCCAGGAAGAGGAACATCGCGAACAGCGAGCCGTTCATCGCGAAGGCGGCGATGGAGCCGCCGACGAACGTGGGGATGCGGAACAGCCGCAGATCGAACATGGGCTGCTCGGACTTCGCCTCCACGGCGAGGAAGGCGAGCAGCAGCACCGCGCCCACCACCAGACCGGTCACCGCGCGGCCGTCGCCCCACTCGGTCTCACCGGCGCGGATCAGACCGTAGACCAGGGTGGCGAGACCGCCTGTGAGCAGCACGAAGCCCGGCCAGTCCAGCTTGCGGGCGAAGGGCGACTTCGACTCGTCCACGCGCAGCGCGATGATCAGGGCGACGACGACACCGATCGGCACGTTGACCAGGAAGATGCCGCGCCAGCTGATGCCGCTGGAGATCAGGCCGCCGGCCACCGGGCCGACGGCGGAGGCGAGGCCGGTCACCATGCCCCACACGCCGAACGCCATACCGCGTTCCTTGCCCTGGAAGCTGCCCGCGAGCAGCGCCAGGCCGGTGGCGAACATGACCGAACCGCCGACGCCCTGGAGCACCCGCGAGAGGATCAGCATCAGCGGGGACTGCGCCACGCCGCACAGCAGCGAGGCGAACGTGAACAGGGCCACGCCGATGGCGTAGAGCCTCTTGCGCCCGAACCGGTCGGCCAGCGTGCCGCTCGTCAGCAGGAAGGAGGCCAGCGCCAGCGCGTACCCGTCGATCACCCACTGCAGGTCGGCGAAGCTGGCTTCCAGGTCGCGCTGCACGTCGGGCATGACGACGTACACGATGGTGGTGTCCAGCAGGAGCATGAACGTCCCGCCGCACACCCCCAACAGGGTCCACCATTTCTTTTCCATCATCGTTCCTTCTGCTGCCGGAGCGGTCGGCCGCGGCCCGTCAGCGGGGGCCGGGGGAGGGGATCGGCGGGATGTTGTGGTTCAGCCGGAAGAGGTTTCCGGGGTCGTACGCGGCCTTGATCCGGCCGAGGCGCGCGTAGTCGTCGGGGTCGTACGCCAGCCGCACCTGGTCCGGTGTCGCGGCCGCGCCGTACAGGAAGTTCAGGTTGCGGCCCGTGGTGAGCGGGGCCAGGGCGTCGACGAGCCGGGTGTGCGCGGCGCGTACCGCGTCCGCGTCGGCGTCGGTCACCCGGTCCAGCACCGCCAGCAGGTAGCGGGCCGAGCGGTTGCCGACGGCGTTCGGCACCCGCGGCGGCAGGGCCAGCGCGCCGCCGAGATGGCGCACCTCGACGATGCTGGTGACCGGCGCGCCGGGACCGGACAGGTCGAGCACCGTGCGCACCGCGTCCGCGTCGAGACCGCTGAGCATCGCGTTGGTCCCGGCGTACGCGGCCGGCGGGACCGGGTCGTTGTGGATGGACCCGGACTCGGTGTACGGCAGTTCGCGCACCGAGTCGGCCAGCCGCGGCCCGAGCGCGCGCAGCGGGGCGACCAGCCGCTCCCCGGAGTCCGGGTCGCCGAGGTGGGCGACGCGGATGTGCACCACGTACCGGCCGCGCAGCGGTGGCGGCAGGGCCGGCGTGTCGGGCAGCGGGACCAGCGCCAGGGAGGAGGTCGTCTCCTCCGGGACCGTCCGCGTCCAGCTCAGGTAGGCGTTCAGCACGCGTTCCGCCGAGGCGCCGTCGAAGTAGAGTCCGCCGCCGTACAGCCGGGTCACCGGGACCAGGTCCACCTCCAGCCCGGTCACCAGGCCGAAGTTGTCCCGGCCGCCGCGCAGCGCCCAGAAGAGGTCCGGATCGCTCTCGGCGGTGACCTCGCGCGCCCTGCCGTCGGCGGTGACGCACTCGACGCGCCGCACGTGGTCGGCCGCGTAGCCGAACCTCCGGGCCATCAGGCCGATGCCGCCGCCCAGGGTGTAGCCGACCGCCCCCACATCGGGGGCGCTGCCGCTGAGCGGGGCCAGGCCGTGCGGCGCGGCCGCCTCGATGACCTGCTTCCACCGCGCGCCCGCGCCCACGAAGGCGGTGCGCGCGGCCGGGTCGACGCGTACCTCGGTCATCCGGCGGGTGCTGACGAGGACACCGGTCCCCGCGGGCGGCGCGGGGCAGTGGCCGGTGGCCTGCACGCCCACCGGGAGGTCCCGCGCGGCGGCGAACTCCACCGCCCGCTGGACGTCCTTCGGCTCGGCCGCGCCGACGACGAACGCCGGCCGGTGCGGCAGATGGGTCTGATAGCGGACGCGTTCCTCGTCGTAGCCGTCCTGGCCCGGCGTGAACAGCGGGCCGCTCACGGTCCCGGCCAGTTGTCCGGCCGCCGCGCTCAGGTCCTCGCGCGCGGTGGGCGGTTCGGGGCGAGCGGGCACGGTCCGTTCCTTTCGTCGAGGGACGGCAGTGCCGCTGACGGGGGTCGCGGCGGCACTGCCGTCCCAGTCATGGTCCCGACGATGCGATCAGAAGTCCAAGACCTGGTTTTTCTGGGATGCCGAACTTTTGCTTATGGCTTGCTCAGGGAGTGGCGGTCACCGCCACGGCCAGCGAGAACCCGGGTTCCGTCAGCTCGCCGACCAGCGCGTACCGGTCGCCTGCCCGTGCCCACAGCCGCCCCTCGTGACGGCTGAGCCGCACCCGCCAGAACAGCCCGCCATGCGCGTCCGCGCAGTCCGAGAGCGCCTTGAAGGCGGCCTCCTTCGCGGCGAACAGCCGGCGCAGCCCCAGCGGATCGCCCGCCGGCCACAGCTCGGCCCGCTCCCGGTCGTCCAGCAGGAACCGGTGCAGCCGCTGCTCGGGGAAGCGCGGCTCCAGATCCACCCCCACGCCACGGGCGCCGGGCGCGACCGCGGCCACCGCCAGCGCGGTGCTGTGGGTGACGGAGGCCGGGAACCCCGCCGGACAGACCGGCGCCCCGCTGTACGCGCGGCCCACCGACGTCACGGGGCTGCCCGCGCGCCGCAGCGCCGCACCCACCGCGTCCCGGCCGGCCCGGTGCTGTGCCGCGCCGGTGCCCGGCGGGGCGACCGCGGCGCTCGCCAGCACCACCCGGCAGGCACGGCCGGGGCTCCCGAGCAGCCATGCGCTCGGGAGCCCCGGAGACGGTGTCTCAGTCACCCTTCCCGGCGACCCGCTCGATGAAGGACACGACCTCCCGCTGGAACCACTCGGGCTCCTCCAGGAAGGCCAGGTGCCCGCCGTCCGGGACGGTGACGGTGGTGGCGTCCGGGAACAGCCCCACCATCTCCCGCACCGCGTCCGTGCTGAGCGAGAAGTCGTCCCCGCCGACGAACAGCAGCGTCGGAGCCGCCACCCTGGTCATGATCTCCGGGGCCAGCGGCGCCTTCACCGACACCGCGAGCCCGGCCCGCAGCGACTCCACGGTGTGGATGCCCAGGAAGTTCTGCTTGCGGCCCATGAAACCGATGGGCCCCGCCTCCTCCACCGCCCGGTCGCCGGAGACGAGCGGGTACAACTGCTCGTACAGCACGCCCAGTCCGGAGGTGTCCAGCGTCTTCAGCCAGGACTTGGTGATGCGGCGCAGCCGCTGCGGCCCGTGCGGGCTCATCGCCGGCCCGGCCAGGATCAGCCCCTGTACCCGCTCGGGGTGGGCGACGGCGAAGTCCCGGCAGATCAGCGTCGAGAACGACGTGCCGACCAGGATCGCCTTCTCCAGCCCGAGGCCGTCGAACAGGGCCTTGAGATCACCGATGTGGTCCTCCCACACCGGCTCCCCGGGATGCGGGCTGGAGTCGCCCTGGCCGCGCAGGTCGTAGGAGGTGAGCCGGGCCGTGGTGGCCAGGTTCGCGGTGTAGGACCGCCAGGACTTGCGGTCCATGAAGAAGTTGTTGACGAGGACGATGTCGGGTCCGGACCCGCGTCGCTCGTACGCTATCCGGATGTCGTCGCTCACCTGGATCTCGCCGGTCTCCAGGGCGTCGTCGACGGTCGTGTCGGTCATCGGCTCACTTTCGGGCGCGGGGGCGGGCGGGGCTCAGACGGCTTCGAGGACCGCCTCGGCGGCCGAGCGGGCGTCGCCGAACCGGGCGGTCAGCGCGTGCACCCACCGCTCCAGGCCGAAGGCCAGGCAACTGGTGGAGGCGGGCGAGCCGTCCGGCAGGGAGATCGCGCAGCGCTCACCGAAGAAGTTGCGGTGGTAGTTGACCGACCCGATGGCCAGGCCGTCCACCACGAACTCCTCCTTCACCGGGAACAGGCGCTGCATGGTGGCCCGTGATCCGGTGCGGTCGAAGAACGGGTCGGTGGCCACCTCGGTGCTCATCGCCAGGCCCAGCCGGTCGGCGAGGCCCAGCACCTGTTCCTTGGCCCGCTTCAGGTGCCCGGTGGCACCCTCGGGCGAGCCGACGAACACGATCTCGCGCATGCTGAAGCCGAGCAGCCTGCGCAGCCCCTCGTAGCGCGTCTCGTTGCGGAAGCAGGTGGAGACCGTGGTGAACCGGTTCTCCGCCGCGGCCAGCGCCCGGCCCTTCAGGTCGAAGTAGACCGAGTAGCAGGCGGCCGAGGGCAGGGCCAGCGCCGCGTCGTTCAGGACGGCGGACGGCAGCTCCTCCAACGGGCTCGCGGCACCGGCGCGCAGCTCGGCCAGCCGGGCCGGGTCGGCCGCCACGGCGGCCAGACCCAGGTGCGGGAAGTTCTCGTAGTAGTCGATGGACTCCAGGTCCGCCGGCCGCAGCAGGAACGGGTAGCGCCGCTCCTCGGCCTCCCACTCGTGCGCCCACGACAGCACCAGCGAGTCGAAGGCGCGCAGCAGCCGCAGCTCGTCCGGGCCGAGCACGCCGAGGCCGTTGTCGGTCGTCCCGGTGGCGGTGCCCATCAGCCGGCCGCCGCGCCGTGCAGGAAGCGCTTGTCGATGGCGCGCAGGGTGCGGAAGTCCTCGACGTCGATCTCCTCGGGGTCGATCGTCTCCCCGCTCAGCTCCTCCAGCAGGTAGAGGAACTCCACGAACGCCAGCGAGTCCACCGCGCGGCGGTCGATCAGGTCGTCGTCCAGCTTCAGCTCGCCCACCTCGGGGTTGCGCTGGTTGATGAAGGTGAGGATCTTGGTCAGCTTGTCGTCGCTCATGCCGATGCTCCCTGGACCTGAAGGCCGTTGCGGGCGAGGAACTTGCGGGTGCGGTTGAGGATCGCGGTGTGCGCGGCGTGCCGGGCCGGGTGCTCCAGCAGCCGGCGGCGCAGTTCGAGAGGCTGGTCGAGACCGGCGTCGCGGTACACGGCCGGGTTGTACAGACTGCGGACGCTGTACTCGAGGTACGTCTCCAGGTAGTTGGCGAGCACCGGGATGTCCTGCGGGCTGCTCTCCTTGACCTGGTCCAGGAGCTGGGTGAACAGGTGCCGCCCGAAGGCGACATGGCGGCTCTCGTCCTGGTGGTGGACCCGGTTGATCTCCTGCGCGATCGGCGGCAGCGAATCGTCCGTCGCCATCCGCGCGTTGAAGTAGTCGACCAGCTCCTCGAAGATCAGGATGCGGGCGAAGATGACCAGTTCGGTCGCGGCGTCGCTCACGCCCTCGATCCGGCCCGGACCGACCTGCGGCACCGCCGGGTACACCTTCCCGCCGTACTTCAGGCAGAAGGTCCCGAAGAACCACATGTGCTCGTTCTCCTCCCCGATGAAGTGGTGGAGGAACTCCGAGGCGTCGGCGTAGGTCTTGGTGTGGATACGGAGCACGACCTCGCTGAGCAGCTCGCGGATGCCGTGCACGTTGAGGCTGAAGAAGTTCACCGCCTCGAACCGGGTCAGGGCGAGTTGCTGCTCACGCGTCAGCCTGCCCCACTCCTCGGTGCCGGCGAGCGTGACCAGGTCCTCGCTCATCCACGGCCGGTCCGTCTCCAGGGACTCGGGCCAGTCGAAGATCGTGTACGGGTTGTAGTAGTCGGACTCCGCCATCGCTTCCAGCCGGGCCAGATCCAGCTTGACGGGTTTGACGGTCGTCGCCATCGGCAGACCTTCTTTCGGGAGGAGTTGCGGTAGCGCGGGCGGTGCGGTCAGGCGCGCTCGGCGAGGACGGACCAGACCGGCAGCTGGGTGCGTCCGGCGTCGTCGATCTCCACCTGGACGCCCGTCTTCTCCAGGAAGGTGCGGGTGGCCTCGGCCACGCCCCAGTAGACGGTCCGGGTCAGCTCCGTCACCGTCCAGCCCGCCTCGGTGAGCACATCGCGCACCGTCTGTTCGGAGACGGACAGGGGTTCGGGCATGCCGCCGGGGACCGCGGCGAAGCACAGCATGTCCAGCCAGGCACCCGGCCGGGCGGCCCGGCCGAGGGCGGCGGCGTAGCGACGGCGCCCGTCCGCGTCGAGGGTGTGGAACAGCGCGCTGTCCAGCACCGTGTCGAAGCGGCCCTCGAAGCCGGCCAGGCTGGTGGCGTCGGCGACGGCGAACTCGATGTCCGCGCCGCCGGGCCGGTCCGCCGCGCGCTTCCTGGCCCGCTCGATCGCCGTGGAGGCGGCGTCGACCGCGGTGACCCGGTGGCCGCGGGCGGCGAGGAAGACGGCGTTGTCACCCAGACCGCATCCCGCGTCCAGCACCTCACCGCGAATTCGGCCGCGGCGCTCGAATTCAAGCACACCGGGCTGCGGTTCACCGATGTCCCAGGGGACCCGGGTGATCCCGGCGTCACCCAGCAGTTCACCTCCGCGATATACGGCGTTGAAGTCGGCGGTCGCGTAATCGTAGGACTTCTGGGCGCTTTTGCTCATGCCAGTCTCCTGAGGAATAGATCCGGCGTCAGGCCCTGTCGAACCAAAGGGATTACCACAGCCGCCGAGGCCCGCGTAAGGCGCGCGGTCGCGCTCCGGCGGGCGTTCAACCGAGGAGATTCCACGGTTGAACGCCCGCCCGCAGGTGGGCGGCGTGGAGGGAAGGAGCGTATTCCGCTTTTCCCTCCACGCGCTCGGCAGGGGCAAGCGGAACGGACAGTTTCGTATGTGGCGCCGCGAATTCGACGGGGGTGGCTGTGCCGAACCGGCCCACGTACGATGCCGGGGCGGCCGGGGAAACCCGCCGCCAATCGTCCGGAGCGCCATCCGCACCGGGGCCTTTCGTGTCCCGAAAATCCGGAAGGAAAAAGAAATTGCGCGGTTCAGGTAATGACGTCGACGCGTATGCCGCGGAGCTGGTGAACCAGGCCGCCGGCCTCCGCGAGGAACTCTTCAAGCGCGCCGCCGACAGCGACCGCGACCGGCGCCTGCCCGACGAGGTCATGGCCCGGATCACCGGCGCCGGACTGACCCGGCTCCTGGTGCCCCGGAGCAACGGCGGCCACGAGACCTCCGTGCGCACCCTGCTGGAGGTCTGCACCGAGCTCGGCCGCGGCTGTCCCTCCGCCGCCTGGGTCACCGGCGTGCTCAACGTCGGCAACTTCGTCGTCTCGCTCTTCCCCGAGCGCACCCGCGCCGAGGTCTGGGGCGACGACCCCGACGCCCGCACCGCCCTCATCCTCGGCGCGCCCGTGCGCACCGTCGAGCCGGCCGACGGCGGGGTCCGGGTCAGCGGCGAATGGCCCTACGCCTCCGGCTCGCTGCACGCGGAATGGATCGGCGGACTGCTGCTCGCCGACACCGGAACCGGCCTCCAGCCGCACTTCGCCCTGATGCCGGCCGCCGAGGTGACCGTCCGCGACACCTGGCACTTCGTCGGCATGCGCGGCACCGGAAGCAACACGGTCGTCGCCGACCGCGTCTTCGTGCCCGCCCACCGGCTCCTGCCCTACAAACCGCTCATCGACGGCGAGACCGACGGCCTGGTGGCGCCCGACCGGCGCTACCGGAACAGCCTGACCGGCGTGTTCATGGTCGGCCTGATCGGCTCGCTGCTCGGCGGCGCCGACACCGCCCTGCGCCACGCGCTGGAACACGCGGGCACCCGCCGCGTCGCCGGGACCACCTTCGCCAGCCAGGCCGAGTCGCCCACCGCCAGGCTCGCCCTCGCGGCCGCCGCCACCCGCCTGGACACCGCCCGGCTGCACGCCCGCCGCCTCGCCGACGGCGTCGACGAGCACGCCCGGGCGGGCGAGAACCCCGACCTGCTGACCCGGGCCCGTGCCCGCATGGACGCCACCCACGTCGTCCAGCAGTGCCGGCGGGCCGTCGACGACATCGTCACCCTCTACGGCTCCTCCGCCCTGGACGAGTCCAACCCGCTCCAGCGCCTGTGGCGCGACATCCATGTCGGCAGCCGGCACGCCGGCTTCGGGATGGGCGTCCCCGAACAGGTCTACGGCAGCGCCCTGGTCGGTCAGGACCCGCGCACGGTCAGCATGCTGGTCTGACCTCCCGGCGGACCCGGCAGCAACCCCGCGCGACCCCTTTCGTTCCGATGTGTTCCAGGGCCCGCGCCCCCCGCCCGCGCCGACGGGACGGGCGGCGGCGGTCCTTCGCCTCCCAGCCACGGAAAGCGAGACCAGACATGTCCGACGAGCACGAGATCCGCGAACAGAACCGAGCCGTCGTCGCCAGGTACATGAACACCCGCGGCCAGGACCGCCTGGAGCGGCACCTGCTGTTCACCGAGGACGGCACCGGCGGACTGTGGACCACCGAGACCGGTGAGCCCATCGTCATCAGCGGCCGGGACCGCCTCGGCGACCACGCCGTCTGGTCGCTGAAGTGCTTCCCCGACTGGGCGTGGATCAACGTCGAGATCTTCGACACCCAGGACCCCGACCGCTTCTGGGTCGAGTGCGACGGCGAGGGCCAGATCCTCTTCCCCGGCTACGAGCCCGGCCTCTACCGCAACCACTTCCTGCACTCCTTCACCTTCGAGAACGGGAAGATCAAGCAGCAGCGCGAGTTCATGAACCCGTGCCAGCAGTTCCGGGCCCTCGGTATCGACGTCCCCGCGGTCCGCCGCGACGGAATCCCGACCTGACGCCGGCCGACCGGCCACCGGTCCCCGCCCCGACCCCGCAAGAGGAAGCCGTGCGCCCCTCAGTGAAGGACATCCGAACGTCACTCGCCCTGCAGCAGCCCCAGTGGGACGACCCCCGGCCGGTCGAGCGGGTGCGCGACACCCTCGGCACCTCCGCGCCGCTGGTCACCGCGGAAGCCGCCGGACGGCTGCGCCGCCTGCTCGCCGACGTCGCGGCCGGCCGGGCCCTCCTGCTCCAGGCGGGGGACTGCGCCGAGGACCCGGCGGAGTCGACCCCCCGTCACGTACGGCGCAAGACGGACCTGCTGGACCGGCTCGCCGACGCCGCGGGTGCCGTCACCGGCAAGCCCGTGCTCCGGATCGGCCGCATCGCCGGGCAGTTCGCCAAGCCCCGCTCCAAGCCCGTGGAGCAGGTCGGCGGCATCACCCTGCCCGTCTTCCGCGGCCACATGGTCAACGCGCCCGAGCCCGACGCGGTCAGCCGGCGCCCCGACCCCGAGCGCATCCTCACCTGCCACCGGGCCGCGACGGACATCGTCCGCGAACTGGACGCGGTCAACGCGGGCCGGCCCGACGCCGAGCGGGTGTGGACCAGCCACGAGGCCCTGCTGCTCGACTACGAACTGCCCATGCTCCGCCCGGCCGGGACCCGCAGGTACCTGGGCTCCACGCACCTGCCCTGGATCGGGGAACGCACCCGCCTGCCCGAGGGCGCCCATGTGCGGCTGCTCGCCGAGGTGCTCAACCCGGTCGCCTGCAAGATCGGCTCCGGTACCACCACCGACGACGTCACCGCCCTGGCCGGCCGCCTCGACCCGCACCGCGAAGCGGGCCGGCTCGTGCTGGTCGCCCGGATGGGCACCGACTTCGTGGCCAGCAGGCTGCCCCCGCTGGTGGAGGCGGTACGGGCCGCCGGGCACCCCGCGATCTGGCTGTGCGACCCCATGCACGGCAACACCATCACCGGCCCCACCGGACACAAGACCCGCCTGGTGGACGCGATGCTCGCCGAGATCGAGGGGTTCGGCGCCGCCCTGGCCGAGAGCGGCGGCGTCAACGGCGGACTGCACCTGGAGACCACCCCGGACGACGTCACCGAGTGCGCCGCCGACATCTCCGAGCTCGGCCGGGTGGGGGACCGGCACACCACGTTCTGCGACCCCCGCCTCAACCCCGGCCAGGCGATGCGCCTGGTCACCGGATGGGCCCACACCCTGGCCTGACACCCGCCGCGCCCCGGCAGGCCACATCTGACTCCCGCCCCGAAAGGAGCCGACTGGTGGTCGGCATACCACGTATCGCTTCCTACGCCCTGCCGGCGGCGGACAGCCTCCCGGCGAACACGGCCCACTGGACGCCGGACCCGCGGCGCGCCGCCCTGCTGGTCCACGACATGCAGCGCTTCTTCCTCCGCTCCCTCCCCGACCCGCTGCGCTCCGAACTGATCGGCAACGCCGCCCGGTTGCGCAAACGGGCCGCGAGCCTGGCCGTGCCGGTCGCCTACACCGCGCAGCCGGGCGGCATGACCGACGAGGACCGCGGCCTGCTCAAGGACTTCTGGGGACCGGGCATGCGCACCGCCCCCGAGGACCGCGAGGTGGTCCCCGAGCTGGCCCCGGAACCCGGCGACTGGATGCTCACCAAGTACCGCTACAGCGCCTTCCACCGCTCCGGCCTGCTGCGCCGGCTGCGCGACGCCGGACGCGACCAGCTCGTGCTGTGCGGGGTGTACGCCCACATCGGCGTGCTCGCCACGGCCGTCGAGGCGTTCGGCAACGACATCCAGGTGTTCCTGGCCGCCGACGCCGTCGCCGACTTCTCCGCCGAACGCCACCGCCTGGCCCTCGACTACGTGGCCGAGCGCTGCGGGGTGGTCCTGCCCAGCGCGGAGGTGTTCCGGTGAGCCCGCCCGGCGACCTCCTCGCCCGCCTGCTCGCCGCCCCCGGCGACCACGACTTCGCCCTGCTGCACCGGCCGGAGAGCGGCACCCCCGGCAGCGTCGACGTGCTCCTGGGCGACGTCTGCCACCCCGCCACGCTCGCCGGGCTGCCGCTGCCCGACGGCACGGCCGGGCCGGCCCACGAGGTCCTCGTCCTCGTTCCCTACCGCCAGCTCGCCGAGCGGGACTTCGCCGCCCCCGACGACGGCTCCCCGCTCGTCGCGCTCACCGTCACCGAACAGGCCGAGCTGCCCCTCGCCGACGTGCTGGACCGGCTGCCCGACACCCCGGTCGGCCTGAGCGGGCACCGCTTCGACCTGTCCGACGAGGAGTACGCCGAGAAGGTGCGGCGCGTGGTCGCGGACGAGATAGGCACCGGCGAGGGCGCCAACTTCGTGCTGCGGCGCACCCTGCTCGCCGACCTCGACGGCTACTCCCCGCACACCGCGCTGGCCGTCTTCCGCCGCCTGACCGCCGTCGAGCACAGCGCCTACTGGACCTTCGTCATCCACGTCGGCGGCCGCGCCTTCGTCGGCGCCACCCCGGAGCGGCACATCTCCGTCCGGGACGGCCACGCCGTGATGAACCCCATCAGCGGCACCTACCGCTACCCGCCCGGCGGCCCGGACCTCGCCGGTCTCACCGAGTTCCTGCGGGACCGCAAGGAGACCGACGAGCTGTACATGGTCCTGGACGAGGAACTGAAGATGATGTCCCGCGTCTGCGAGCCCGGCGTCCGCGTCACCGGCCCCCGGCTGAAAGAGATGGCCCGGCTCGCCCACACCGAGTACTTCATCGAGGGCCGCACCCGCCGCGACCTGCGCGACATCCTCCGCGAGACCCTGTTCGCGCCGACCGTCACCGGCAGCCCCGTGGAGAGCGCGGCCCGCGTCATCCAGCGCCACGAACCCCAGGGGCGCGGTTACTACAGCGGCGTCGCCGCGCTGATCAGCCGCGAGCCCGACGGGAGCCGCTCGCTGGACTCCGCCATCCTCATCCGCACCGCCGACATCGCCGCCGACGGGCGCCTGCGCCTCGCCGTCGGCGCCACCCTCGTACGCCACTCCTCGCCGCGCGCGGAGGCCGCCGAGACCCGCGCCAAGGCGGCCGGGCTGCTGCACGCGCTCGGCGCGGCGGCCGGACCCGACGTGCCCCCGGCGTCCGCCACGCGGTTCGCGGACCGGCCCGAGATCCGCGAGGCCCTCACCGGCCGCAACGCCGGCATCGCCGGCTTCTGGCTCGCCACCGCGGCCCCGGGCGCCCTCACGGTCCCGGAACTGAAGGGACTGAAGATCCTCGTGGTGGACGCCGAGGACGCCTTCACCGCGATGATCGTCCAGCAGCTCGAAGCACTCGGACCCACCGCCGAAGTGCTGCGCTACGACCGGCTGCACGGCCGTCTCGACGGCTTCGACGCGGTCGTCATGGGCCCCGGCCCCGGCGACCCGCAGGACACCGCCGACCCGAAGATCGCCGCACTGGACGCCGCCGTGGCCCAGCTGCTGCGCGACCGGCTGCCGTTCCTCGCGGTCTGCCTCAGCCACCAGGTGCTCAGCCGCCGCCTCGGGTTCCCCCTGATCCGCCGGGCGGAACCCAACCAGGGGCTGCAGCGCACCATCGGCCTGTTCGGCCGGCCCGAACGCGTCGGCTACTACAACACGTTCGCCGCCGTCAGCCCCGCCGACCACCACCACGTACCCGGCACCGGGGAGATCGCGGTCAGCCGGGACCCGGACACCGGCGAGGTCGACGCGCTGCGCGGACCGCACTTCGCCTCCTTCCAGTTCCACGCCGAGTCCGTGCTCACCGTGGACGGACCCCGGCTGCTCGGCGACGCGCTGCGGGGGGTGCTCGCCCGATGAGGCTGGAGATCGCCTGGTGGGACCTGCACGACTCACCGCAGAGCATCCGCTCCCTCAACGAGCACCTGTCGGAGGGGGTGACCGGCGACTGGGCCGAGGTCCCCGGCCTCCGGGTGAAGTACTGGGTCGCCGACCCGGCCCACAACCGGTGGGGCGCGGTCATGGTGTGGGACACCGACCGGCCCGACGGCCACCCGCTGCCGCCCAACCGGGCCGCCGACCTGATCGGCCGCCCTCCCGACCACCGCATGGGCTTCGCCGTCGAGGCCCTCGCCGCCCCCGCCCACCTGCCCCAGGTCCCCGAGGAGTCCCGCTGATGCACGAGTACCTGCTCGTGGACGCCTTCTCCCGCAAGCCGCTGTACGGCAACCCGGTCGCCGTCTTCCTGGACGCCGGCGACCTGACGGCCAGGACGATGCAGCGGATCGCGCGGGAGATGAACCTCTCCGAGACCACCTTCGTCCACCCCGCCCGCGACGGCGGCGACGCGCGCATCCGCATCTTCACCCCCGTCAACGAACTGCCCTTCGCCGGGCACCCGTTGCTCGGTACGGCGGTCGCGCTCGGCGAGGTGCTCAAGCGCGACCGGCTGCGGCTGGAGACCGCCATGGGCACCATCCCCGTCGAACTCGGCGACGACGACGGCGCGGTGACCGTCCGCATGGAACAGCCGCACCCGCACTGGGAGCCCTACGAGCACGCGGAGGAACTGCTCCGGGCGCTCGGCGTCACCGCCTCCACCGCGCCGGTCGAGATCTACCGCAACGGGCCCCGCCACGTGTTCGTCGGACTGGAGAGCACCGCCGCGCTCTCCGCGCTCCGCCCCGACCACCGCGCCCTGTCCCGCTTCCCCGACATGGCGGCCAACTGCTTCGCCGGGGAGGGCTCGCACTGGCGGACCCGGATGTTCTCCCCGGCCTACGGCGTCGTCGAGGACGCGGCGACCGGATCGGCGGCGGGCCCCCTGGCCATCCACCTCGCCCGGCACGGCCTCGCCCGCTACGGACAGCCGCTGGAGATCCTCCAGGGCGTGGAGATGGGCCGCCCCTCCCTGATGCTCGCCACCGCCGACGGCACCGGGGAGCACGTCGCCTCCGTCCGGGTCGGCGGCCACGGCGTCCCGGTGGGGCGCGGAACCCTCTACGTCTAGGCGGGACCGACACCAGGAAAGGCACGGCATGAACAGCAGCAAGTTCGAGAGCCTCACCGGGCGCACCGACCGCCGCTTCCCGGAGTACGACGACCCGCCGGCCGAGCCGCTGGGCCTGGTCCGCGACTGGCTCGCCCGGGCCGTCGAGGACGGGGTGCGCGAGCCGAGGGCGCTCGCCCTGGCCACCGCCGACAAGCGCGGCCGCGCCTCCACCCGCGTCGTCGTCTTCGGCGGCATCGACGAGACGGGCCTGCTGTTCACCACGCACAGCACCAGCCGCAAGAGCCGGGACATCGAGGAGACCGGCTGGGCGTCCGGGCTGCTCTACTGGCGGGAGACCTCCCAGCAGATCAGCGTCGGCGGCCCGGCCGTCCCCATCGGCGAGGCCGAGGCGGACGCCCTGTGGCACTCCCGGCCCGTCCCGCTGCACGCCATGTCCGCCGCCTCCCAGCAGAGCGAACCCCTCACCGACCCCGACGCGCTGCGCGCGGCCGCCGAGTCCCTCGCCGCCACCGGCGCCGCCCTGGACCGCCCCGCCCGGTTCACCGGCTACCGGCTGGTCCCGCACGAGGTGGAGTTCTGGTCCGCCCGCTCCGACCGGATGCACCACCGGCTGCGCTACGAACGCGACGGCGCCCGGTGGCACGTCACCCGGCTCCAGCCATGACCGCCCCCGACTCAAGGAGCCGGCCCGCCGTGCAGGAACGCGCCTTCCCCCTGATCTTCGCCGAGCACGTCCCGGCGACCGCCGCCTTCTACGAACGGCTCGGCTTCACCCGGACGCGCCAGAACCCGCCCGAGGGCGAGCCCACCTACGTCGCCCTGGCACGCGGCACGGCGGAACTCGCCGTGGTCGACGCCGACTGGCCCGCCGACCGCCACGGCAGCGCGGTCGGCACCGGACCGCGGTTCGAGATGTTCGTCCTCGTCGACGACCTGGACACCACGCTGAAGGAACTCACCGACGCCGGCGTCCCGTCGCTGCGCGACCCGGTGGAGATGCCGTGGGGCGAGCGGATCGCCTACGTCACCGACCCCGACGGCAACCCCGTGGCCCTCGCCGCCGGACCCCACTCCTGACCACCCCGACCTGGGACGCGCCATGACGCTGGACATCGCCGAGACCGACCGCATCCTCGAACCACCGCACGGCACCCGCCCCGACCCGGACGAATTCGTCCAGGCCGCCATGGCCTGGCACTTCGGCCCGGACACCGGATCGCCGTTCTGGCTCAAGCGGGCCACCGCCTTCGACTTCGACCCCCGCCGCGACGTCCGCACCCACGCCGACCTCGCCCTCTTCCCCAACGTCGCCGCCGAACTGCGGCACGTGCCCGCCGCCGACCTGGTCCCGCGCGGATACGGCGACCGCCCGGACGTCGTCGGGGTGTACGAGAGCGGCGGCACCACCGGCGCGCCCAAGCGGATCGTGCTGCTCCGCGACTGGCTGGAGCGCACCCTGCACTGGAGCAACCAGGCCCTCGACGCCCACGGCTTCCCGCGCGGCACCGACTGGCTTGGCCTGGTCCCCGGCGGCCCGCACATCGTCGGCGAGTACTTCCAGCGCTCCGCCACCACCCACGGCCGGTACGGGTTCCGCGTCGACCTCGACCCACGCTGGGTGAAGCGCGCCATCGCCGAGGGCCGCGGCCCCGAGGCCGGTGCCTACGCCGAGCACGTCGTCGACCAGGCCGCCGAGGTGCTGCGCACCCAGGACATCGGCGTCATGACCATCACCCCGCCCCTGCTGGAGCGGCTCGCCCGCCGGGACGACCTGGTGGACCTCGTCAACGACAAGGTCCGCGCGATCCGCTGGGGCGGCACCCAGATGGACGCCGACTCCCGCCACCTGTACCGCACCGAGGTCTTCCCCGGCACCGTCCTCAGCGGCAACTACGGCAGCACGATGATCCTCGGCTTCGCGGGGGAGCGGCCGGGCCTGCCCGACGACGGACCCTGCGTCTTCGACACCCTCGACCCCTGGGTCACCTTCGGCGTGGTCGACCCCGAGAGCGGCCGGCCCGTCGCGTACGGGGAACGCGGGCGGGTGGTCGCCCACCACGTCAGCAAGTCCTTCCTGCTGCCCAACAACCTCGAACGCGACCTCGCCACCCGCGTCCGGCCGCCCGAGGGCGGCACGGGGGACTCCGTCGCGGACATCGCCCCGGTCGGCGTCTTCGAGAACGAGACGGTCATCGAGGGGGTCTACTGATGCCCGCCGAGGCGGAGGAGGAACTGCCCCAGCTCGACGCGCTCGGGCCCCGCGGCCCGTACCGCGCCCGCAACCGGCTCACGGTCACCGATGTCGCCGGCACGCCGGTCGCCCGGCTCAGCCTGGTGCCGGGTGTGTTCCTGCACCGCGCGCTGACCGCGCTGCGCCGCGCCGAGCCGCCCGCCCCCGACCGGCGGGCCGCCGTACTGGCCCGCGCGGCCGAGCTGTTCACCACCGGCCGGCTCGGCGGGCTGACCGTCGCCGAGCACGAGCACCTCGTCAGCCGGGTCGGCGGAGTGCCCCTCGGGGTCGTCCGCACCGCCACCCACGCCATCGGCGAACGCCTGGCCGCCGCGTACGACAGCGCCCGCCGGGCCCGCCCGGTGGACGCCCGCGACGACTGGCGCGACCCGCTCACCCGCGCCGGGCGCGCCGTGTGGACCCGGCGCGGTGAGGTCTTCGCGGTGAACGCGGCCGGGAACCACCCCGGCACCCACAGCCTCTGGCCGGAGGCGCTGGCGCTCGGCTTCCGCGTCGCGGTCCGCCCCTCGCGCCGGGAGCCCTTCACCCCCTACCGGCTGATCACCGCGCTGCGCGAGGCCGGACTCGGCGCGGACCAGGTGGCGTTCCTGCCCACCGGGCACGAGCTGGCCGGTGAACTGCTGCGCGGCGCCGACCTCGGCATGGTCTACGGCGGCGACGACGCGGTGCGGCGCCACCGGACCGACCCGGCGGTGCTGACCCAGGGGCCGGGCCGCTCCAAGATCCTCGTCACCGCCGACACGGACTGGCGCGAGCACCTGGACACCATCGTGGACTCGGTCGCCCACCACGGCGGCACCGGCTGCGTCAACGCCACCGCCGTCCTCGTCGAGGGCGACCCGGCGCCGCTGTGCGCGGCCCTCGCCGAACGGCTCGGCGGGCTGCCCGCCCTCGCGCCGGAGGACGACAAGGCCGTGCTGCCCGTCCAGCCCCTCGCCACGGCACGCGCGTTCGGCGCGCACCTGGCGAACCGGGCGGCGGGCACCCGGCCCTGGCTGGGCGCGGAGGGGGTCGTGGCCGAACTCGGCGACGGCAGCGCCGCGTTGCGGCCGGCCGTGCACCAGGCCGACCGGCCCGACGCACCTCAGCTCGGCGTCGAACTCCCCTTCCCCTGCGTCTGGGTGGCGCCCTGGACCCCCGAGGCCGGCACCGCCGTCCTGCGGGACAGCCTCGTCGTCACCGCGCTCACCCGCAGGGAGGACCTGATCGACGCGCTGCTCGCCGAACCCACCATCGGCAACGTCTACGTCGGTGACACACCCACCTACCGCATCGCGCCCGGACTGCCGCACGACGGCTTCCTCGGCGACTTCCTGATGCGCACCAAGGCGGTCGTCCGCACCTGAGCCCCGCCTCTCACCCGCCCTGCTGAACCGCGCACCTACCGCGCACCTGTCGAAGGGACCACCACACCCATGCACGCCGTTTCGTACACCGCACAGTGGATGGCCGCGGCCCGCGCCCTGGAGTCCGAGCGTGAGGACGCCCTCTACGTCGACCCGCTGGCCCGGTCCCTCGCCGAGCCCAAGGGCTTCGAGCTG
Source organism: Streptomyces sp. NPDC046860 (assembly GCF_040645115.1). NCBI lineage: Bacteria > Bacillati > Actinomycetota > Actinomycetes > Kitasatosporales > Streptomycetaceae > Streptomyces > Streptomyces sp. NPDC046860. The sequence goes on along the minus strand of NZ_JBEYXQ010000025.1, from coordinate 21,999 downwards.
ATCGACCGCTACACCGGCGGCGGGCTGCTGCCGTTCATCTCCATCCGCACCCGCTTCCTCGACGACGCCATCCGCGACCTGCTCGCCGACGGCGGCATCGGCCAGGTCGTGCTGATCGCCGCCGGAATGGACACCCGCGCCTTCCGGCTCGACTGGCCCGACGACGTCGACGTCTACGAGGTCGACCACGGCCCGCTCATCACCGAGAAGCGGCGCCGGCTGGACGCGCTGGGCGCCAAGCCCACCGTACGGCGCCACGAGGTGTCCGCCGACCTGACCAAGGAGTGGCTGCCCGACCTGGAGGCGGCCGGCTTCGACCGGACCCGGCCCACCCTGTGGGTCGCCGAGGCGCTGACCTTCTTCCTCACCGAGGAGCAGGCCGGCGGGCTGCTGCGCCTGCTGGCCTCCGCCTCCGCGCCCGGCAGCCACCTCACCTTCGACATCCTCGGCCGGACCCTGCTGCGCAGCCCGTTCTCCAAGCCGTTCCTCGACCGCCTCGCCGAGGACGGCACCCCGTGGATCTTCGGCACCGACGAGCCCGAGCCGTTCCTCGAGGCCAACGGCTGGGAGGTGGAGTCCCTGAAGGAGCCGGGACAGCCCGGCGCGGGGGAGGGGCGCTGGCCCTACGACGTACAGCCGCGCGGACGCCGCTTCGCCAACCGCCTGTGGCTGATCCGGGCCCGTCTCGCCGCGAGCTGACACCCGGTCCCGCGGCGGCACGCCTCCCGTACCGGAGGCCGTACCGCCGCGGGCCGCGGCCCGTACCGGGCGGCGCCGCTCAGTCCCGGTCCTGGAGCCGTTCCCGCAGCGCCGCGTTCTCCTCGGCCAGCATCCGCATCCGCTCCCGTACCGGTTCCAGCGCCTCGGCCAGCTCCGCCTCCGAGTAGCGCGGGGTGATGTGCTTGGGGCAGTTCCAGAACAGGCCCTCCACCCGGATCACCATGAGCTGCTCCAGGGGACCGTCGGTGCGCGGCTCGGCCAGCTTCCCGTGCAGCTCGGGGAACTCGGACGGATCACGGGTCTCGGCACGGCCGAAGATCTTCAGCCGGGTCGGGTTCGCGTAGTCCATGAAGAACAGCGAGACCCGGTCGTCGGAGCGGAGGTTGCCCGTGGTGATGTACTGCCGGTTGCCCCGCACTTCCAGCCAGCCCAGCGTGCCCGCGTCCAGCACGTGCACGAACCCGGGCGGCCCGCCCCGGAACTGCACGTAGGGCCAGCCGTCGTCGCCCGTGCTGGCCAGGTAGAACCCGTCGCGGGCCATGATGAAGTCCGCCTCGTCGGGCCCCAGCCGGTCGGGCTCCCCGGTGTCCCGCGCGAGCAGCCGGGCCATCGCCTCGGCACTGCCCCGCTCCTCCTGCACACCCCGTACGTTCTTGGTGAAGGCCAACCGCGCGTACCGGCTCATCCACTCCCCCTGACAGCGACGCCCGCCGAAACCTGGTCGGTGCACGACCTTAGCCAGGCCGCGATCAGCCGCAAAGGACCGGCGCCCGAACGCGCGAAGGCCCCCGTACGGCGCCGGAACCTGCGCGCCGTACGGGGGCCCTCACTCACCTCAGGTGCGGTAGGCGAAGAACGCCGCCGTCGGGTAGGACGCGACGAGGCTCGCCACCGACCGGTTGTAGGTGTTGGTGGAGTGGTACGTCACGTAGGGCACGCCCTGGGCGTCGCGCTTGGTGACGATCATCGTGTGGTCCTTGGACCCGTCCTTGTTGAAGTCCATCTGGACGACATCGCCGATGTCGGCCTGGTAGACGTTGGCAAGGCTCGTGACCCGCTTCGAGGACAGCGCGAACCAGGAGAACTCGTTCACACCGACGAAGGAGTCCGACTGGATGTCGGCGTTGCCGAACCACTTGTGGAAGTCGTTCGTGTAACCGGGAACGTGCTTCCAGCCACCCGCCTTCAGCGACTGGCTGACGAAGTTGGTGCAGTCACCACCAGCGCCGGCCCCGTTGAAGTCGGGGTACTCCGTGTTGTACTTGCTCCAGTACTTCGTCGCGTACGCGGCCATGGCGTTGTAGTCGTAGCCGGACGCGGTGAAGTTCTTGGGGTTCGCCGGGGCGGGCCGCGTGGTGGCCGCGCGAGGCGCCTCCGGCGGGCCGTCGTCGGCCTTGACGGAGACCTTGGCGACCTCGGGCTTCGCGACCTGGTTCACCGCGAGGTAGCCCTCATCGGTGTCCTTGATGCCCGTGAGCTGCCAGTTCCCGCCGCGGTCCGCCTTGAAGGTCAGCTCGTGGTGGGCCTGGAACCCCGTGGTCGCGGGCTCCTTGCCGGTGACCTTCTTGTACGTGAGCGACGTCGTCTCGGTGACGGCCACCGTGGCACGCCGTCCCTTGACCTCCGTGGCGTCCAGCTTGACGCTGGTGCTGCCCGCGCTGTACTGCTCGCCCAGCTCGGCCAGACGGCTCTTGCGGCCGCGCAGCTGGCTGAGCGCGGAGTCCTCCTGGCGCGACTGCGTGCCGGACAGGCGCACATCGCCGGAGAAACCGGAGGTCCGCTGCTTGCGGCCCTCCGTGGAACCGCCGACCAGGGCCTGGGTGCGGTCGGTGAAGACCGCGTCCGCCAGCTTCTGGAAGGTCGCCTTGGTCGCCGTGTCGACGGTCGGGTCGTCGGTGACCGCCGCGCCCGCGCTCCAGTTCGGCAGCAGGGCGACGCCCGCCACCACGGAGGCGGCCGCCGCCGAGATTATGGTGGCGCGGCTCCGCTTACGGCTCAGTTTTCTTGACTTCAATGATGTTCCCCTCTACGCCGGTACAGAGACCGGGACTCCGGTGACAGAGACCGGGCGAACGCATCTTCGCATGCCGCGCGGGGCAGGTGTGAAGACGGGATGCACAAGTGGAACCAGACTGTTTCACACGTCACTTGACGACCGACGACCAGTCAGGCGACTGGGCCGGGTCCAGGCTGCGCAGCCGGGCGAGCGTCTGCGGGGTCTGCACGTCCATCCAGTCCGCCAGTTCCTTGAAGGACACGCACTTCACGCCCTTCTTGACGCACACGTTCTTGACCACCTGGTCGATGGCGCGCATGTAGATGCCGCCGTTCCAGTCCTCGAAGTGGTTGCCGACGAACAGCGGCGCCCGGCTGCCGAAATAGACCCGGTTGAATCCGGCCATGTACGAATCCACCGTCTGCTGCTCCCACTTGGGGAACTCGGCCGCGTTGCCCTGGGTCTCGCCTTCGGACTGGTTGTACAGGAAGTTGAAGTCCATCGACAGGCCCTGGTACTTGCCCGACTCGTACGGCAGCATCTGGAGCGGGAAGTCCCAGACGCCGTCCTTCTTCGCCGGCCAGATCTGGAAGTCGCCCGCGGAGCTGGCGTCGTAGCGCCAGCCGTAGTCCTTGATGGCCTTCAGCAGGTTCTTCTGGCCCTCCAGGCAGGGCGCCCGGCCGCCGGTGACCTCCTTCTTGAAGTCGAAGGGCAGCGGGGCGAGGTCCTTGTAGCCGGTGTTGGTCTTCCAGTTCTCCACGAAGGAGAAGAACTGGTCGATCTCGCTCTTCCACTCCGCGACGCTCCAGTCCCCGCCGCCCTTGGCGCCGCAGAAGTGGCCGTTGAAGTGGGTGCCGATCTCGTTGCCGTCCTGGTACACCTTGCGCAGTTCCTCGACCGTCTCCCGGATGTGCTCGTCGGTCGCGTAGTCGATGGCGGCGGCGCCGGGCGAGTGCTGCGGCGGGTGGTAGAGGTCCTTCTTGGCCTTCGGCAGCAGGTAGATGCCGGTCAGGAAGAACGTCATGTGGGCGTTGTACTGCTTGGCCAGCTCGCGGTAGTGCGAGAAGAGATGGTCGCTGCCCTCCAGTCCGCCGTCCCAGGAGAAGACGACGAACTGGGGCGGCTTCTCACCCGGCTTGAGCCGTACGGGCTTCAGCGTGCCCTTCTGGGGGCCGGTGTAGGACGTGGAGCCGTCCCCGAGCACCTTGGTCTTGCCGTCCCACTTCGGCTCCTTGGCCGCGCCGGGCTCCTTGGCGGGGGAGACCGCCGACGCGGTGCCGTCGTCGTTGCTCAGCAGCAGGTACCCCGTGACCGAGGAGACCAGCACGAGCAGCAGGGCCAGGGCGATGATGCCGGGGCGGGGCACGCGGCGGCTCTCGGTGGCGCGGGCCTTGCGGCGGCGTCCTGTGCTCGACGACTTCATACGGATCGATCTCCGGTTGCGGGTTGCGGGTGTGGAGCCGGGAGGGGCGGGGCGGGGCGGCGGGGGTCAGCCGACGCCCACGGCCCGCGACCAGATTCCGTACGGCACGCTGTTCGCCGTGGTGCCGGCCAGGCCGTCCAGCGGCAGCGGTTCCAGGCTCTTGCCCAGGTCGATGCGGTAGACGACGATCGCGGTCGACACCGACTTGAGCGTGCCGGTGTACCAGAGCGCGGTGTCCTTCTCGGTGGTCCCGTCCTTTCCGGCGGCCGGGACGGCCGCGGCGGTGGGGTGTGAGGTGCGGAAGTTGTCCCCGAGTGCCTCGCTGACCTGCCGGGCGACCTGCGGGCTCACCGCCCGGCGCCGGTCGGGCGCGTCCAGCCGGACCCCGGAGCCGTTACGGGTGATGCGGCGCACCGAGTACGGCTCGGTGTGCCGCCCTTCCGCGGCGAAGGTGGCGTAGCCGCTGGCCATGCGGATCGTGCTGGGCGTGGAGGTGCCGAGCGACAGCGCGGGCGTCGCCGGGCCGAAGCTGGAGGGGAGCAGCCCGGCCGCCTGCGCGGTGGACTTCACCTTCTCCAGCCCGGTGTCCATGCCGAGCTGCATGAACGGCGTGTTCACCGAGCGGGCCATCGCCTGGTGCAGGGAGATGGGCCCGTAGGAGCGTTTGCCCTCGTTGTGCGCGGAGACCTTGCGGCCGCTGCGGTCCCAGTAGGGGCCCTCGGGGGTGGTGACGGGCACCGCGTCGTTGCCGTCGTAGACCGACTCCGGGGAGACCGGGGTCGCCGGGCCCTCGCGGGTCTTGTGCACGCCGTGCTCCAGGCCCGCCGCGTAGACGAACGGCGTGAAGGCCGAACCGGCTGGCACGGTGGTCGCGTTGGACTCGTTGTAGCCCTGCTTGCGGTGGTCGGGGCCGCCGTAGACCGCGACGATCCGGCCGTCGGTGGCGACCGACGCCGCCCCGTAGTGGGCGTCGCCCGCCGCCTCGGGGTCCTTCTTCCGCGCGTCCTCGCGGGCCTTGGTGACCGCGTCGGTCAGCTCGCTCTCCCGCTTGCGGTCGAAGGTCGTGTAGATCTGGTAGCCGCCGAGGTCGAACTCCTTGGCCGACAGGTGGGCGTTCTTCTTCGCGTACTGGGACGCCAGCTCCACCAGGTAGTCGCTCTGCTTGCCCGTGTCGTAGATCTGGAGGGTCTTCAGCGGCTCGGGGAACTTGGTGTACTTGGCGCGTTCGGCCGGAGAGAGCTTGCCGATCTTCACCATGCGGTCGAGGATCCAGGACCAGCGCTCCTGCGCACGGGCGTGGTTGGCCGCGCTGAGCGTCGGGTCGTACAGGCCGGCGCCCTTGAGCAGCGAGGCGAGCATGGCGGCCTCGCTGGGGTTCAGCTTGCTGACGTCCTTGCCGTAGTACGCCTGCGAGGCGCGCTGGATGCCGTAGGTGCCGCGGCCGAACCAGCTCGTGTTGAGGTAGCCCTCGAGGATCTTGTCCTTGCTCATCCGGTTGTCGAGCTTGAGGGCGATCATCGCCTCGGTGAGCTTGCGGCCGAGGTTCTGGTCCTGGTTCAGGTAGACGTTCTTGACGTACTGCTGGGTGATCGTCGACCCGCCCTCGGTGGCCCCCTCGCCGACCGTGCGCCACAGGGCGCGGGTGATGCCCTTGCCGGAGATGCCGGGGTCGGTGTAGAAGCTCTCGTTCTCCGCCGCGAGCACTGCCCAGCGGACCCCCTCCGGGATGTCCTTCAGCGGCATCGCCTGGCGGCGCACCCAGCCGGTACGGGCCATGGGGGTGCCGTCGGACCAGAAGTAGACGTTGTCCTGCTGGGTGGCGTACGAGTTGAGGTTGGTCGGCACGTCGGTCGCCGCGTAGGCCACGGTAAGGAACAGGCCGGTGACGCCGACCGCGGCCAGCCAGCCCGCGAGCCACTGGCGCCAGGAGGGTATCCAGCGCCGCCAGTCCTCCCGGCCCGGCCGCGGGTACTCGGGCCGCAGCCTGCGGACGTAGGGGGCGGCGATCCGGGCGTAGGGGGCGAGCTTCGCGGTGACCGGCGCGAGGAGGCGGCCCAGCACGGCGAGCACGGTGAACAGCGGGGCCAGGAACCCCGGACGGCGTGCCTCGGCCTGCTTCTCGTCGCTCGTCGGCCCGGGTTCCGGCTCGGGTGTGGGGCGGGTGCCGTCCAGCGCGACGATCTTGAGCTGCATCGTCTCGTCCGGGCGGACCGTGCCGACCCGGAGCTGCATGGTCGCCTCCGGCTCGAACGCGGGTCCCTCAGGGGCGCTCCCGGTCTCGTTGCCGGCCTCCCCCTCGGGGTCCTGCGTACGGCGTCCCCACGCCCGTTTCGGCGCCGCGCGCCGGCCTCGCCCGCGCCGGCCGCCGTCCCTTGCGTCCGCCCCGCGCCCTGCCTCGGTCACGACAGGTCTCCCTCCCCACTCGGCCTTGCTCGCGTGGGCAGACGGACCGGCCGGAATCGGTGACCATCACGGCGGTACCCGTGGCCAATTTCTTTCCCCCTGGCCCCGTGTCTGCCCGCGAGCTTCACAAATTATCAGCTAATACTTTCGAACCCTGGAGACCAGGGTCGGTCATGGGTCACACTCTCCCTCCGGAGCGATCGGCACCGGTCGGCGATCGTGCGCCGACGGCCCGCCCCGGCAGCCCCCGCACCCGGCCCGCCGAGCGGTCCCCGGGCACCCCACCCTGGTCAACTCCCGTACGCCACATGCAGAATGACGACACCACTCGATGATCGTCTGTGTTCGCACCGGCCTGAATCATGACGGAGTCCGCCCATGACCACCGCCACGCCCGGCCCCCGGCAGATCGACACCAGTACGGCCCACCCGGCGCGGGTGTACGACTGGCTGCTCGGCGGCAAGGACAACTACCCCGTCGACGAGGCCGTGGGGGAGCGGCTGCCTCCCGAGGCGCGCGACGGCGCCCGGCAGAACCGCGCCTTCATGAACCGCGCGGTCGCCTGGCTCGCCACCCAGGGTGTCGACCAGTTCCTCGACATCGGCACCGGCATACCCACCGAGCCGAACCTGCACCAGATCGTCCAGCGGATCGTGCCGACGGCCCGGATCGTCTACACCGACAACGACCCGATCGTGTTGCGGCACGCGGAGGCGCTGCTCGTCGGCCGTCCCGAGGGCGCCACCCAGTACGTGGAGGCCGATGTCCGCGACCCGGCCGCGATCATCAAGCACGCCCGGCAGACGCTCGACTTCGACCGGCCCGTCGCCCTGTCCCTGATCGCCCTGATGCACTTCATCAACGACGACCAGGACCCCTACGGCCTGGTGTCGAACCTCCTCGCCACCCTCCCCCCGGGCAGCTACCTGGTCCTCTCGCACGCCTCCTCCGACATCTTCCCGGAGCTGTCCGCGCAGGTCACGGCCGAGTACGCCAAGGGCGGCATCCGGCTCGGCTTCCGCGACCGCGCGGGCGTCCAGCGCTTCTTCGAGGGACTGGAACTGGTCGAGCCGGGCCTGGTCACGGCCACGGAGTGGTTCAAGGACGGCGACGCCCCGGCGCCCGAGGAGAGCGGGATCTACGCGGGCGTCGCGCGCCTGCCCTGAGCAATGCCGGACAGGTAAGCGCAATGCCAGTTAGGTAAGCCAAACCTAACGTCCGATAATGTGTGCCGGGCCATCAGCCGGGCCCGCGGTACGGGTCCATGCGACACGACCGCGGGCCGGGCCGCTCCCGGCGCGCGCGGACCGAGGGAGTCGGCTTGTCCCAGTTCATCGACGCGGCCGCGCCGCGACCGGACGGCGCGGACACCGCCGGATTCGTGGAACTGGGCTCGCCCGAGGAGTTGCGCGAACTGCTGGGCGAGCCGTTCCCCCTCGTCATCGACAAGGTGCACCGTCACCTGGACGACACCGACCGGGACATCCTCGCCCGCGCGCCCTTCTGCCTGCTGGCCACCTCCGACCGCCGGGGCAACTGCGACGTCTCGCCGCGCGGCGACGGGCCGGGCTTCACCCACGTCCTCGGCCCGTCCACGCTGGCCATCCCCGACCGCCCCGGCAACCGGCGGGCCGACAGCTTCCACAACATCCTGGACAACCCGCACGCCGGTCTGCTCTATCTCGTCCCCGGCAGCGGTGACGTGCTCCGCGTCAACGGCCGGGCCCGCATCCTCACCGACGCGCCTTTCTTCGAGACGATGGCCCAGGGCGGCCGGCGCCCCCTACTGGCACTCGTCGTCGACATCGACGAGATCTACCTCCACTGCCCGGCCGCACTGCGCCGCTCCGGCCTGTGGAACCCCGCTTCCCGGCCCGAGGGGTGACCCCGTCGCAGTCCCCACCGCGTCGTCGCGGCTCGCTCTGTATCCGCCGGAATCGGTGTCCGCCGTGAAAGAGATTCCTATTCTGAGACCATGACCCGCTCCGCCGGCACCATCCGTCTGCTGTCTCGACGGCGCATGCGTCAGCTCGTCCGCGCGGTCCGCCCAGCCCATGAGTCGAACCGTGCCGGCGTGGTGGAGACCGGCCCGCCCGTCGTGGCTCATGGCCCGGAGCGCGTGCTGGAACCGTCTGTCGGTACCCCGCCGTGGTCCAGTGTTCTCACTCGGCGCGCCGCTTTGCGCCTGAGCCTTGGAACTGCTACCGCAGTCGGTGTCGGCGTCAGCGCCGTCGGATGTGACGGCGCTGGTCGAGGCGACAAGAACGCCGTCTCACCGCGTCCCTGGCGCCATGCCGTCGGCAGCGTCGATATTTCATCACCGACGGTCGTCGGCGGTGTGGTGTACCTCCTCAGCAATGAACACGACACAGAGGTCCTGCACGCCCTGGATGCCGTCACCGGGACCAAGAGGTGGGCCTACACCACCGAGACCAGTGCCTTCGTCCTCTCCTCGTCTCCAACGGTGGCTGACGGGGCGGTGTACTTCGGCAGCAGCGCGGGGGCTCTCTACGCCCTGAATGCGGCTACGGGTGCCAAGAACTGGATCTTTGACACCAGTGACTGGTCACATCCTTCGGCGGGAGGCTGGCCGTTCTACTCCCCGGCCGTGGCCGACGGGACGGTGTACTTCAGTGCGGAGAACGGGGTGCTGCGTGCGATGAACACAGTCACCGGGACCGAGAAGTGGTCCACTCGCATGAGGGGAACGACGTTCGACTATCGGCCAGATGTAGTCGGTGGAGTGGTCTACATCAATTGGGACGAGGTCTTCCACGCCTTCGACGCGGTGACAGGGACCGAGAAGTGGTCGGTCACCATCAGCATGACCAAGAAGCACGACTTCATCTCGACTTCGCCGGTCGTGGTCGACGGGACAGTTTACCTGGGTACGGCCGGCGGGATCCTGCATGCCTTGGACGCTGCTGCCGGAACGAAGAAGTGGTCCTTCACCACCGGAGATTTCGTCGCCTCCTCGCCGGCGGTCGTCGACGGGGTGGTGTACTTCGGCAGCCGCGACAAGAACGTGTACGCCCTGGACGCTGCTACCGGAACGAAGAAGTGGTCCTTCACTGCCGGGGACTCCGTCCACTCGTCGCCGGCGGTGGCCCGTGGGCTGGTCTATTTCGGCAGCGACGACGGGAAGGTGTACGCGCTGGAAACAGCCGGCGGAAGAGAGCGGTGGGCTTTCTCTGCCGGCGGCAGGGTCGAGTCAGCCCTCGACGTGGCCCACGGGTTGCTTTACTTCGGCTGCGCCGACGGTCATGTGTATGCCGTGAACGCGGCCACTGGGGCAGGCCCCACACCACCTTCCACGTCAGGCGGTTCGCCAGGTGAGAGGGGCCTACGAAATCGATCACAGCGCAGAACCGGGGGAATCCATGGCTACGACTCCACCAGCCCCGCCGCCTTCTGGCTCCGGCACGCCGGATCCCGATGAAGGCACCTCGGGGCCGGCCTCGACCCCGTCGGCCGGCGGCCGGGTCCACGACGGTGCCCCGGAGCCCGGCCCGGAGAATGCCACCCCGGAGTCCGGATCGACCGCGTGGCAGGTCTGGGCTGACGAACGCCTGCCTGGAATGCGCAGGCTTACGCCGAAGCATCGATTGCTGTACGTGGTGGTTGCGGCGGTCGTGGTCCTGGGGGGTCTCGTGTTCGCCTACTACGCGAGCTACGCGCTGGACTGGACCACGTCCACTGACCGAGCCCGCTCGGACAAGAACGCGGAGAACGCCGTCGACCGCGAACAGCCCGCGTTCGTCTCCACCATCACCCCTCGCGACTACGAACAGGACGTTCCTGAGGCCCTGTATGTGCTGCTGGACCGGCCGCTGACGGCGAGTGAACAGGCGGCCCTGACCGGCATAAGTGGCGATGCGTCACAGGTGTGGGCGTTCCTGAAGCCCCTGGGCGGCCGTATCGTCGAGAGCGCGTCGTACGTGGCGCCCTTCGAGGACGGGAATGAGAACCGTGGCGAGGCCCAGACATTCAATCTGAATCTGAACAGTGACCGCAGCTCCGGACTCACGATCAACGGAATGACCGCTGTGAAGGACGCGTGCAGCGCACCCACGGCGCAGACCGTGGTCAACATCCCACCCGCGGGCTCCCAGCCCCGGCAGGGCCTTTTGTGGGACCTGACAGGCGGGAAGGCGGACAAGCCGAAGGGACCGTACGTCCTCGACGAGGGCGACTCCCAGGGCAAGTTGTTCTTCCATCACAACGTGGTGGACCTGGGCAGTGGCCAGTCAGGCATGGCTTTCGGTATCCAGCCCGAAGTATCCACTCACACCTGCGCATGGCACATCAACGTGGCATATATCGATACATCCGGCTATCACACCCAACGCATCCCGAAGGGGAACGGCACGATCACCACCGAGGCCGTGCCGCGTAAGCCCCGTCAGTACTTTCGCTACATCACCGCTACGGGGTGGGGCTGCGTCGGTGAAGTGAGCCGGAAGGGTTGCCCGGCCACCAAGCACATGCCCCGCGGGTGAGGGCTTGCCGCAGGGCGACGGAAGGGATCTTCGAAGGGTCGCAAGAGGCCACCCCGGTCAGGGGGGTGATCGGCAAGGTAAGGATAGGCTAACCTCACCTCGTGAGTTCCGGTGAAGAGACACCCGAGGGCCGCCGTGCGCGCGGTCATCAACTGGCCGCCCGTGACGTGACCGTGGCCTACGACGGGACGGACGTGGTGCACCAGGCGGCCATCACGCTCCGGCCCGGCGAGGTCACGGCGCTCGTGGGCCCCAACGGCAGCGGCAAGTCCACCCTGCTGCGCACCCTCGCCCGCCTCCAGCGCCCCCGTACCGCCACGCTCACGCTGGCGCGGCCGGCGGAGCCGGGGGGCGAGGAGACGGTCACGGTCGACGGACTGGCCCTGACGGCACGCGAGTTCGCACGCCGTGTCGCCCTGCTGACCCAGGGCCGCCCCACCCCGGGCGGCCTGACCGTGCGGGACGTCGTCGAGTTCGGCCGCTACCCGTACCGCAGTCGTTGGACCCGTGCCGACGCGGACGGCGCGGACGCCGTACGGCGTGCCCTCGCCCTCACCGATCTGACGGACCTCGCCGGACGGGGCGCCGAGCACCTCTCCGGCGGCCAGCTCCAGCGGGTCTGGCTGGCGAGCTGCCTCGCCCAGGACACCGGGGTCCTCCTCCTCGACGAACCCACCACCTACCTCGACCTGCGTTACCAGGTCGAACTCCTCGACCTGGTGCGGGACCTGGCGGACGGCCACGGCATCGCCGTCGGCGTCGTCCTGCACGACCTGGACCAGGCCGCCGCCGTCGCCGACCGGATCACCCTGCTGCGCGCGGGCCGGATCGTCGCCGACGGCGCCCCCGAGGACGTCCTCACCTCCGACCGTCTGACCGACACCTACGGCATCCGCGTCGACGTCGACACCGACCCCCTGACGGGCCGGCTGCGCACCCGCGCCGTCGGCCGCCACCACGCACGTACCGGAAGGCTCAGCACCACCTCATGAGACGCCACCTGACCGCCCTCGCCGCCCTGTCCGCCGGCGCGCTCGCCCTCACGGCCTGCGGCACCACCGAACCCGCCGCCACCGGCAAGGACAAGGGCACCGCCCGGAGCATCACCCTGACCGACGACACCGGCGCCCAGATCAAGCTCGACGGTCCCGCCAAAAGGGTCGTCGGCACCGAGTGGAACGTCGTGGAGAGCCTCGTCACGCTCGGCGTGGACCCGGTCGGCGTCGCGGACGTCAAGGGTTACAAGACCTGGGACACCGCCGCCCCGCTGCGCGGCACCCCCAAGGACATCGGCACCCGGGGCGAGCCCAGCACGGACACCATCGCCTCGCTGCGCCCGGACCTGATCGTGGCCACCACCGACCTGCCCGCGGGCGCCGTCAAGCAGCTGCGCAAAATAGCCCCGGTGCTGGAGGTCAAGTCCGCGGACGCCGCCGACCAGATCGGCCGGATGAAGAAGAACCTCGACCTCATCGCCAGGGCCACCGGCACCACCGACCGTGCCGCCGAGGCGAACAAGGCGTTCGACGCCAAGATCGCCGAGGGCGCGAAGAAGCTCGCCGGCGCCGGCCTCGCCGGTGCCGGGATCGCCTTCGCCGACGCCTACGTCGCCGCCAACCAGGTCTCCCTGCGCGCCTACACCGACGGCTCCCAGCTCGGCTCCGTCAACAAGGCCCTCGGCCTGGAGAACGCCTGGAAGCTCAAGGGCGACCCCGCCTACGGCCTGGCCGCCACCGACGTCGAGGGCCTCTCCTCGCTCGGCGCCGGCACGCGGTTCGCGTACATCGGCAGCGACAGCGAGGGCGACCCGTTCAAGAAGGAACTCGCGGCGAACGCCGCCTGGAAGGCGCTGCCCTTCGTCAAGAAGGACGCCGTGCACCGGCTCCCCGACGGCATCTGGATGTTCGGCGGCCCCAAGTCCATGCAGGCGTACGTCGACGCCCTCACCGGCGCCCTCACGAAGTAGCCCAATGACCGTCACCGCGCCCCTGCCCGCCACCGGCCGCGCGGCCGTCACCACCCGGACGGGAGCGGTCGCGGTGGCGGCCCTCCTCGCCCTGCTGGTCGCCGCCCTCGCGGTCGCCGACCTCGTCCAGGGCACCGCCGCCGTCGGCGCGCCCGAGGTCCTCAAGGCCCTCACCGGCCGCGCCGAACCCGGCGACGCCTCCGTGGTCATCGCCTCCCGGCTGCCCCGCGCGGCGGCCGGACTCCTCGTCGGCGCCGCCCTCGGCATCGCGGGCGCCGCCCTCCAGGCCGTCAGCCGCAACGTGCTCGCCGCACCCGACACCCTGGCCGTGAACGCGGGGTCCTACCTCGCCCTCGGCCTGCTCACCGTCACCGGCGTCACTTTGCCCATGATCGCCTCCTCCGGCGTGGCCTTCGCCGGGGCGCTCGCCTCCGCGGCCGTCGTCCTGGCCCTGTCCGGCCTCGCCGCGGGCACCGTACGGCTCGTCCTCGCCGGCAGCGCCCTCACCCTCGGCCTGTCCTCCGTCACCGACGCCCTGCTCCTGCTCTACCCCGAGCGGACCAGCGGCCTCTATCGGTGGAACCAGGGCGGCATCGCCCAGAACGGCTTCGACGGCGTCCTCCAGATGACCCCGGTCGTCCTCGCGGGCGCCGCCGGACTGCTCCTGACGGCCCGCCGGACGGACGCCCTCGCCCTCGGCGACGAGGCCGCGCGCGGAATCGGCGTGCCGGTGAGGGGAACCCGGATCACCGTCGTGGTGTGCGCCGCGCTGCTCTCCGCCGCCGCGGTCACCCTGGCCGGACCCGTGGGCTACGTCGGCCTGTGCGCCCCCGCGCTGGTACGCCCCCTCGCCCGGCGCGTACGCCCCTTCGTCAGGGCACGGACGGCCCTGCCCGTGGCCGGACTCACCGGCGCGGGCCTGGTCCTCGGCGCGGACGTGGCTCTGCGCCTGCTGGTGCCCGCCCAGACCGCCGTCGCCGTGCCCACCGGCGTCGTCACCAGCCTGCTGGGCGCGCTGTTCCTGGTCGGCATGGCCGCACGGGTGCGCGACACCGGCACCGTCGGCGGCGCCGACGGGGGACGCCTGGTCGGCCGGACCGCGTTCCTGGTCACGGTGGCGGTGCTCGCCGTCGTCCTGGCCGGTGTCACGCTCGCCGGGGTCCTGCTCGGCGACACCGTGCTGCTGCTGGGCGACGTCGCCAACTGGGCGGGCGGCCTCGCCGGACAGTCCGTCACTTTCGTCCTGGACACCCGCGTCCCCAGAGTCCTCGCGGCGCTCCTCGCGGGCGCGGCACTCGCCCTCTCCGGCACCCTGGTCCAGGCCGTCACCCGCAACCCCCTCGCCGAACCCGGCGTCCTCGGGGTCTCGGGCGGGGGCGCGCTCGGCGCGGTCCTGTTCGTCACGACGGCACCGCTCGCCGGGTCCTGGGGCATCGCCGGTGCCTCGTTCGCGGGCGCGGGCCTGGCGGCCCTGGTCGTCTTCGGGCTCGCCGCCCGGGGCGGGTTCGGGCAGAACCGGCTGGTGCTGGTGGGCATCGGCGCACAGGCCGCGACGACGGCGCTGATCGGGCTGCTCATCGTGCTCACCGACCCGTTCAACGCGACCAAGGCGCTCACCTGGCTGTCCGGCTCGACCTACGGGCGGACCCTCACGGACACCCTGCCCGTGGCGGTCGCGCTCGCCCTGGGCCTGGCCGTCGCCGTCGCCCGGCGCACCGAACTCGACCTGGTCTCCCTCGACGAGGACACCCCGAGGCTGCTCGGACTGCGCACGGCACCCGCCCGGCTGGGGCTGCTGGTGGTCAGCGTCCTGCTGAGCGCGACGGCCGTCGCCGCCGCGGGCGGCATCGGCTTCGTCGGCCTGGTGGCGCCGCACGCGGCACGCGCCCTCGTCGGCCGCCGCCACGCGCGGGTCGTCCCGGTGGCCGTCATGCTGGGCGCCGTCCTGGTCTGCGTCGCCGACCTGACCGGCCGCACGGTGATCGCCCCCGCACAGCTCGGCGCCGGCCTGATGACCGCGGTCATCGGCACGCCGTACTTCCTGTACCTGCTGGTCCGCACCCGCCGTTGACGGCCCATCAGGGGCGCGAAGGGGCGCACGGGGCGCGCGCCCATGAGCCCTGGACGCGCCCCTGACCGGGCGGCCAGAATGCCCCTGGCCGCGGAAGCGGCCGCTCGCCGGACCCCCGAGGAAGGCAGGTTGGCCACCGTGCTGCTGCGTCTGCCCACGTCCGTCTCCGAAGCGCGGGACCATCTGGCCGAGGGAGCCGTCGCCGTGGGCGGCGCCACCCTGGTCTGGGCCACCTGGCAGCGCGACGGCTTCCCGGCGCAGGCCATGTCGCTGCGCGACCTGCCCGAGGCCAATGTCCTCGGCCGCGAGGAACTGGGCGGCGCCGTCGTCCTGAACCGCGTCGACGACCGGGTCCCCGAGGTGCTGCGCCGCGCGGCGGGCGCGGTCGGCACCGGCGCCGTACGCCGTGCGGCCACCGTCGGCGGCAACATAGCGGGCAGCACCCTGCGCTGCCTGCTCCCGGCGGCCCTCGTGCTGGACGCGCGCGCCACCGTCCTGACCTCCACCGGCGTCCACGACACCGACCTGGCCGAGGTCGTCGCCAAGAGCCCTGTCCTGCTCAGCCTGCGCTGGCGCACCCCCGTGGCCAGCGCCTACCGCAAGCACGAGGGCGACCCGGGCGGACCCCCGCCCCTCGTCGTCGCCTCCGCCCTTCACCCCCTGGGCGAGGACCGCTACCGGCTCAACATCGCCGTACGCGACGGCTACGAGGTCGTCGGCGAGACCACCGAGTGCGGCCCCGACCCCGAGGAAGCGCTGTCGGCGCTCGCCCCGACTCTGCTGCACGACGTCCCGGCCGCCCGCGCGGCGGTCCACGACCAGGTCAGGGGACTGCTGACGCGCTGAACGGGACACGGCGAAGGGGGCCGCGGCACACGCCGCGGCCCCCTTCGCCGTGTCCCGTTCAGACCGCGCTGTCGCGCAGCTCGGCCAGCGAACCCTTCGTCAACTGCCGGGGCACCGACTCCGCGTCCACCAGCAGCACGTCGCACGGCGCACCGTGGGTGAGGGCGGAGGTGATGCTGCCGTCCGCGAACTGGGTCAGCGGTCCGCGCGGCGAACGGCCCACCGCCACCGCCCGGGCGCCCACCCGCGTCGCGTGCTCGGCCAGCACCCGCCCGGCGGCGGCGTGGTCGCCGACACTGGTCAGCACCTGGCCCGAGGCGGCCACTCCGTGTGTGGCCAGCCGGGTCAGATGGGCGGCGACGGCGGCCCGCGCCTCCTCGGCGCCCTCCGGCACCACGGTCTGCCCCTCCACCACGACGGTCTCCCGGACGTGCACCACCTCCAGCGGGCTGCCGCTCTCCCGCGCGAGCCGCGCCGCCGCGTCCACGATGCCCGGGGCGCCGCCGTGCGCGCCGACCGCCACGATCACCGGGGGCGTGTCCCAGCCGGCGGGCTCACCCACGGCGGCGAGCGACGGAGCGACGGCCTCGGCCTCCTCCGGCTCCTCCTCCGCCTTCCGCAGCAGCCCGTGCCCGCTGGCCAGCACCGGGATGGCGATCAGGAAGGTCGCCGCACCGAGGTAGAACGGCACGCTCAGGTCGGTGGCGTCGGCCAGCTTGCCCGCGACGAACGGCGCGAGTCCGCCGCCGATGAACCGCAGGAAGCCGTACGAGGAGGACGCCACCGGGCGCTCGACGGGCGAGACGAGCATGACGGCCTGCGTGGTCAGGGTGTTGTTGATGCCGATGAAGGCCCCGGACACGATCACCGCCACGATGACCACCGTGGGACTGCCGACCCCGGCCGCGATGACCGCCATCACGACGCCGAGGCCCAGCAGGTTGGCGTACAGCACCGGCGCGGTGCCGAAGCGGGCCTGGAGACGCGGGGCGAAGAACACGCTGAACGCGGCCACCAGCAGACCCCAGCCGGTGAAGACCAGTCCCAGCTCGTGCGCGCTCAGTTTCATCGGGTACGGCGCGTACCCGAGCATGGTGAAGAAGCCCCAGTTGTACAGCAGCGCCATGATGCCCATGGTGAGCAGACCCCGGTGCCTGAGCGCCTTCAGCGGGGCGAGGGGCGAGGTGGGCCGGGCGGGCTTCGGCAATGACGGGACGAAGGCCAGCGTGGCGACCAGGGCGACGGCCATCAGCACGGCCACTCCGAAGAACGGCCCGCGCCAGCTGATCGCCCCCAACTCCCCGCCCAGCAGCGGTCCGACGGCGATACCCAGGCCGAGCGCGGTCTCGTACAGGATGATCGCGCCGCCGAAGCCGCCGCTTGCCGAGGCGACGATCACGGCGAGCGAGGTCGCGATGAACAGGGCGTTGCCCAGCCCCCAGCCCGCGCGGAAGCCGACGATGCCGTTGATCGAGTCGGTGGTCCCGGCCAGGGCCGCGAAGACCACGATGACGGCGAGACCGACGACCAGGGTGCGCTTGGCGCCGAACCGGCTGGAGAACCAGCCGACGAACAGCATGGCGACGGCCGTCACGATCAGATAGCTGCTGAACAGCAGGGACACCTGGCTCGGCGTGGCGTGCAGGCTGTCCGCCAGAGCGGGCAGGATCGGGTCGACCAGCCCGATGCCCATGAACGAGATCACGCAGGCGAACGCCACGGCCCACACGGCCTTCGGCTGCCGGAACGGGCTCGCGGCCCGTGCGCGCGGAACACTCATCTGCCGCTTCTCTCCACTCGAATCGCTCTCCCCGGCGCTGCCGTGGCGGCGTCGGGGAGATACCGACGGACGAATCAGGAACGCTTCTCTATCGCGTGGGCCAGCGCCGGGAGGGCGAGCCGCACGGCTTCCCGCTCCGGCTCGGACAGTTCCTCGACGAGCAGTCCCAGTGCCTTCGCCCGCTCGGCCCGGCGCGCGAGGAACACCTCGCGCCCCTGCGCGGTGGCCTCCACCAGCACGCCCCGCCCGTCCGTGCGGTCGGCGACGCGGCGCACCAGCCCCGCGCGCTCCATGCGCGTGACGAGCTGGGTCATGTTCGGCTGGGTGGCGTTCTCGGCCCGCGCCAGCTCGGTCAGCCGCTGCGGACCCTCCCGGCCCAGCCTGCCGAGCGCCGAGGAGGCGGCGGTGCTCAGGCCGCCCGCCGTGGCGCTGCGCCGTACATGGCGGACGAGCTGCTCCACGGCGATCATCAGGTCTTCGGTGGAGGTCCCGGGGGCGGTGACGACGGGATCGTTGTCCATAACCCGCTTATGCATAAGGCCATTATGCAGATGTGTGTACGGTGAATCAACCTCTCGGTGCGGGGTCGCGGAGGGGTGTTCCCGGGGGAGGTCAGGCGCCGGCCGGGAAGAGGCTGCCGAGGTCGGCGAAGACCGCGCTGTTGAGCGCGAACGCGGTCCGGCACTCCTCCACCACCCGCTCCCGCTCCGCCGCGCCCACCGGCAGCGCGTCGAGCAGGGTGCGGTAGCGGCGCTTGAAGGCGGCCGGGTTGGCTATCTCCTCGAAGACGTAGAAGCGCACCCCGTCGCCCTTGCTCTCAAGGCCCCAGGTCCGCTCGGCGATCCGCCGGATCACCTGGCCGCCCGACAGGTCGCCCAGGTAGCGGGTGTAGTGGTGCGCCACGTATCCGGCCGGCCAGGTCGCGGCGACCTCGGTGATGCGGGCCGCGTACCGCCGGGTCGCGGGCAGCGGGGCCGCCCGCTCGCGCCAGCCGTCGCCGAGCAGGTGCCGCAGGTCGCGCTCCAGCTCGGCCACCCGGCGCAGCTCCGGCCGGACGAAGGGGCCCGCGACCCGGTCGCGCTCCAGGGCGGGGGCGGCGTCCTCCAGTGCGCGGTAGACGAAGAGGAGCTGCTCGGTGTAGCGGGCGAACGCCTCCACGCCGAACCGGCCGCCCAGCAGATCGCGCAGGAACGGCGCCCCCTCCGCCTCGGTGTGCCGGTCCTGGCTCGCGGTACGGATGACCGAGGAGAAGAGGGGTGTCGACAACGCTGCCTCCCAGGCAGTGTGCGCGGCCCGCGCAAGGGGCCGGTCCGAGGCGCGGCGTCACCGGCGGACGCCGACGACGGGCTTAGGTTAGCCTCACCTCAGATCTTTGGGCAGGGCTCCGGCCGGCCCGCCGATCGGGTGAACCGCCCGCCGCCCCGCACGCCCCCGGCCGCAGCGGTGGCGGGGCTCCGGGCCGGTCAGGGGGCGGGCGGCCGGAAATCCGTGCGCATGCTCCGGGCCCGCAGGGGTACGCGGCCGGGAGCGCGCTCGGGCCCCGGCCCCGGCGCGAGCCCGTACGACCGCACTACCTGGGGATGTGCCATGGAGACACCCGCACACGACGACCTTCCGACGCCGACGCCCGCCCAGCAGGCGCTGGACGTGCTGGCCGTCAACACCGACGACCAGGCCGCCCTTGAGACCCTCGCGCACAGCGATGTGCTCGTCCCGATGCCCGACGAGGCGGTGGACGCGGAGGGCGCCGACTCCACGATGGTCGCCCTGCCGGTGCTGGAACAGCCCGGCGGCGAGCAGGTGGTTCCCGTCTTCACCTCGGAACTGGAGATGGCCGGGCTGCTGCCCTCCGTCTCCCGCTACCGGCTGATCCAGCTCGGCGCGCTCGCCTCCCAGTGGCCCGAGGAGGAGCTCTCGCTCACGATCGACGGCAGCTCAGAGCACGGCCTGACGCTCACCTCGCAGGGCGTGCGCACGCTGTTGGCGCGCTGAACCGCGTTCCCTGTGGCGGAGTCGCACATGGGCGGCTCCGCCACAGTGGTGTGCCCGGACCTCAGTCCGTGGAGTCCGTCAGCATGCGCCCCAGCACCGACCGCTGGAGCGGCAGCACCCGCGCGTGCAGCTCGCGGCCCTTGCGGGTGAGGCTCACCCACACTCCGCGCCGGTCCTCCGCGCACACCGAGCGCTCGACGAGGCCCTCCTTCTCCAGCCGTCCGATCAGCCGCGAGAGCGCGGACTGGCTGAGGTGGACCCGGCCCACCAGGTTCTGCACCCGGCAATGGTCGCCCTCGGCCGGCGTCTCCGCGGCCAGGAGGTCCAGCACCTCGAAGTCGCTGGCACCCAGCCCGTGCGGATGCAGGGCGCGGTCTATCTCGCACATCGTGCGCGCGTGCACCGCGAGGATGTCCCGCCAACGTTCTTCGAGCCGGGCGTCCTCACCCGTCTTCACTGCCATACCCGCACCGTAGCACCGATCCGGCCAATCGTTGACTGTGCAACTAGTGCTCGCGCAAGCCGCCTTACCGGCAGTCCCGGCCCTCCGGCCGCGCCGCGCCCCGCCGCGTGCGCGCCCTTCGCCGCCGTCCGGTACCAGACAACACGTGCCGAGAGCCCGGCGCACCTCGGCCTCCTGCGTCACAGTGGGGCCACCGGCACGCGCGAGAAGCCCGGGGGAGGGGAGGCGTACGCATGGTGGGGACCCCCTCGGGCCGCATACGGCAGACCGTCCTGGAGTGGCTCAAGGACCCGGCCGCCCACTTCCCCCCGGCGAGCCTCCACACCGACCCCGCCGGGACCGGCGTCACCGCGTGCGCCCTCGCCGTCAAGCTCGGCGTTCCCCGCCGCACCGTCATCGCCCACCTCGACTTCCTCACCCGGCTCGGCCTGCTGCGCACCCGCCGGAGACTGCTGCGCACCTATTACCGGCGCGACGAGGCCCGTATCGCCGAGGTGGCCCAGCTCTTCGAGAAGAACTGGTGACCCTCACTTCCCGGGCAATACGGGCACCGACGGTAAGAAGTCGTTGTGAGCGGCCCGGCTTCCGCCCCCCGCGCGCCCGCACCGCGCTCGCGCGCGGTCACCGCGTGACCGGGGCGCACGGGCCCCGCGAGAGCCCCGTCCGGCCGGTCCGGGCCCGCGCGCCCCTGTGCCGCCCCGCCCGTCCGGTGCCTCTACGCTGCCGTACGCGCGGGCGACGCTCAGCAGCGGTCCGCGCCGGTGCCGTACGGGCGTAGCTCGACGTGTCCGCACACCGCCGCCGACCCCCTCTCCCCAGAACTGGAATCCATGAGCGCCATCTCTGTCGGTCAGGCCGTCGTCCTCGGAGTAGTGGAGGGGGTGACCGAGTTCCTCCCGGTGTCCTCCACCGGACACCTGAAGATCGCCGAGGGGCTCATGAACATCCCCGTGGACGACAAGTCCGTCGTCGGGTTCTCCGCGGTCATCCAGGTCGGCGCCATCGCGGCCGTGCTCGTGTACTTCTTCAAGGACATCAGGCGGATCGTCTCCGCCTGGTTCCAGGGCCTGGTCAACCCCGAGAAGCGCTACCGGCACGACTACAAGTTCGCCTGGTGGGTGATCGCCGCCACCGTCCCGATCGTCGTCGTCGGTCTCGCCGCCAAGCCGCTGATCGACGGCCCGCTCGCCTCGCTCTGGGTGGTCGCCGGCTCCCTGATCGCCGGCTCCGGCGTCATGTGGGCCGCGGACCAGATGGGCCGCCACAAGCGCGGCGAGGACGACACCTCGTTCAAGGACGCGATGCTGGTCGGCTGCTCCCAGATCCTCGCGCTGCTCTTCCCCGGCTTCTCCCGCTCCGGCGCCACCATGTCCACGGCGCTCATCCTCGACCTCGACCGCGTCGCCGCCACCCGGCTCTCCTTCTTCCTCGGCATCCCGGCCCTCACCGGCGCCGGTGTCTACGAGCTCAAGGACGCCCTCGGCGCCGGTGTGAGCGCCGCCCCGCTGGTGGTGGGCACCGTCGTCTCCTTCGTGGTGGCCTACGCCTCCATCGCCTGGCTGCTGAAGTTCGTCGCCAAGCACTCCTTCAACGCCTTCGTGATCTACCGCGTCGTCGTCGGCGCGCTCCTGATCGGCCTGCTGGCCAGCGGCACGCTCAGCAACTGAGAGACCGCGCCACCGCACGGGGTGCGGATGTCCCGGCACTAGGGCGTGTCCGCAAAGTGGCGCCTGGCTCGCGGCGTCTGGCACGCCCTCCCCCGAGCTCTGCGAGCAGGGGGGACCCCCAGCCGCGTTGTCGGGATCGCCCTCGTACATCCAGTACGAGGGCGACCCTCCG
>NZ_JBEYXQ010000024.1:0-93722 GCF_040645115.1 Streptomyces sp. NPDC046860 | reverse complement strand
CGGGTGTTCTCCCTGCGCGACGAGTTCTCCCAGTGGGACCCGCGCCGCCAGCGCCCGGAGCTGTGGAACCTGTACAACGGCCGCCACGCCCCCGGTGAGCACGTCCGCGTCTTCCCGCTGTCCAACTGGACCGAGCTGGACGTGTGGCAGTACATCGCCCGCGAAGGCATCGAGCTGCCGGAGATCTACTTCGCGCACGAGCGTGAGGTGTTCTCCCGTAGCGGCATGTGGCTGACGGCCGGCGAATGGGGCGGCCCGAAGGAGACCGAGCCGGTACAGACCCGCCTGGTCCGCTACCGCACGGTGGGCGACATGTCCTGCACCGGCGCCGTCGACTCCGACGCGACCACGCTGGAGGCGGTCATCACCGAGATCGCCGCCTCCCGCCTCACCGAACGCGGCGCCACCCGCGCCGACGACAAGCTCTCCGAGGCCGCCATGGAAGACCGCAAGCGGGAAGGGTACTTCTGACCATGACCCCGAGCACCGGTACCGGTACGAGCACCAGCCCGATCACGACCGCGACCGACACCCTGCGCTTCGCCACGGCCGGCTCCGTCGACGACGGCAAGTCCACGCTCGTCGGACGCCTCCTGCACGACTCCAAGTCCGTCCTCGCCGACCAGCTGGAGGCCGTCGAACACGCCTCCCGCGCACGCGGACAGCAGAGCACCGACCTCGCGCTGCTCACCGACGGCCTGCGCGCCGAACGCGAACAGGGCATCACCATCGACGTGGCCTACCGCTACTTCGCCACCCCGCGCCGCCGCTTCATCCTGGCCGACACCCCCGGCCACGAGCAGTACACCCGGAACATGGTCACCGGCGCCTCCACCGCCGAACTGACCGTGATCCTCGTCGACGCCCGCAACGGCGTCGTCGAACAGACCCGCCGCCACGCGGCCATCGCCGCACTGCTCCGCGTCCCGCACGTCGTCCTCGCCGTGAACAAGATGGACCTGGTCGGCTACTCCGAGAAGGTGTTCGCGGCCATCACCGACGAGTTCGCCCGGTACGCCGCGAAACTCGGCCTCGCCGAACTCACCGCCATCCCGGTCTCCGCGCTCGCAGGGGACAACGTCGTGGAACCCTCCGCGCACATGGACTGGTACGGCGGCCCCACCGTCCTGGACCACCTGGAGAACGTCCCCACGGGCGGCAGCCCGGACGGCGCCCCGAGCCGGTTCCCGGTCCAGTACGTCACCCGCCCGCAGACGCCGGAACTCCCCGACTACCGCGGATACGCCGGCCAGCTGGCGTCCGGCACGCTGTACGTCGGCCAGCCCGTGTCGGTGCTCCCCTCGGGGCGCACCTCCACCATCGCCGGGATCGACGTGCTGGGGCGGCGGGCGGACAGCGCGATCGCGCCGCAGTCCGTGACCGTGTCCCTCGCCGACGACGTCGACGTCTCACGCGGCGACCTCATCGCGCCCACGGCCGAGCTGCCGCCGCTGACCCGCGAGGTGACCGCGACCGTGTGCCACGTCGCGGACCAGCCCCTGGTGCCGGGCCGGCGCGTCCTGCTCAAGCACGCGACCCGCACCGTCACGGCGATCGTGCGGGACATCCCCTCCCGGCTCACCCTCGACGACCTCTCCCCGCACGCCGACCCCGGCCGGCTGGCCGCCAACGACATCGGCAGGGTCGTCGTCCGTACCGCCGAACCCGTCGCCCTCGACAGCTACGCGGCCTCCCGGCGCACCGGCTCGTTCCTGCTCATCGACCCCGCGGACGGCACCACGCTCAGCGCCGGCATGGCGGACTGACGGCTCCGGGCCGGCCGGGGCCTTCCGGCCGGCCCGGAGCGGATCAGGTCAGCGGAGCCGGCCGAGGAAGCCGAGCAGGGCACCGGTGAGTTCGGCGGGCGCGTCCTCCTGGACCAGGTGTCCGGCCCCCTCGATGGGCTCCAGCCGGGCGCCGGGGATACGGGCGGCGAGTTCGCGCCCCTTGACCGGGGGAATCCAGGTGTCCTCCTGTCCCCAGCACACGAGGACCGGGACGGTGATCTCGCCGTACCGCTCCTGGACCTCGTCGGTGTAGCGCTGGTCGGCCTGGGCGATCTGCCGGTAGAACGCCGCCTGGCCCTCGGCGTCGAGCCACGGCCGCACCAGCCGGTCCAGGACCGCGGGGTGCAGCCCCGGGCCGCTGGCCGAGCTGACGTACTCCCGTACCAGCGCGCCGTGCAGGGCGGGCGGCAGCTCCTCGAAGACCTCGGCGTTGGCGCCGACCAGCCGGAAGAAGGGGGAGCCCCAGGGTGCCAGCGCCACCGGGTCGACCAGCGCCAGCGCCCGGTAGCGGGCGTCGTGCAGGAGGTGGGCCCGCAGGGCGACGCAGCCGCCGAAGTCGTGGGCGACGACCGTCGGTGAGGTCAGGTCCCACAGCGACAGGAGCTCGGTGAAGACCTCGCTCTGGGCGGCCAGGGACACGTCCTGGCCCTTGAACTTCTCCGACTCGCCGTAGCCGGGCATGTCCCAGACGAACACCTGGTGGTGCCGGGCGAGCGTGCGGGCGATGTCACGCCAGACATAGGAGGAGAAGGGGGTGCCGTGCAGCAGCACGACGGGTTCCTGTCCGGGCTGCCCGAGGCTGGTCCAGCGCACGTTCCCCGCCGTGCTGCGATACGTCTCGTCGAGCTGCCATTCACGCATACGCTTCGTCCCTGTCGTCGCTGTCCGAACCATGGATGATCAAGCCATCTCCCCGAGCCTGCAACACGGGCGCGCCCATATGAGTCAGCCCGGCACAGCGAGTCGGAGCCGGCATGCGGGGCCCCGGGCCCCGAGGCATACTGTCGGGGGCCTCGGGGATCTGGTTACGCTGCGCGGACTGTGCTCTCGGGAGGTTCGGATGGGTCGTCCTGGTACGCGGAAGCTGACGGTTCTGGCGGTCGCCGCCGCCGTCGTCTCGTCCATGGGGGCGGCCGCTCCACCGGCTGCGCCGGGCGGGCCCGGCGGCAAAGTGCCCGTGGCGGTCGGGTACGGGGGCGCGGTGTCCAGCGTCGACGCCGACGCCAGCGCGGCGGGCATCGAGGTGCTGCGCAACGGCGGCAACGCGGTCGACGCGGCCGTGGCGACGGCAGCGGCCCTGGGCGTCACCGAGCCGTACTCGGCGGGCATCGGCGGGGGCGGCTACTTCGTCTACTACGACGCCAAGTCCCGCACCGTGCACACCATCGACGGCCGGGAGACAGCGCCGCTGAGCGCCCGGTCCGACCTGTTCCTGGAGAACGGCAAGCCGCTCGCCTTCGCGGACGCCGTCACCAGCGGACTGGGCGTCGGCACCCCGGGCACCCCCGCCACCTGGCAGACGGCACTGCGCAGTTGGGGGACCAGCAGCCTCGCCAAGGTGCTCCGGCCCGCCGAACGGATCGCCCGCGACGGCTTCACCGTGGACAACACCTTCCGCTCCCAGACCGCCTCCAACGAGGCACGCTTCCGCTACTTCCCCGACACCGCCCGGCTGTTCCTGCCCGGCGGCAGGCTGCCCGAGGTCGGCTCGACCCTCAAGAACCCCGATCTGGCCGAGACCTACCAGGAGCTGGGCCGCAAGGGCGCCGACGCCGTCTACCGGGGCGACCTCGGCCGGGACATCGTGAGAACCGTCAACAAGCCCCCGGTCGACCCCGCTTCGGGCTGGAACGCCCGCCCCGGCAAGCTGACCGCCAAGGACCTGTCGAGCTACCGCGCCAAGCGGCAGAAGCCCACCGACACCTCGTACCGCGGTCTGAAGGTGTACTCCATCGCGCCCTCCTCCTCCGGCGGCACCACCGTGGGCGAGGCCCTCAACATCCTGGAGAGGAGCGACCTCTCCAAGGCGAGCGAGACCCAGTACCTGCACCGCTACATCGAGGCGAGCCGCATCGCGTTCGCCGACCGGGGGCGCTGGGTCGGCGACCCCGCCTTCGAGGACGTACCCACCGAGCAGCTGCTCTCGCAGCGGTTCGCCGACTCGCGCGCCTGCCTGATCAAGGACGACGCCGTCCTCACCAGCCCCCTCGCCCCCGGCGACCCGCGCCACCCCGCCGCCTGCGCCACCAAGGGCAAGGCCGCGCCGACGACGTACGAGGGCGAGAACACCACCCACCTCACCGTCTCCGACAAGTGGGGCAACGTCGTCGCCTACACGCTCACCATCGAGCAGACCGGCGGCAGCGGCATCACCGTGCCCGGCCGGGGCTTCCTGCTCAACAACGAGCTGACCGACTTCTCCTTCGCGCCCGCGAGCCCCGGCGTGCCCGACCCCAACCTGCCCGGCCCTGGCAAGCGCCCGCGCTCCTCGATCTCCCCGACCATCGTGCTCGACCGGCACAACCGGCCCGTCGTGGCCCTGGGTTCGCCCGGCGGAGCCACCATCATCACCACCGTGCTCCAGACCCTCACCGGGTTCCTGGACCGGGGGCTGCCCCTGGTCGACGCCATCGCCGCGCCCCGCGCCAGCCAGCGCAACGCCGCCCAGACCGAGGCCGAACCCGCCCTGTACGACAGCGTGTCGCGGGAGCGGCTGGAGGCGCTCGGGCACAGCTTCAAGGTCAACCCCGAGATCGGCGCCGCGACCGGCGTGCAGCGGCTGCCCGACGGACGGTGGCTGGCCGCCGCCGAGACCACCCGGCGCGGCGGCGGCTCCGCCATGGTGGTGAAACCGACGGGCTGACGCTCAGCCGCCCTCGGGGCGCGCCTCGGCCGGCTGGGCCTCCTGGCCCCGGACCCGGAAGTCCAGCCGCCCGTCCGCGACATCGACCGTCACCTCGCCGCCCTCGGCCACCGTGCCGTTCAGCAGCAGCCGGGACAGCTGGTTGTCCACCTCGCGCTGGATCGTGCGGCGCAGCGGACGCGCGCCGTACTCCGGCTGGTGGCCGCGTTCGGCCAGCCAGTCCACGGCCGCGTCGGTGAAGTCCACCGACACCCCCTGCGCGTTGGTCAGTTCACGGGTGCCGTTCAGCAACAGGTCCGTGATGCGGCGCAGTTGCTCGGAGGTGAGCTGGCGGAACACCACGATCTCGTCGATCCGGTTGAGGAACTCCGGCCGGAAGTGCTCCCGCAGCGGCCGCAGGATCTGCTCGCGCCGGGCCTCCTCGTCGGCGTCCGCCCCGCCAGGCCCGAAGCCGATCCCGGCACCGCGCCGGGTGATGACGTCCGAGCCGAGGTTGCTGGTCATCACGATCACCGTGTTGGTGAAGTCCACCGTGCGGCCCTGGGCGTCGGTGAGCCGCCCGTCGTCCAGCACCTGGAGCAGGATGTTGAACACGTCCGGGTGCGCCTTCTCCACCTCGTCCAGCAGCAGCAGCGAGTACGGGTGCCTGCGCACCACCTCGGTGAGCTGGCCCGCCTCCTCGTGGCCGACGTAGCCGGGCGGCGCCCCGACGAGCCGGGAGACGGTGTGCCGCTCCTGGTACTCGCTCATGTCGAGCCGCACCATGCGGTCCTCGCTGCCGAACAGCGACTCCGCGAGCGCGCGGGCCAGTTCGGTCTTGCCGACGCCGGTCGGGCCGAGGAACAGGAAGCTGCCGATCGGCCGGTCCGGGCTCGACAGCCCCGCGCGGGACCGCAGCACCGCGTCGGCGACCACGCTCACCGCCTCCTCCTGCCCGATCACCCGCTCGTGCAGGTGCTCGTCCAGCCCGAGCAGCCGCTCCTTCTCCTCCTGGGTCAGCCGGCTCACCGGGACCCCGGTCTGCCGGGACACCACCTCGGCGATGGCCTCCGCCGTCACCTGGAGGTTCTGCCCCTCCACGGCCTCGCCGTCGTCGGCCGCCTCCGCGATCCGCCGCTGCAGGTCGGCGATCCGGTCCCGCAACTGCGTGGCCTGCTCGTACTGTTCGTCGGCCACCGCCTGGTCCTTGTCCCGGACCAGCTGCTCCGCCTCGCGCTCCATCGCCCGCACGTCCGCGCCCTTGGTCCGGGCGCCGAGCCGCACCCGGGCGCCCGCCTGGTCGATCAGGTCGATCGCCTTGTCGGGCAGCCGCCGGTCGGTGAGATACCGGTCGGACAGCTCCACGGCCGCCTCCAGCGCCTCGTCCGTGTACCGGACCTGGTGGTGGGCCTCGTAGCGGTCGCGCAGCCCGCGCAGGATCTCCAGCGCGTCCTCGACGGTCGGCTCCGGCACCTGGATCGGCTGGAACCGGCGGGCGAGCGCCGCGTCCTTCTCGATCCGCCGGAACTCCTCCAGCGTGGTCGCCCCGACGATGTGCAGTTCGCCCCGCGCGAGCGCGGGCTTGAGGATGTTGCCGGCGTCCATCGCGCCGCCCTCGCCGCCGGTGCCCGCGCCCACGACGGTGTGCAGCTCGTCGATGAACACGACCAGCTTGTCCGAGTGCGCGCGGATCTCCTGCACGATGTTGTTCAGGCGCTCCTCGAAGTCGCCCCGGTAGCGGGTCCCGGCCACCACGGCGGTCAGGTCCAGCGCCACCACCCGGCGCTCCTCGAGCCCTTCGGGCACGTCGCCGTCCGCGATGCGCTGCGCCAGTCCCTCGACCACCGCCGTCTTGCCGACCCCCGCGTCGCCGATCAGCACCGGGTTGTTCTTCCCGCGCCGGGACAGCACCTCGATGGTCTGCTCGATCTCCTTCTCCCGGCCGATCACCGGATCGATCCGGCCCTCGCGGGCCAGCTCGGTCAGATCGCGCCCGTACTTGTCGAGCGTCGGCGTGGACGTCGGCCGGGGGCGCTCCTGGCGGCTCTGGGCGCCGTCCTGGGTCTCGGGCGGCACCGGCGTGCCCCGGAACCGGGCCGCGTTCAGGATGTGCCCGGCGGCCGAGTCGGGGTTCATGGCGAGGGCACTGAGCACGTGTTCGGGGCCGATGTACCCGGCGCCGCTGGCCCGCGCCATGTCGTGCGCCTCCATCAGCGCCCGCTTGACCGCCGGGGTCAGGGAGAGCGCGGTCGGCGGCACCTTGCCGGGTGGATGCTGCACGGGCCCGGCGCGGCCGTCGATCTCGGTGGCCATCGAGTCCGGGTTCGCCCCGGACCGGCTGAGCAGGCTGCGGGTGGGCTCGCTGGAGAGCGCCGCGCGCAGCAGGTGCTGGGTGTCCAGATCCCGGCTGCCGTGCTCGGCGGCGTACTGCGCCGCACCTTTGACCAGCTCGCGCGCGGGCTGGCTCAGCAGGCGTCCGATGTCGATCTGGCGCGGTCCGCCGGGCTGGCCCTGGCCACCCCCGGTGCCGCCGAAGAAGCGGGAGAAGAACTCCCCGAAGGGATCGCCCTCCGGGCCGATGTAGCCGCTGGTCATCGTTTCCGTCCTTCGCAGACGACGTGCGGAGCGGCCGGGGAACCCGGAATCGGCCGCTCTTGCCACGATGGCACGAGGAGGGGGGAAGGGCACCCGGTGGACGCCCGCGACCGTTGCCCCTGACCTCGCTCAGGGTGGGTGTCAGGGTCGGGTGTCAGGGGCGACTCCGGGGAGATCCCGATTCCGGGGCGGGTGCCGGAGGCCGAGCATGGAGCCATGACACGTCCGCGCAGCCGCTCCTGGAGCCGTCTCCTCGCGCCCGCGGTCTGGGCCGCCATCGCCCTGGCCGTGAGCGCGGCCCTCTGGGCGCCCATGGACACCGACCCGGAACTCAGCCCGCTCTCCCTGACGGTGAGCGACTTCGCCGCGCTGGACCGGGGCGGCCCCATAGAGACCGGCATGGCCCTGCTGGGGCTGGCCTCGCTGACGCTGTCGTGGCAGGTGGCGCGGCGGCTGCCGGTGCGCGGGCTGCCCGCCGTGCTGCTGGCGGTGTGGGGGC
This sequence comes from Streptomyces sp. NPDC046860, assembly GCF_040645115.1. Classification (NCBI taxonomy): domain Bacteria; kingdom Bacillati; phylum Actinomycetota; class Actinomycetes; order Kitasatosporales; family Streptomycetaceae; genus Streptomyces; species Streptomyces sp. NPDC046860. The sequence continues at coordinate 85,999 of NZ_JBEYXQ010000024.1, read as the reverse complement.
TCGGGCTGGTCGTCGCGGCCGTGGTGCCGACCGATCCGCTGACCACCTCGCTCAGCGGGCCGGCGTACGTGCACCGGTACGCCTCCGTCACGGCGTTCGTCGCGCTGCCGGCCGCCGGACTGCTCCTGGCCCGCCGCCTCGGCGCGGACGACCGCCGGGCCCGGTCCATACGCGCGGCGGCGTGGGCCGCGCTCGTGGGGGCCACCGCGATGGCCTGCTCCGCCTGCCTGGGCGGCCGCGAGCTGATCGGCCTCGCGGAACGGGTCCTGCTGGGCTGCGAGGTGGCCCTGCTCGCCCTGCTCGCCCTGTACGCGCGGGTGCCGCGAGCCGCCTCGGCGGCGCTGCCGGGGCCCAGGCGGGCGGTGCGGGCGGAAGCGCCCGCGGGCCCGCGCCCGTGAGGGCGGGCGGTGCGGGGCTACGGGGCGGTGAGGGCGGGTGGTGCGGGGCTACGGGGCCGTGTTCTGCCGTGCCGCCTCGCGTGCCGTCAGGACGCGCGGCCCGGCGTCCGTGATGGCCACCGTGTGTTCCACGTGGGCCGCGCGGGAGCCGTCGTCGGTGCGGAGGGTCCAGCCATCGGGGTCGGGGTGGTAGCCGTCCCTGCCCCCGGCGATCAGCATCGGCTCGATCGCCAGGACCATCCCGTGGCGCAGCGGCACACCCCGGCCGGGGCGGCCCTCGTTCGGCACTCCGGGGTCCTCGTGCATCCTGCGCCCGATGCCGTGGCCGCCGAAGTCGGCGGGAATGCCGTAACCGGCCGCGCGGCACACCGTGCCGACGGCGTGGGCGATGTCGCCGACGCGGTTGCCGACGACGGCCGCCCCGATCCCGGCCGTCAGTGCCCGCTCGGCGGTCTCGATCAGGGTGAGGTCCTCGGCGCGGGGGCTTCCGACCACGAAGCTGATCGCCGAGTCACCGGCCCAGCCGTCCAGCAGTGCCCCGCAGTCCACGGAGAGGAGGTCGCCGTCGCGCAGGCGGTAGCCGGTCGGGATGCCGTGCACGATCGCGTCGTTCACCGAGGCGCAGACGACCGCCGGGAAGGGAGTCGGGGCGAAGGAGGGCCGGTACCCGAGGAAGGGCGAGGACGCCCCGGCCGCGCGCAGCACCTCGTGGGCCACCTCGTCCAGTTCCCGCAGGCTCACGCCCACGTCCGCCGCGTCCCGCACCGCCGTCAGGGCACGCCCGACGACCTGGCCGGACGCGTACATGGCCTCGATGGAGGCATCCGTCTTGAGCTCGATCATGCCAATTACTATACCGGTATTAGAATGGGGGCATGGTGCGCACCCCACTGACCCCCGAAGAGCGTGAGCGCGGCGAGCGGCTCGGCCGGCTGCTCCGCGAGGCCCGCGGCCCGCGGAGCATGACCGAGGTCGCCGCGGTCGCCGGAGTCTCCGCCGAGACCCTCCGCAAGATCGAGACCGGCCGGGCGCCGACCCCGGCGTTCTTCACCGTGGCGGCCCTGGCGCGGGCGCTCGGACTATCCATGGACGACCTGATCCTCCGGTGCGCCCTCGTGCCCGCCTGAGCCACGCCTCGTCACCTTCCGCAAACCGTGCGTAGCAGGCCCGTAACACGCCTGGTGTTGCCTGGCTCCCGCAGTGCTGGCAATCGAGCGGGGGCCGGTCGATGGCGGAACAACTCGACTCAGGGGCGGGAGAGTTCGGGCACTACCTGGGAGGGCTGCTGGCCCGTCTCGACCAGGGCGCGGGCTGGTGCGGCGTCTTCTGGCGGCGCGACCCCGAGGGCATGCGCGCCTGCTGCGAGGGGCGCGAGGTGCTTCCCTGGGACGTCGTGGACGCCCTGCTGCGGGACCTGGCGGCGACGTACGGCACCGGGCCGGCCCTCGCCGAACGGGAGAGGGCCCGCACCCTGCACGCGGGCGCCCTCGCCGCGTACGACGCTCGTCCCGGCGCCCAGGACGTCCTGACGCGTCGCCTCGACGCCATGCTCCGGGCGCGCCGCGCCGCCGACGAACGCGAGGCCGCCCTGACCCACCGGCTCGCCGGGGCGAGGACGGAGGCCGAGGCAGAACCCCTCCGTGCCGACCTGGCCTGGGTCCGGGACGACCGGCACCGGGCCACGGCCCGCTGCGCCGAACTCCGGGACCGGCTGGCCCGCATGCCCCGCACCGATGCCCACCCCCGCCCGCGCGTCCCCGCGCAGGCCACCCCGCCCGTGCAGGGCGCCCCGCCCGCGCAGGCCGCCCCGCCCGTGCAGGGCGCCCCGGCAGTGCCGCACGTGCCGTCCGAGGCCCGTCCGTCCGCCCCGGACGCCCGCGACCCCGCCCCCGTGGCCGCAGCCACCCCCGCCGGACCCCGTGGCCGTCGCCGGGGCAGTGCGCGTTTCGCCGGGCTGGACGAGAGCGCCCCCGCGCCGCTCGTGCTCCCCGGCGCCCCCGAGCCGCAGGCCGACCCCGACGCCGGACCCCGGGGTGCCCGCTTCGCCGGAGCCGAGGCGCCGGAGGCGCGGGAACAGGACCGGGCGGCACCCGTACCCGATGTCGACGACCACCGCGCCGTGGCCCAGGCCGTCACGCGGCTGGCCGCGCTCCGTGCCGCGGGCCGCAGCGGCGAGGCGCACATCCTCCTCGTGGAGGCCGCCCGCTGGACCGCCGTACGCTTCCCGCTCCTGGCCGACGCCTTCGGGCGGGCCGGAATGGAAGCGGACTGGGCCACCCTCCGCTGGGAGGCGGCCACCCTGCCCGCCGGGCAACTGCTGGAAGCGGTGGCCGCGTTGGAGTCGGCGGGGCGGGCGGAGGAGGGACAGCGGCTGCTGCGGGAAGGTGTCGCCCGGCCGCCGGAGGAGACCGGAGCGGCCGTCGCGCGGCTGGCCGCCGAGGGCCGCTCCCGCGACGCCGGCACCCTCCTGGACGCCTGTGTCCGCGCCCGTACCCCCGAGGACGCGGCCCGCACCGCCGCCGGTGACCCGGACCGGCTCGCCCCCCTCCTCCTCGAAGCCGCCCGCCACGTCTCCGAGGAACACCGCCGCGAGCTGCTGCACGCCCTCCGCGTCGCCGGGATCACCTCCTGACCGGCTCCCCGCTCACCCGCAGGGGTGCGAAACGGGACCGAATCAGCGGGTTGCCGACGATGGTCTTGGCAAGGGCGTCCAAGAGGCTTACTTTCGTCCCTCTACGGGCCGTTTCTACGGGCGTAGAGGCTCGGACGCCGCGTCGAAGGAGCAGCTCATGGCCAACGTCGTACGTGCCGCACTGGTTCAGGCCACCTGGACCGGCGACACCGAGTCCATGATCGCCAAGCATGAGGAGTACGCCCGCGAGGCCGCGCGCCAGGGCGCGAAGGTCATCGGGTTCCAGGAAGTCTTCAACGCCCCCTACTTCTGCCAGGTCCAGGAGCCGGAGCACTACCGCTGGGCGGAACCGGTGCCGGACGGCCCGACCGTGAGCCGGATGCGGGAGCTGGCGGCCGAGACCGGCATGGTGATCGTCGCCCCCGTCTTCGAGATCGACGGCTCCGGCTTCTACTACAACACCGCCGCGGTGATCGACGCGGACGGCGCCTACCTCGGCAAGTACCGCAAGCACCACATCCCGCAGGTCAAGGGCTTCTGGGAGAAGTACTACTTCAAACCCGGCAACCTCGGCTGGCCGGTCTTCGACACGGCCGTCGGCAAGGTCGGCGTCTACATCTGCTACGACCGCCACTTCCCCGAGGGCTGGCGCCAACTGGGGCTCAACGGAGCCCAGCTGGTCTACAACCCGTCCGCCACGCACCGCGGACTCTCCTCCCATCTCTGGCAGTTGGAGCAGCCCGCCGCGGCCGTGGCCAACGAGTACTTCGTCGCCGCCATCAACCGGGTCGGCCAGGAGGAGTACGGCGACAACGACTTCTACGGCACGTCGTACTTCGTCGACCCGCGCGGCCAGTTCGTCGGCGAGGCCGGGGACGACAAGACCGAGGAACTCCTCGTCCGCGACCTGGACTTCGACCTCATCGACGAGGTGCGGCAGCAGTGGGCGTTCTACCGCGACCGCCGCCCCGACGCCTACGAGGGGCTGGTGAACCCGTGAACGACCTCTACGCCCGCCACCGGGGCGTCATGCCCGACTGGCTCGCCCTCTACTACGACGACCCGCTGGAGATCACCCACGGCGAGGGTCGCCACGTCTGGGACGCCCAGGGCAACCGCTACCTGGACTTCTTCGGCGGCATCCTCACCACCATGACCGCGCACGCGCTGCCCGAGGTCACCAAGGCGGTGACCGAGCAGGCCGGCCGGATCATCCACTCCTCGACGCTCTACCTGAACCGCCCGATGGTCGAACTGGCCGAGCGCGTCGCCATGCTGAGCGGCATCCCCGACGCGCGGGTCTTCTTCACCACCTCCGGGACCGAGGCCAACGACACGGCGATGCTGCTCGCCACCACCTACCGCCAGGGCAACACCGTCCTGGCGATGCGCAACAGTTACCACGGCCGGTCCTTCGGCGCGGTCGGCATCACCGGCAACCGCGCCTGGTCCCCGACCAGCCTCTCCCCGCTCCAGACCCTCTACGTGCACGGCGGCGTCCGCACCCGAGGTCTGTACGCCGGACTGGACGACCGCGCCTTCATCGACGCGTGCGTGGCCGACCTGCGCGACCTCCTCGGACAGACCCGGCCCCCGGTCGCGCTGATCGCCGAACCCGTCCAGGGCGTCGGCGGCTTCACCTCCCCGCCGGACGGCCTGTACGCCGCCTTCCGCGAGGTGCTGGACGAGCACGGCATCCTGTGGATCTCCGACGAGGTCCAGACCGGCTGGGGCCGCACCGGCGAGCACTTCTGGGGCTGGCAGGCGCACGACCGGAACGGCCCGCCGGACATCGTCACCTTCGCCAAGGGCATCGGCAACGGCATGTCCATCGGCGGCGTGATCGCCCGCGCCGAGATCATGAACTGCGTCGACGCCAACAGCATCTCCACCTTCGGCGGCACCCAGATCACCATGGCCGCCGGGCTCGCCAACCTCGCCTACCACCTCGAACACGATCTCCAGGGCAACGCCCGCCGGGTCGGCGGCCTCCTCATCGAGCTGCTGCGCGCCGTCACCGCCGCGGCTCCCGGCGTCCGCGAGGTACGCGGACGGGGGCTGATGATCGGCGTCGAACTGGTGAAGCCCGGCACCGACGAGGCGGACCCCGGCGCGGCCGCCGCCGTCCTGGAGACGGCCCGCAGGAACGGCCTGCTGATCGGAAAGGGCGGTGGCCACGACACCAGCGTCCTGCGCATCGCCCCGCCGCTGACGCTCACCGTCGCGGAGGCCGAGGAAGGCGCGGCGATCCTCGAGGACGCGCTGAGGAGCACGTACCAGAGCTAGGGAACGAGGTACAGCGGATGACCATGGCCTCGGAGTTCCGGCAGGCGTCCCGGCCGGAGGAACCGGCCCTGTCCGTCCGGCAGGTGCTCACGCTGGAGCGGGTGCTCGCCGGGGAGCCCGAGGTGGTGGCCGGGGCCGGCGGGCTCGACCGGGCCGTGCGCTGGGTGCACGTCGCCGAGGCCGCCGACGTGGGCGTCATGCTCAGCGGCGGCGAGATGGTGCTCACCACCGGGGTGCTGCTCGCCGGGGACGAGGCCAAGCAGACCGCCTACATCCAGTCCCTGCACCGGGCGGAGGCCGCCGCAGTCGTCCTCGGGCTCGGCCGCGCCTTCCCCGCCCCGCCCGAGGTGATGCGCCGGGCCGCCGAGCGGTGCGGGCTGCCCCTGGTCGTGCTGCACCGGCCCTTCCCGTTCGCCGAACTCACCGAAGAGGTCCAGTCCCGGCTGGTGCGGCAGAAGTTCGCCGCCGTCAGCCTCTCCGAGACCGTCCGCACCGGGCTCACCGCGCTGATCACCTCCGGCGCCCCGCTGCAGCGCCTGCTGGACGAGGTCGCCCAGCACAGCGGCTGTCCGGTCGTCCTCACCAACCTCGCCCACCGCGTCCTCGCCACGGCGGGGGAGCGGTCCGCGGTGGACGACGTGCTGCGCGACTGGGAGCGCATCGCCCGGCAGGCCGGAGGCAGCGAGGGCGACGGCTGGGTCCGCGCCGAGCTGGGCGGCCGGGGCGAGCGCTGGGGCAGGCTGCTGCTGTGCGGGTACCGGGGCGACACCGCCACCGGACGCCTGCTCGCCGACCGGGCCGCCGAGGCGCTGGTGCTGCACCGGATGCTCGGCGGCGCCTCGGGCCGCACCTGGGAGGAGCAGTCCGCGCACGGCCTGCTGACCGACCTCGCCTCGGGGACCGTACCCGCCCGGCATCTGCTGCCCAGGGCCCGCGCGGCCGGGCTTCCCGTCAACCGGCGTACGTTCGTGCCGCTCGTCGTGCCCGGCACCGAACCCGCCCGGCTGGACCGGGTGTTGCGCACCCTGGGACTGACGGGGCTCGTCGCGGAGCTGGCCGACGGCACCACCGCCCTGCTCCTGAGCCTCGCCCGCGACCAGGACGCCGAGGCGCTCACCGCCCGTCTCGCCGCGCGGCTGCGCACCCCCGAGCACCCGGACGCGGTGATCGCCGCCGCCGACCCCCGGACCTGCTGGGACGACGTGCCCGCCGGGCTGCGCGAGGCCCGGCACGTCGCGGACGCCGTCGCCGGGGCCGCCCTCGGCCCGCCCCCGGTGGTGCGGCTGCGAGACGTGCACCTGCGCGGACTGATCCGGCTGCTGCGCGACGATCCCCAGGTGCAGTCCTTCGCCGAACGCGAGCTGGACGGCCTGCTGCGCGGCGGCGAACGGGAACTGCTCGACGTGCTGCGCACCTACCTGGCGACCGGCCGCAACAAGTCCCGCACCGCCCTGCTCCACCACGTCTCCCGGCCCGCGCTCTACCGCCGGCTGGAGGCGATACAGGCGCGGCTCGGGATCGACCTGGACGACTTCGAACAGGCGGCCTCCGTGCACATCGCGCTCCTCGCGCACGACGCGCAACAGGACTGAAACATGCAACGACCTGCGAGAACGGCGGTGAAACATGGCCAGGGGAACACGTGACACGGTGGCACGCCCGCACCCGGCAGACGTGACACGCTGCCACTCAAACCGGCCGTCCCCGCTTCCTAGGCTCCAGGCACACCGAGCGACCCGGAGGTCCCGATGAGCCGAGTGATCCGCGCCGCCCTCTTCCAGACGGCCTGGACGGGCGACAAGGAATCCATGATCCAGGTGCACGAGCAGGCGGCCCGCGACGCCGCCGCCCAGGGCGCCCAGGTCCTCTGCTTCCAGGAGCTGTTCTACGGCCCCTACTTCTGCCAGGTGCAGGACAAGGCGTTCTACGAGTACGCCGAGCAGATCCCCGAGGGCCCCACCGTCCGCCGCTTCCAGGCGCTGGCGAAGGAACTGGGCATCGTCCTGGTACTGCCCATGTACGAGGAGGAGCAGCCCGGCGTCCTCTACAACACCGCCGCCGTGATCGACGCCGACGGCTCCTACCTCGGCAAGTACCGCAAGACCCACATCCCCCAAGTGCAGGGATTCTGGGAGAAGTTCTACTTCCGCCCCGGCAACAGCGGCTGGCCCGTGTTCGACACCGCCGTCGGCCGGATCGGCGTCTACATCTGCTACGACCGCCACTTCCCGGAAGGCTGGCGGGCGTTGGGCCTGGCCGGTGCCGAGATCGTCTTCAACCCCTCGGCCACCTCGCGCGGACTCTCCCGCTACCTCTGGCAGCTGGAGCAGCCGGCGGCCGCCGCCGCCAACGAGTACTTCGTCGGCGCGATCAACCGGGTCGGCGTGGAGGACCTGGGCGACAACGACTTCTACGGCACCACGTACTTCGTGGACCCCGAGGCCCAGTTCGTCGGCGAGGTGGCGAGCGACAAGGAGACCGAACTCGTCGTCCGCGACCTCGACATGGCCAAACTGCGCGAGGTCCGCGACCGCTGGCAGTTCTACCGCGACCGCGAGCCGGGCACGTACACGCCGCTGACGGCGCCGTAGCCGGCAGGTTCCCCTTCCCGTAGGCCGTCCGATCCAGGAGCAGGAGCATGGGCACCCGTACCCTCATCCGCAACGGTCTCGTCATCACGGCTTCCGACGAGATCCACGCCGACGTACTGATCGAGGACGGCCGTATCGCCGCCCTCGCGGCGGCCGGCACCCCCGCCGCCGAAGCCTTCAGCGCGGAAACCGTCCTCGACGCGACCGGGAAGTACGTCATCCCCGGCGGCGTCGACGGCCACACCCACATGGAGATGCCGTTCGGCGGCACCTACGCCGCCGACACCTTCGAGACCGGCACCCGCGCCGCCGCCTGGGGCGGCACCACCACCATCGTGGACTTCGCCATCCAGAGCGTCGGCGGCGCCCTGCGCGAGGGCCTGGACGCCTGGCACCAGAAGGCCGAGGGCAACTGCGCCATCGACTACGGCTTCCACATGATCGTCTCCGACGTGAACCAGGAGACGCTCAAGGAGATGGACCTGCTGGTCGAGGAGGGAGTCACCTCCTTCAAGCAGTTCATGGCCTACCCGGGGGTCTTCTACTCCGACGACGGCCAGATCCTCCGCGCCATGCAGCGGGCCGCCGAGAACGGCGGGCTGATCATGATGCACGCCGAGAACGGCATCGCCATCGACGTCCTGGTCGAGCAGGCGCTCGCCCGCGGCGAGACCGACCCCCGCTACCACGGCGAGGTCCGCAAGGCCCTGCTGGAGGCAGAGGCCACGCACCGAGCGATCAAGCTCGCCCAGGTCGCCGGCGCCCCCCTGTACGTCGTGCACGTCTCGGCGCAGGAGGCGGTGGCCGAGCTGACGCGGGCCCGCGACGAGGGGCTGAACGTCTTCGGCGAGACCTGCCCGCAGTACCTGTTCCTGTCCACCGACAACCTCGCCGAGCCCGGCTTCGAGGGCGCCAAGTACGTGTGCAGCACCCCGCTGCGGCCCCAGGAGCACCAGGCGGCGCTGTGGCGGGGCCTGCGCACCAACGACCTCCAGGTGGTCTCCACCGACCACTGCCCGTTCTGCTTCTCGGGCCAGAAGGAGCTGGGCCTGGGCGACTTCTCCAAGATCCCCAACGGGATGCCGGGCGTGGAGAACCGCATGGACCTCCTCCACCAGGCCGTGGTCGACGGTCACATCTCGCGCCGCCGCTGGATCGAGATCGCCTGCGCCACCCCGGCCCGGATGTTCGGCATGTACCCGAAGAAGGGCACCATCGCGCCCGGTGCCGACGCCGACGTGGTGATCTACGACCCGAACGCCGAGCAGGTGATCTCGGCCGAGACGCACCACATGAACGTCGACTACTCGGCGTACGAGGGCAAGCGGATCACCGGCCGGGTCGAGACGGTGCTCTCGCGCGGCGTGCCCGTGATCACCGAGCGGGAGTACACCGGCCACGCCGGGCACGGCGTCTACACCCCGCGCTCCACCTGTCAGTACCTCACCTAGGAGCAGCGCGCATGGACTTCGGACTCGTCCTCCAGACCGACCCGCCCGCCTCGCGCGTCATCGACCTGATGAAGCGGGCCGAGCGCAACGGTTTCACCTACGGCTGGACCTTCGACTCGGCCGTGCTCTGGCAGGAACCGTTCGTCATCTACAGCCAGATCCTGGCGAACACCGACCGGCTGACCGTCGGCCCGATGGTCACCAACCCGGGCACCCGCACCTGGGAGGTCACCGCCTCCACCTTCGCCACCCTCAACGACATGTACGGCAACCGAACGGTGTGCGGCATCGGCCGCGGTGACTCCGCGATGCGGGTCGCGGGCCGCAAGCCCAACACCCTCGCCCGGATCAGCGAGGCCATGAAGGTCATCCGCGCCCTCGGCAGGGGCGAGGAGACCGACCTGGGCGGCACCCCGATCCGCCTGCCGTGGGTGCGCGAGGGAGCCGAACTCCCCGTCTGGATGGCCGCGTACGGGCCCAAGGCGCTGAAGATGACCGGCGAGGAGGCCGACGGCTTCATCCTCCAGCTCGCCGACCTCTACCTCACCGAGTTCATGGTGAAGGCCGTCAAGGACGCCGCCGTCGCCGCCGGCCGCGACCCCGGCGAGGTCACCATCTGCGTGGCCGCCCCCGCCTACGTCACCGACGACGACTCGCCCGAGGCCCTCGCCCACGCCCGGGAGCAGTGCCGCTGGTTCGGCGGCATGGTCGGCAACCACGTCGCCGACCTCGTCTCCCGCTACGGAGAGCACTCCGCGCAGATCCCCGACGAACTCACCGAGTACATCAAGGCCCGCGAGGGGTACGACTACGCCCACCACGGACGCAGCGGCAACCCCGACACCCGGTTCGTGCCCGACGAGATCGTGGACCGGTTCTGCCTGATCGGCCCGGTCGAGACCCACATCGAGAAGCTGAACGCCCTGCGGGCCCTGGGCGTCGACCAGTTCGCGGTGTACGACATGCACGACGCGCAGGAGGCCACCATCGACGCCTACGGCACGAAGGTGATCCCCGCCGTCAACGCCTGAGCACGGCAGGCGAATCGAACCCCCCCCTTCCCGTACGCGGGAAGGGGGCCAGGACGCCCGTACGGAACCCTTACGGGACGCACCCCCCCCGCACGGCCCGTCCCGACCCTCCCAGCCGATTGGCCTGCACCATGACCGATACCGCTCCCACGGACATACCACCGTCCGGCCAAGTCACCCTCGCCGACGGGCGGGTGGAGATCGCACCCGGCGCCGCCCGGCCCAGCGGCCCCTACGCCAACGAGGACCTGCTCCCCGTACCGGCCGAGGGGCGGACCTGGACCACGTACAACTTCTCCGCGCTGTGGGTCGGCATGGCCCACAACACCGCCTCCTGGACGCTCGCGTCGGGTCTCATCGCGGTCGGCATGGACTGGAAACAGGCCGTGTTCACCATCGCCCTGGCCAACCTGATCGTGCTGGTGCCGATGCTGCTCACCGGGCACGCCGGCCCCAAGTACGGCATCCCGTTCCCGGTGTTCGCCCGCGCCTCCTTCGGCGTGCGCGGCGCCAACCTGCCCGCTGTCGTACGGGCGTTGGTGGCGTGCGGCTGGTTCGGCATCCAGACCTGGATCGGCGGCGAGGCGATCTTCTTCCTCGCCGGCAAGCTGATCGGCGACAGCTGGTCCGGCGCCGCGCACATCGGCGGCTACGCGTGGACCATGTGGCTCTCCTTCGCCATCTTCTGGGCGGTCCAGGTGGCCATCATCCTGCGGGGCATGGAGACCATCCGGCGCTTCGAGAACTGGGCCGCGCCCTTCGTGCTGGTCGGCGCGTTCGTGATGCTGTGGTGGATGAGCGACCGGGCCGGGGGAGTGGGCCCGCTCTTCGACCAGCCGTCCAAGCTGGGCTGGGGCGGCGACTTCTGGAAGCTGTTCTGGCCCTCCCTGATGGGCATGATCGGCTTCTGGTCCACCCTCTCCCTGAACATCCCCGACTTCACCCGCTACGGCCGCAGCCAGCGCGCCCAGACCCTGGGCCAGGCTTTCGGACTTCCCACGACGATGACGTTGTTCGCGTTCCTGTCCGTGCTGGTCACCTCGGGCTCGCAGGCGGTGTACGGCGAGCCGGTCTGGGACCCGGTCCAGCTCGCCGCCAAGACCGACAACGTGGTGGGTCTGATCTACGCCCTGGTCACCGTGCTGGTGGCGACCCTCTCGGTGAACATCGCGGCCAACCTGGTCTCCCCGGCCTTCGACTTCTCCAACGTCGCGCCGCGCAAGGTCAGTTTCCGCACCGGCGCCCTGATCACCGCCGTCCTCGCGGTGCTGATCTTCCCGTGGCGGCTGTACTCCGACCCGCAGGGCTACATCTTCACCTGGCTCGGCCTTGTCGGCGGCCTGCTCGGCACGGTCGCGGGCATCCTCGTCGCCGACTACTGGTTCCTGCGCCGCACCCGCCTGGACCTCGCCGACCTGTACCGCGCGGGCGGGCGCTACTGGTACTCGGGAGGCTGGAACTGGCGGGCCGTGGCGGCCTTCGTGGTGGGCGGTGTGCTCGCCGTCGGCGGCGCCGACTTCCATCCGCTGATCGACGGCCGCCCGATCCCGGCGCTCAGCGGGCTGGCCGACTACGGCTGGGCGGTCGGCCTCGGCACCTCGCTCGTGCTGTACGTGGTGCTGACCCTGGCGAGCGGCAAGAGAGCCGTCAGCGCGTCCAGTTGACGTGAAGGAGCCCCGGTGGCCGAGGTGCGGCCGCCGGGGCCTTCCTTTTCCGTTCGGCGCGCCTACTTGGCGCCGCCGCGCAGGGCCGCCACCGCGTCCTTGGCCGCCTTGATGGCACCCTTGTTGATCTCGGCGGTCTCCGGGGCCTTCTTGTTCTCGAAGTCGCTTCCGCTGTAGGTGATGACCACCAGCGCGTTGGCGGCACGGGCCAGCACCACGCCCTCGCGGGTCTGCTGCTTGTCCTCCGTGGCCAGGTTCACCACGGAGTAGCCGCCGTCCCCGAGTCCGGGCACGGTTCCGCCGCCGCTCTTCTCGGCCACCCGCTGCTCGTACTCCTTCGCCGCGGCCTCGTCGGAGGCGGCGACCTCGTAGGAGACGTCCAGCCAGCGGTAGTCGTAGCCCTTGAGCGCGTTCCAGGAGCAGGTGCGGCGCAGCCGGGAGTCGGTGGAGGGTATCTCCTTGCCGGAGGTCTTCGCGCCGGGCACCAGGGACTTCACGGTGGCCTCGGGCACGCCGGAGCAGGGCGCGGGCGCGGCGTCGTACGTCTTGGCGGCGGGCGCGGCGGAAGACGCGGCCGGGGCGGCGGAATCACCGGCCGCAGATGTCGAACTTCCTTCAGTAGAACCGGAGTTCGCGGTGGCCGCGGGACCCGAGCTGAGGGCCCAGCCCGCGACGGCCAGCACGACGACCGGGGACAGACGAGCGGTGAGGGCGAGCGGCAGAGGCAGAGATCGCACGGCGCACTTCTCGTGGGGGAGGGGGCGGTGGAAGGGGTCCGCAGGGACGGGGGACGACAGTCTCACACGACGGGTCCGCGACACGGAAGCCCGAACTCGCTGCGTACTCGGCCGGTGACCGGTGCCGCGTGCCGGGGAGTTGCATATCGACCTTTTCCTCCCCGCTCGCCGGGCCGTCCGCGGCCGTGGAAGGGAAGCCGTGTGATTGGCATGGACCTGTTGTGAAGGTGCCGCTAGGCTCTGCCCCGCACTGATGAGAGCGCTCTCAGAAATCGGCTGTTCCACCCCCACCTCGTTGGAACGACGAAGGGCAACTCCCCATGAGACGCAGCAAAGTCGTGCGCGCCGCCGCGGCCGCACTCCTCATGCTCGGCGGCCTCTCCGCCGCGGGCACCCTCCCCGCCGCCGCGCAGAACGCCGGCGAACCCCTCGCCTCGCAGAGCATGCTGACCGCCATGCGGCACGACTTCGGGCTCACCGAGTCCCAGGCCGAGGCCCGCCTCAAGGCGGAGCGCGCGGCCACCGCCCTGGACCCGAAGGCACGCGCCACCGCCGGAGCCGCGTACGGCGGCTCCTGGTTCGACGCCAAGAGCAACCGCCTGACCGTGGCCGTCACCGACGACGCCTCCGCGAGCGTCCGCCAGAAGCTCCACGACGCCGGTGCCACCGTCCGCACGGTGGAGCGCAGCGCCCGCGAGCTGGACGCGGCCAAGGCCCGCGTCGACCGCCTCAAGGCCCCCAAGGGCGTGACCAGTTGGCGCGCCGACCCGAGCGCCGGGTCCGTCGTGATCGACGTGGTCCGCTCCAAGGCCGCCGACAACGATGTCCAACGCTTCCTGGCGAGCGCCCGCCAGGCGGGCCCCGTCACCGTCAACAAGGTCGCCGAATCGGTGAGCACCCTCGCGGCCGGCACGGTCGGCGGAGACCCGTACTACACGGGCAACGTCCGCTGCTCCATCGGTTTCTCGGTGTACGGCGGCTTCGTCACCGCCGGCCACTGCGGCCAGCCGTCGGCCGCCGTGTACGGCTGGGACCGGTCCTACGTCGGCAACTTCCAGGGCTCGTCGTTCCCCGACAACGACTACGCCTGGGTCAACGTGGGCAGCGGCTGGTGGACCGTACCGGTCGTACTCGGCTGGGGCACCGTCTCCGACCAGCTGGTGCGCGGCTCCAACGTCGCGCCGCCCGGCACCTCCATCTGCCGCTCCGGCTCCACCAGCCACTGGCACTGCGGCAACGTCCTCGCGCTGAACGAGACCGTCAACTACAGCCAGGGCGCGGTGCACCAGATGACCAAGACCAGCGTCTGCGCCGAACCCGGTGACTCCGGCGGCTCGTTCATCAGCGGCGACCAGGCCCAGGGCGTCACCTCCGGCGGCTGGGGCAACTGCTCCAGCGGCGGCGAGACCTGGTTCCAGCCGATCAACGAGATCCTCGGCCGCTACGGCCTGACCCTGCACACCGCCTGAGCCCCGCTCTCGCACGACGGTCCCGCGGGCGCGCGTGCTCGCGGGACCTTCTCGCATGCTGGGGGCCTCTTGCGTCGGCTGGGGCGGAACAAGTTTCATCCTGCATGTGTCACCGGGCGCGAAGAGCCGGTGCGCAGTGGAGCCCGCGCAGAGAAGAGGCCGTATGTTCACCACCCGCCCCACCCTCCAGGGCACCTTCGGCATGGTGTCCAGCACCCACTGGCTGGCCTCCCAGTCGGCCATGGCCGTGCTGGAGGACGGCGGCAACGCCTTCGACGCGGCGGTGGCCGGAGCGTTCGTCCTGCACGTCGTCGAACCCCACCTGAACGGCCCGGCGGGCGAGGTCCCCATCCTGCTCGCCCCCGCCGGCGGCGAGGTGCGGGTGCTGTGCGGCCAGGGAGTCGCCCCGGCGGGTGCCACCGTCGCGCACTACCGGGGCCTCGGACTGGACCTCGTACCCGGCACCGGCCCCCTCGCGGCCGCCGTGCCCGGCGCCTTCGACGCCTGGCTGCTGCTTCTGCGCGACCACGGGACCAAACCCCTCGACGAGGTCCTGAAGTACGCCATCGGGTACGCCGAGCACGGCCACCCGCCCGTCGAGAACGTCACCGCGACCGTGGGACGCGTCCGGGAACTGTTCGAGACCGAGTGGACCACCTCGGCCGAGGTCTACCTGCCCGGCGGCCACGCGCCTCGCCCCGGAGAACTGCTGCGCAACCCCGCCCTCGCCGCCACCTGGAAGCGCCTGCTGGCCGAGACCTCGGGCGCGGGCGACCGGGAGGCCCGCATCGACGCCGCCCGGGCGGTGTGGCGCACCGGCTTCATCGCCGAGGCCCTGCTGCGCCAGTCCCGCCGCCCCACCCTCGACTCCAGCGGCGCCCACCACACCGGCACCCTCACCGAGGCCGACCTCGCCGGCTGGACGGCGACGTACGAGGCCCCCGCGACGTACGACTGGAACGGCTGGACCCTCTGCAAGGCGGGCCCCTGGAGCCAGGGCCCCGCCCTCCTCCAGCAGCTCGCCCTGCTCCCGCCCGACCTGCCGCCCCACGGCGGCGCCGACTGGGTCCACCTGCTGACCGAGGGCTGCAAGCTCGCCATGGCCGACCGCGAGGCGTGGTACGGCGACGCGGGCGAGGTGCCGCTCACCGAACTGCTCTCCGACGCGTACAACACCCGCAGGCGGAGCCTCATCGGCGCCGACGCCTCCTGGGAGCTGCGGCCGGGCAGCCCCGGCGGGCGCACGCCCCGCCTGCCGGAACAGGCCCACGCGCGCGTGCCGGGCGGCGCGCCGGGGGTGGGCGAGCCCACCGTGGCCACGCCGGGCGAACCCACCGTGGCCATGCCGGGCGAACCCCGCGTGAGCGCCGACGGCACCACGCGCGGGGACACCTGCCATCTCGACGTGGCCGACCGCTGGGGCAACATGATCGCCGCCACGCCCAGCGGCGGCTGGCTCCAGTCCAATCCGGTCGTGCCCGAACTGGGCTTCCCGCTCGGCACCCGGCTCCAGATGACCTGGCTGGAGGAGGGCCTGCCGAACACCCTGACACCCGGCCGCCGCCCCCGCACGACACTCTCCCCCTCGCTCGCCCTGCGGGACGGAGTGCCGGTGCTGGCCTTCGGCACGCCCGGCGGCGACCAGCAGGACCAGTGGCAGACCCACTTCTTCCTCGCCGTCGCACTACGGGCGCCCGTCCGGGGCGGGCTCGACCTCCAGGGCGCCGTCGACGCCCCGAACTGGCACAACGACGGCTTCCCCAGCTCGTTCTACCCCCGCGGCTCGCGGCCCGGCAGCGTCACCGTCGAGTCGCGCATGCCGGAGACGGTCGTCGCCGAGCTGCGCCGCCGGGGGCACGACGTCACGGTGGGGCCCGCCTGGTCGGAGGGCCGGCTGTGCGCGGTGGCCCGGGACCCCGCCACCGGCATCCTGTCGGCCGCGGCGAACCCGCGGGGCATGCAGGGGTACGCGGTCGGTCGCTGAGAGTTGTCCACAGCCCGGGAGGCCATGTCCGCCGGACGTGGTCTCATGGACACATGATCGACGACAAGGAAACCATCGAGGAGTTTCTCGCCCACCAGTCCGCCGACGTGGAAGAGGCGATCCGGAAGGCCGCGGCCGCCGAGATCCTGCCCCGCTTCCGCCGCCTGGCCGAGCACGAGGTGGACCAGAAGAGCGGGCCGCACGACCTCGTGACCGACGCCGACCGGCTCGCCGAGCGCCGCCTCACCGAGGAGCTGCGCCGCCTGCTGCCCGGCTCGGCCGTGGTCGGCGAGGAGGCGGTGCACGCCAACCCGGCGACCTACGAGGCCGTCCGGGGCGACGCACCGGTGTGGATCATCGACCCGGTCGACGGCACCCGCCAGTTCGTGCACGGCAACGACGGCTTCTGCACCCTGGTCGCGCTCGCCCACCGGGGCACCGTGCTGGCCTCCTGGACGTACGCGCCGGTCCGCGACCAGCTCGCCACCGCCGTGCGCGGCCAGGGCGCCTTCCTGGACGGCGAGCGGCTCTTCGCCGGGCCGCCCGCGCCGGGCAGGGACCTCGTCGTGGCCGTCTCGCACCCCGACTACACCACCGAGGAGCAGAAGCGCGCGCTGCGCGCCCTGTGGACCGACGGGGTCGCGCCGCGCTCCTGCGGCTCGGCGGGCCTGGAGTACCTGGCGATCGCGCGCGGCGAGACCGACGCCGTGGCCTTCTCCTGGGAGGCCGCCTGGGACCACGCGGCGGGCCTGCTGCTGGTGGAGGAGGCGGGCGGCGCCCATCTCACCCTCACCGGCGAGCCCTTCCGGATAACCGGGGGCAACGCGCTCCCGTTCACCGCCGCCCGCGACGCGAGGACGGCCCGCCAGGTCGGCGAGCTGCTGCGCACCGGCTCCTGAGGCGGACGGACCGGGGCCGGCCGTGGAGCCCCGGCCTATGCTGATCCGAGTTGCCATCGGCTGACGAGGGGGTCGGAAGGTGCCGTCGATGCTGGACGCGGTCGTGGTGGGCGCGGGGCCGAACGGACTCACCGCGGCCGTGGAGCTGGCCCGCCGGGGCTTCTCCGTGGCCGTCTTCGAGGCGCGGTCCACGGTGGGCGGCGGCGCCCGCACCGAGGCACTGACCCTGCCCGGCTTCCGGCACGACCCCTGCTCGGCCGCGCATCCCCTCGGCGTCAACTCACCCGCCTTCCGCGCCATGCCGCTCCAGCGGTACGGACTGCGCTGGCTGCACCCCGAGCTGCCCATGGCCCACCCGTTCCCGGACGGCAGCGCGGCGGTGCTGGCCCGCTCGGTCGCGGAGACGGCGGCGTCCTTCGGCCCACGGGACGCGGGCGCGTACCGCCGCCTGGTCACGCCCTTCCTGCGCCGCTGGGACACGTTGCTCCAGGACTTCATGTCCCTGCCGCTGACCGCCCTGCCCCGCGACCCGCTCACCCTGGCCCGCTTCGGCCTGGCCGGGCTGCCACCGGCCACCGCCCTGATGAGCCGCTTCCACGACGAGCGGTTCAAGGCCCTGTTCTCCGGCCTGGTCGCCCACACCATCGCCCCGCTGAACGGCTTCGGCACCGGAGCCGTCGGCCTCGTCTTCGCGCTCGCCGCGCACGCGCGCGGCTGGCCGGTCCCGCTCGGCGGCTCCCAGGCGATCTCCGACGCGCTCGCCGCGTACCTGGTGGACCTCGGCGGCACCGTGCACACCGACTACGAGGTCAAGCGGCTGGACGACCTGCCGCCCGCCCGCGCCTACGTCTTCGACACCTCACCCACGGCACTGGCCCGCATCGCCGACTTCGGCAGCTACTACGACGGCTACCGCTACGGCCCCAGCGTCTTCAAGATCGACTACGCCCTGGACGGCCCGGTCCCGTGGACCGCCCCCGAGGCCCGCGTCGCGGGCACGGTCCAGCTCGGCGCCGACCGGGCCGAGATCGACCGCGCCCTGCGCGCCGCGTCCCGCGAGGACCGGGCCCCCGACCCGCCGTTCCTGATCACGGTCCAGCCGAGTGTGGCCGACCCGAGCCGGGCCCCCGAGGGCAAGCAGGTCTTCTGGGTCTACGGCCACGTCCCGAACGGCTGGCAAGGTGACCTGACGGACGCGATCGAGCGCCAGATCGAGCGCTTCGCCCCCGGCTTCCGCGACCGCGTCCTCGCCCGGGCCACGGCGGGCCCGCCCGAGCTGGCGGCCCGCAACGCCAACTACGTCGGCGGCGACATCGCCTGCGGCGCGGTGGACGGCCTCCAGCTCCTGCTCCGCCCCCGCCCCACCCTGTTCCCCCACCGCACCCCCCACCCCGCCGTCTTCCTCTGCTCCTCGGCGACTCCGCCCGGCGCGGGGGTACACGGCATGTCGGGCCACAACGCGGCGAAGGACGTCTGGAGGAGGCTGAGGCAGCGATGACCACCATCACGCTCGTCCAGGGCGACATCACCGAGCAGCGCGTGGACGCCATCGTCAACGCGGCGAACTCGTCCCTGCTGGGCGGAGGAGGGGTCGACGGCGCGATCCACCGCCGGGGCGGCCCGGCGATCCTCGCGGCCTGCCGGGACCTGCGGGCGTCGCGGTACGGCGGCGGCCTCCCCACCGGCGAGGCGGTGGCCACGACGGCCGGTGACCTCCCCGCGGAGTGGGTCATCCACACGGTCGGCCCGGTGTGGCAGAGCCCCGGCTCCGACCCCGCCCCCCTCGCCTCCTGCTACCGCGAATCGCTGCGCGTCGCCGACGAGTTGGGCGCCCGCACGGCCGCGTTCCCGGCGATCTCGACCGGGGTGTACCGGTGGCCGGCACAGGAGGCGGCGCGGGTCGCCCTGGACACGGTGCGGTCGACACCCACGGGGGTGGAGGAGGTCCGGTTCGTGCTGTTCGACGAGGGGATGCTGGGGGTGTTCGAGGGGGTCGTCGGGTGAGCGGAGGCGGCCGATCAGCCTGGTTGCGAAGACGGTGTCCTCGCTGAGCCCGCAACAGCCGATGGCCCGCCAGAACTGGGGTTCGGCGGGCCACCGGAGAGCGGAACCTTCGGACTCAGCTTGAACGCATCAGCACAGACAGGGGTCCGTGGTCCAGCCCAGGCCCCTCACGTCGCGGTCCTGCAGCGCACCGGAATACGCCTGCACCTCGTCCACATCGCCGTGGAGGTACTCGCCCCAGCCGTCACCGGCTTTGCCCCGGCCGATCTGGAGGGCGCCGTTGCTGTGCCAGCCGTCGGGAAGGCTCGCGGTCGCCTCGTCGTCCGTGTACCCGTCGACGTAAAGCTTGACCAGGTCGGTCGCGTCGTCGTAGATCACGGCGAGCCGGTGACCCTGTCCCTCGCCGCCGTCCGCGCCCGTGATCTGGGACACCACCCTCTCGGGGGCTCCGGCCTCGTCCTTCTCCGGCATCACCAGTTGCCAGCTGTACGTGGACGGCTCGTAGCGCACCTTGAACGCTTCGGTGTGCTCGCCGGCCTGTGAGAGCACTGTCATCGGGTGGGACGGCTCGGAGTCCGCGAGGCGAACGACGACGCCGATGGTGAAACTGTCCCCGGTGTCCACGACGGGCCCGTCGGCAGCGGCGTACGCGGTCTCGCCGTCCAGGCGCAGATGTCCGTCGCCTGCGAGCGGCGGCGGTGCATAGGAGCAGTCGGGGTCGATCTCGGGGATGCAGGAACTGTCGGAGCCGTGGTAGATCGACGCTCCTGTGCCGAGCCGCAGCGGGGCGCCGTCCGACTGCTCGGGACTCGCGCCGTCCGCCGCGTTCTCCAGCGACCAGTGGCCGAGCAGCTTCGGCTTGCGGCGTCCCAGGTCGGCTGCCTCGCCCGGCACCACGACCCGGTCGTGGACCTGGACATCCCCGATGTCGCCGTGCCACCGGTCGCGATAGCCGGTGGTTCCGCGGGCACGTCCGATCTGGAACGCGCCGGCCGTCGCGGCGGGCTTCGCCTCTGCCGCGGTGCCGACCTCGTGGCCGTTGACGTACAACCGCGCACGACCTGTTTCCGCGTCGTACAGCCCCATCAGATGGGCCCACTCGCCGGTCTCCGGCGCGCCACCGGACACCCGCGCGCCCGCGATCGCGAACGACCAGACGGGGCCGGGATCCTGGCCGCGGAGCCCGAGGCTGAAGCCGGGCTTCCCGTCCGCGTCCTGGCTGGCGACGGTCATGTTCCGGCCGGTTTCGGCGGGCCGCACCCAGGCGCTCACGGCGAAGGTCTTGCTGATGTCGGTGGCCGGCGTGCCGGGGGTGAGGAAGCCGTGGCCGCTGCCGTCAAGGCTGACGGTGGCGGTGGCTCCGGTGCCCGCGGGCGCGGGGCCACCGAAGGTCACGCCGGTGCCGGCACGTGCCTCGGTGCCCACCTCGGCGGACGCCGAACGAGAGCCTGCCGGGTCGTCCAGCTTCCAGCGTGCGACAGGGGCACGCCCGATCTTCACGTTGAAGTCGTACGACGACTCGCCGCTGCTCCGGCCCGACCGGTCGATCGCGCGGACCGTCAGGGACTTGGGCCCTGAAGTGAGCGGCAGGTACGGAATGGTCGCAGCCGCGCCCGGACGCTCCGCCGAGACGGTCCCGTAAGGGCCTCCCAAGAAGCCGTACGTGTACGACACCACGTCGTCGGAAGGCGAGTCCATGGTGAAGTGGCCGTAGACGCCCACGCCGTCCACCCAGAACACCGTGTCGGGGTTGGGGTACTCGGGGGAGCTGACCGTCGCCTTCGCGGGGTTCACGTCGTCGTACACGAACGAGCAGACCGAGCCGTTGCCCTCATCGCTCCATGCGGAGGTCGCCTTGCCGTCGTTCGCGCGGACATGCCAGGAGACGACGGTGTCAGCCGGAATGTCGGTCGGCATCGTCCAGTAGAAACGCGACCCCGACGAAAGGGTGACAGTGGTGTAGGTGCGGCGCTGCTCCACTCCCGCCGCATCCGTCCACCACGCTTCGAACTCCCCGCTGACGGGGCTGGATTCGCTGGGCTGGTTGTCCTCTTCGGGGTCGTACAGCATGGCGTTGAGCCTGGGCGGCTCCGGCACGTATGGCGTGTCGTCGCCCGTGGCGCAGTCCTTGCTCTGCGTCTGGAGGTCCTGGACGAGCGGCTGCTTCGGCGGCAGGTTGTCCACCGCATGCGCCGTACCCGCAGTCGCGGCCAGTAGCGCGGCAGCGCAGCTCCCCACCACCATCCGTCTGCGTCTTCCTGTCCTTCCGAACATGGTCAAGCGGCCCTCCCCTGTGCACTTTTGAAGCTCGTGGATCACACGCGCCGCATGAAATTAACAGAGGCCACCGACATCGCCGAAGAGGGTTTTCCCTTCACTGTGCGCGGGCGGACAGCCCCGGCGCCCCCCAAAGCACCTGGCCCGACACCGGGCATCTTCGCACCCGCCGAAGTGCCGGGGGAGCAGGGGTGAGGGGCGCCTTCGTGGCCGTGTGGGCGCAGGATCACGAGAGGCGCCGCAAGAACCCTTGCCTGGGGCGATACTGATTGCCAGTCGCCTGTGCGCACACCTGGGGGAGGCCCTGTGAGTCCGAGTCCTGGTCCGAGTCCGAGTCCGCGCGAGGTGTTCCTCCGGCTCGTTCACGGTGTCGCCGACAAGAAGTTCGACGACTTGGCAGACCTGTACGGCGAAGTCACCGACGTCCGGCATCCGATGGCGACGCCGGAGTCCGAGCCGCTGACGAGTCGGCGTACGCTCCAGGAGCACTTCTCGGTGCCGCCGGAGATGCGGGAGGCCCTGCCGCGGAGGCGGGTCGTCGATGTCGTCGTCCACGAGACCGCCGACCCCGAGGTGATCGTCGCCGAGTTCGCCTACGAGTTCACGGCGCCGGACGACTCTCCGCGCAAGGTTCCCTGCGTGTTCGTCATGCGTGTCCGGGACGGCCGGATCATCGAGTCACGCGACTACATCGACCCGATCCGTACGTACACGGCACGCGGGGACCTCGACCTCCTCCTCGCGTCACTGCGCGAGGATGCTTCCTGACGGCGGGCCTTCGAGAGGTCGCTGTCAGCGGGCCCGCGCCGGCATTCGCCGCCGCTCCTCGGCCACGGGCACCGGTTGGGCCCCGCGCGGGCCGAACATGCCCAGTGCCGCGCCCAGCGCCAGGGCCACCGCCGCCGCGGCCAGCGCCGTCCGCAGGCCCGGTACGAAGTGGGCCGAGGGCGCCTCGCCCACGAGCAGTCCCATCACGGCCACGCCGATCAACCCGCCCAGCTGGCGGGCGGCGTTGAGGACCCCGGAGGCGATGCCCGCGTTGGCGGGGTCGACCGAGCCGAGCATGGCGTTGGTCATCGACGGGACGACCAGGCCGAGGCCGAACCCGGCGATCACGAACTGCGCCGCCGTCCACGCGTACGCGTCCAAGCCGACGAACGGGATCGTGGCCAGGAAGGCCGCTGCCGCCAGGGCGTTGCCGGTGATCAGTACCGACCGGGCGCCGTACCGCCGGACCAGGGGACCGCAGGACAGGTTGGCGATCATGATCGCTGCCGTCATCGGCAGGAAGGCGAGGCCGGCCTTGATCGGGGAGTAGTCCCTGACCTGCTGGAAGAACAGGCTGAGGACGAAGATCAGGCCGTAGAAGGCGAAGTTGAACAGGACGCCGATGCCGGACGTGGCCGAGAACGCGCGGCGGCGGAACAGGTGGAGCGGCAGCATCGGGTCGGGGGCGCGGAGTTCGGCGGCCAGGAATCCGGCCAGGGCCAGGACGAAGACCAGCAGGCAGCTCAGCACCGCCGCCGAGGTCCAGCCCCGCGTGTTGGCCTCCACCGTCGCCCCGGTCATTGCGCCCAGGCCGACCACGGCGAGCAGCTGGCCCGGCAGGTCCGCCGAGCGGGCCGCGGACGTGTCAGGAGCGGGGGCGGGGCGGGCGTAGGCCCGGACGAGGGCGATACCGAGGGCGGCGATCGGGAGGTTGACGTAGAAGATCGAGCGCCAGCCGAGCATGTCCACCAGCAGGCCGCCCGCCACCGGGCCGAGCGCCAGGGCGAGGCCGCCCGCCGCCGCCCACAGGCTCACCGCGCGGGCGCGTTCGGCGGGTTCGGGGAAGTTGGTGTTCACGACGGACAGCGACGACGGCACGATCATCGCCGCGCCCACTCCCTGCAGGACCCGGGCGGCGATCAGGGCGACCAGAGTCGGCGCGGCCCCGCACACCAGCGAGGCCGCCGCGAAGAGCGCGAAGCCCCACACGAAGATGCGGCCGGGGTCGTGGCGGTCGCCCATGGCGCCCGCGGTCAGGAGGAAGGCGGCGAAGGTGAGGGTGTAGCCGTTGATCACCCATTCCAGGCCGGAGAGGCTGCCGCCGAACTCGGCGCCGAGCGCCTCGGTGGCGACGTTCACGACGCTCACGTCGAGGATGACGACGACGAACCCGAGGCAGGCGGCGAACAGGGTGGGGCCTGGCCGGGCCTGGTGCGGTGGGGTCTGGGGCACGGGGTCTTCCTTCCGGGCGTGCCGAGGCGGGACGGGACGTGCGAAGGCGTGCGAAGGCGTGCGGAGGGGGGTGAGGTGGGTGCGGGCGCGGGGCGGTACGCCACCGGCTCCGGTAGAGTGTTCGTCGATCGGCGAACAGTCAGGAGTGTACGCAGATCATCGAACACTCTGCAATCCGTGCGCGCCCGGCGCGGACGGACCGAGCGAGACGGAGCGAGCGGCCATGGCGGCACAGACCCCCCGGCGGCAGGACGCGGCGAGCCACCGCACCCCGCCCGCGCACACGGCCCCGGACGAGGTCGCGCTGGAGACGGCCCTGTTGGCCCTCGCCGACCCCGTCCGCCAGACCCTGGTGCGGGAGTTGGCCGGGGCCGGCGACTGGGAGCGCGCGTGCGGCAGCTTCGACGTGCCGGTCACCAAGGCGACCCTCAGCCGCCACTTCGCCGTACTGCGCGAGGCCGGACTCCTGGAGCAGCGGGACGCCGGGCCCAAGCGCCTGAACCGGCTCCGCAGGCCGGAGTTCGACGCCCGGTTCCCCGGCCTGCTGGACCTGGTCCTCGCGCAGGGCGCCCGCTGACACCGGGGCTCCGGCCGGGCCCCCGGGCCGAAGTCGGGCGCGCCCTGCCGGGCCCGCGTCTTACGCCGTGGCCCGGCCGGGCCGCCCCCGCCCGGTCGAGGCGTCGTCCGGCGCCGTGCGCGGGGCCGGGATCGCCGGGACCTGGCGCACGTTCACGCGGGCGCGCCGCTCGTCGGCCCTCGCGCACAACTCCCGTACGGCCGAGGCGAACCGCTCGGTCGAGGGCGGGTCGGCCGGGCCGAGCAGGTGCTCCTTGAGCCGGGCGCGGTCGGCCGCGTACCGGTCCCGGCGGGGATCGCGCACCGACTCCAGCAGCTCCGGCACGCCCGCCGCGTCCGGGGTGAGCACGGTGCCGGCCGACACCGTGGGGAAGGCGGCCCGGAAGTCGTCCTCGGACAGGCCCGAGGTGTTGGTCACGGCGTACGGCTTCTCGCTGCTCAGCCAGTCCGAGACCACGCTGGACACATCGCTGATCAGCAGGTCGGCCGCGTTGAAGCAGGTGGAGAGCGCGGGGCGGGGGCCGGTCACGACCAGGTGCTCCCACTCGGGGTGGGACGCCCAGTACGCCTTCTCCCACGCGGCCGTGGCCCGCGCGATCCGGTACTCGCGGTCGCCGTCGGGGGTGCCCTGGAGCATCATCCGCTCCAGTTCGTCCGCCGCGCCACGGAACGCCGTCGAGGTGAGCCGGTCCAACTCAACGCCGCAGCGGGCGAGTTCCGCCTCGGCCTCGGGGCAGGGCCGTACGCCGGGGCGTCCCGCCCGGGCCGCCTGCACCATCGCCCTGATGCGCCGGTCGGCCGCGCCCGCGCGCGGGTCCACCGAGCCGGTCATCGGGTGCGGCTTGTACAGCAGGCGCACCCGCGGGTCGGCCAGCAGCCGCCGTACGAGGGCCTCGCCCGCGAGGACCACCGAGGTGTTGCCCGGACTGCCGTCCCAGCCCTCCCAGGTGGGGGCGTACAGCACGGTGGTGCGCATGCTCGCGTGCGGCCCCGAACGCGGCCGGACGGCGGCGAGTTGGGGGCGCCCGACCTCCACGACGTCCCTGTCCTCGACACCGACGTCGGCGAGCGCGTACCGCTCCCGTGCCGCCGGACCGGCCACCCACACCTCGTCGTACGCCTTCGCGTAGGGGTTGCAGGAGGAGAGCTTGTCGCTCTCGCCGTGGTTGACGAAGGCGTGCTTGATGGCGGGGATGCGCAACACCTGGGACGTCTTGCCGGAGTTGGCCGGGTGCAGCATCGCCTTCAGCGTCGAGTCCTCCAGCGCGAACAGTGTGGCGACCTTGGGGAGGCACAGGACGGGCACGTCGGTCGCGTCGATCCTCTGCACCATGAACCGCTCGCGCAGCACGATCAGCGGGCGCTCCAGCCCGGAGAGCGTGGAGAGCCACATGTTGGCCTGGTAGGCGGAGGAGGCGCCGCCGGAGAAGTACATCGCCACGGTGGGCCGGTACTCCGCCAGCCAGTCCGCCAGCCACTCCATCACCCGCGCGTCGCTCGCGGCGCGCTTGCCCGGCAGCAGCCAGGAGGCCAGACGCGCGACGCCGCTGCCCATCAGGGTCAGGGAGGCGGCGAACCCGACCGCGCCCCAACGGGCCTGCCCGGTGAGCGCGGTGACCAGGAGCCCGGCCGTGGCCGGGGCGGAGAACGCCAGCAGACGGTGGCCTGCCTGGCGGGCCAGAACGCGCGGCGGGGCGACGGTGGGATGGAGGGCGGAGATGTCGATGTTGCGGGTCACCACCGGCAGGGTCCGGTCCCGGCGCACCAGCAGGGAGACCGCCTGGCAGGCGAAGTGCAGGACGTAGAACACGCTCAACGCGCCGAGCAGCGGCGGCATCTCGCGCTCCGGGTCGATCTCGTCCAGCCGCAGCACCGCGACCATGAGCAGCATGTCGCGCAGCAACTGCCGGACCGTCACGTCCAGTCGGACTCTGGCGAGCGGTGCCAGCAGGGCCGCGTGCCGGTGCGTGAGGCGGACGTCGAGCGCGAGTCCGGCCGCGCCGGAGACCGCGAGCAACGGGGCGTGGGGCAGCAGCGCGCCCGCGAGCTGGGCGGCGAACAGCGCGAGCAGCGTGGATATCGCGCACAGCGCGGGCAGGCGGGTCCGGATGGCGGGGAGGAGACCGGCAAGGGGCACGGTGGGAGCTCCTGCTGTTCGTACGACGGGACACGCGGCGCCGCGACGAACCCGGCCACCCGGCGCCCGCCCCGGCCCCACGAACAGCCAACGACCGGGCCCACCCCCGGTCACGTCACCCCGGTCCATCGCCCGAGCTTCCGAATCCCCCGCCTCCCGGGGGCGGCGGGACCGGCCGTCCGGCCCGCTCCGCGCTCGTGGCATCATCGGCCGGGGTTCCGGCGGAGAAAGGGTCGCGCAGGGTGATGGAGAGGGTTCTCGGTGTGTCCGGCCGGGCCGGCGGGGCGTTGCTCGACGACTGCTCCCTGGAGATGACCGGGAAGGACGTGCCGCGGCTGGAGGAGGCGCGCGGGGGCATCGCGCCCGGCACCCGGATCAACGTCACCTATCTCGCGGGCGAGGACGCCGGGACGCGCCGGGCGGCCGCGCGGGCGGTGCGGGAGAGCGGCTTCGTCCCCGTGCCCCACCTGTCGGCACGTCGGCTGCCGTCCGCCACGGAGCTGGAACGATTCCTCGCCGCACTCGCCGAGGACGGCACCGCCGGGGCCGTCTTCGTGGTCGGCGGCGACCCCGCCCGGCCCGAGGGCCCGTACGAGGACGCGCTCTCCGTCATCCGCGGCGGGCTGCTCCAGCGGTACGGCGTACGCCACGTCGGCATCTGCGGCTACCCGGAGGGGCACCCGGCGATCGGCGACGACACGCTGTGGTCCGCGCTCACCGCCAAGGCGGCCGCGCTCGAGGCGGCGGGGCTCTCGGGCGACGTCATCACCCAGTTCGGCTTCGACGCCGACGCGGTCCTCACCTGGCTGGGGGCCCTGCGCGGGCGCGGGGTGCACCTCCCGGTCCGCGTCGGCGTGCCCGGCCCGGCGGGGGTACGGCGGCTGCTCGGGTACGCGACCCGGTTCGGCGTCGGCACCGGGACGAGCGTCGCCCGCAAGTACGGCCTCTCGCTGACCAGCCTCATGGGCACGGCGGGCCCGGACCGCTTCCTGGACGACCTGGCCGCCGGCTACGACCCGGCCCGCCACGGCACGGTCAAGCTGCACTTCTACACCTTCGGCGGGCTCCGCCCGACGGCCGAGTGGATCACCCGGTACCGCCAGGAACGGGGCTAGGGCCTGTCCGACGTCCATGTCGGAATCTCGCCAGCCTCCGGTGCCGTCCTGCCCGATGCTTAAGGCATGCGGAAAGCGACCACCACCAGCACCCCGGCCCCCTTCGACCGGGAGCACTGCGTGCACGCCGTCCAGTCCAAGGACGCCCGGTTCGACGGCTGGTTCTTCACCGCCGTGCTCACCACCCGCATCTACTGCCGCCCGAGCTGCCCGGTCGTACCGCCCAAGGCCGAGAACATGACCTTCTACCCGAGCGCCGCCGCCTGCCAGCGCGCCGGGTTCCGCGCCTGTAAGCGCTGCCGCCCCGACGCCACCCCCGGCTCCCCGGAGTGGAACCACCGCGCCGACCTGGTGGCCCGCGCCATGCGGCTCATCGCGGACGGGGTCGTGGACCGCGAGGGCGTGCCCGGACTCGCCGCCCGGCTCGGCTACTCCGCCCGCCAGATCGAGCGCCAGCTCCTGGCCGAACTCGGCGCCGGCCCGCTCTCCCTGGCCCGCGCCCAGCGCGCCCAGACCGCGCGGCTGCTCATCGAGACCACCGCGCTGCCCATGGCGGAGATCGCCTTCGCCGCCGGTTTCTCCTCCATCCGCACCTTCAACGACACCGTCCGCGAGGTCTTCGCCCTCGCCCCGACCGACCTGCGCGCCCGCGCACCCCACGCCCGGGCGGACAGAACGGCGGGCACCCTCACGCTCCGGCTGCCGTTCCGGGCACCGTTGAACCCCAGCAACCTGTTCGGACACCTCGCCGCCACCGCCGTACCCGGTGTGGAGGAGTGGCGCGACGGCGCGTACCGGCGCACGCTGCGGCTGCCGTACGGACACGGCATCGTGGCCCTCACCCCCGAGGCCGGCCACATCGCCTGCCGGATCTCCCTGAGCGACCTGCGCGACCTCACCGTGGCCATCAGCCGCTGCCGCAGACTGCTCGACCTCGACGCCGACCCGGTCGCCGTGGACGAGCGGCTGCGCGCCGACCCGGTGCTCGCCCCGCTGGTCGACTCCGGGCCGGGGCGCCGGGTGCCCCGTACGGTCGACGAGGCGGAGTTCGCCGTCCGCGCGGTGCTCGGCCAGCAGGTGTCCACGGCGGCCGCCCGCACGCACGCCGCCCGGCTCGTCACCGCGCACGGCAAGCCGCTGGACGACCCCGAGGGCGGCCTCACCCACCTCTTCCCCGACCCCGACGCCCTGGCCGCCGTCGACCCCGAGACCCTCGCCATGCCGCGCAGCCGCCGGGCCACGCTGACCACCCTCGTCGGCGCGCTCGCCGACGGCAGCCTGAACCTCGGCGTCGAGGCCGACCGGGCCGAGGCCCGCGCCCGCCTGCTGGAACTGCCCGGCTTCGGCCCCTGGACCGCCGACGTCATCGCCATGCGCGCCCTCGGCGACCCCGACGCCTTCCTGCCCACCGACCTCGGCGTCCGGCGCGCCGCCGAGACCCTGGGCCTGCCCGCCACCCCGGCCGCGCTCACCGCCCGCGCCGAGACCTGGCGCCCCTGGCGGGCCTACGCCGTGCAGTACCTGTGGGCGACCGACAGCCACCCGATCAACTTCCTCCCGGCCTGAAGGACTTCCCGTGCGACACCACACCGTGACCGACAGCCCCTACGGGCCGCTGACCCTCGTCGCGGACGCCGACGGCGCCCTGTGCGGCCTGTACATGACCGACCAGCGCCACCGCCCGGCCGAGGAGACCTTCGGCCCGCGCGACGACACCCTGCGCGTCTTCGGCGAGACCCAGGAGCAGCTGACGGCCTACTTCGCCGGTGAGACACGGCGGTTCACCGTCCGGCTCGGCCTGCACGGCACCCCGTTCCAGCGCCGGGTCTGGGACCGGCTCACCGAGATCCCCTACGGGGAGACCCGGAGCTACGGCCAACTCGCCCTCGCCCTCGGCACCCCGGGCGCCTCCCGCGCGGTCGGCCTCGCCAACGGCCGCAACCCGGTCGGCATCATCGTCCCCTGCCACCGCGTCGTCGGCTCCGACGGCAGCCTCACCGGCTACGGCGGCGGCCTGGACCGCAAGCGCCGCCTGCTGGCCTTCGAACGCGGCTCGGAGCGGGCGGAGGCGGGGGTGCTGTTCTAGCCGTCGGCCAGCACCCGGAGCGACCTCGTGAGCGTCGGCCCTGCGCTGGTGCCGCACTGCCCGGCAGAGAGCGGCGCCCCAGCCGGGGAGCGTCGCTCACCCGCCCGACGCCCACCGCACCCCCGCGATCACCCCCAGCACCAGGGGCGGCACCACCCACCCCCACCCCAACACCCTTCGTACCGACGGCACCAGCCACATCACTACCGCCGCTCCCGCCGCCCCGAGGCTCATCACACACGCCAGCACGATCCCCGCGTACGCGTCGTCGTCCCACGCCCCGGACGGCCGGATCGTCAGCGCGAACCAGCAGAAGCAGGCGGAGACGAGGGTCAGCAGCGTGACCGGCACGGCGAACACCGCGGCGAGCCAGTGGCGGTCGTCGTCCACGGGGGAGGGACCAGACATCGTCAGACCGCCCGGTGCCCGTTCTCCAGTTCCGCCGGGCCGTCGCCGTCCGCCAGGGCGTCGAGGGCGGCGAGGACCCGGCGGCCCAGGGGCGGCGGGAGGAAGTCGGGGAGGTCGGTGCGGGGGACCAGGCGCCAGGAGAGGAGTTCCTCCTCCTGGAGGCGGATCGCCTTCAGGTCGGCCTCGGTGAGGACACCGCCGTCGTAGAGGTAGGCGACCATCGGGATGTGGCCGGGGACCGGGACCCAGTCCACGGCCAGCAGACGGCCCGGCGCGCGGTCCAGGCCGATCTCCTCCAGCGTCTCGCGGCGCGCGCCGAGCCGCGGGGTCTCACCGTCGTCGGACTCGATCGTGCCGCCCGGCAGACCCCAGCCCGGCCGGTAGTTCGGCTCGACCAGCAGGACCCGTCCCTCCGCGTCCCGGAACAGGGTCGCGGCGGCGGACAGGACCCGGGGCAGCCCCGCGATGTAGGTGGCGAAGTCGTCAGAGGTGGTCATCCAGGCAGGGTAGCCAGGGCTGTCGATCATGACCCCCTAGGGTGGACAGCCGCGCCGCCCGGAAGGGCGGGGGACGAGCGGAGGGGACGCCAAGTGGTCGACGGTGTGGTTCGCGGGGTGCTCGTCGCCCCGGACAAGTTCAAGGGATCGCTGACGGCCGCCGAGGTCGCCGCGCATGTGGCGGCCGGGCTGCGCGGGGCCGTACCGGGCGTCGAGGTCGAGACGCTGCCGGTGGCCGACGGCGGGGACGGCACGGTGGCCGCGGCCCTCGCCGCCGGGTTCGACCGCCGCGAGGCGAAGGTCGCCGGGCCGCTCGGGCACACGGTGACCGCCGCCATCGCGGTACGCGGGGACACGGCGGTCGTGGAGATGGCCGAGGCGAGCGGACTGAGCCGGCTCCCCGCCGGGACACTCGCCCCGCTCACCGCCTCCACCCACGGCACCGGCGAGCTGCTGCGGGCCGCGCTGGACGCGGGCGCCCGGCGCATCGTCCTCGGCGTCGGCGGCAGCGCCACCACGGACGGCGGGGCCGGGATGCTCACGGCGCTCGGGGCGCGCTTCCTCGACGAGCGGGGTGAGCCGGTCGGGCCGGGCGGCGACGGACTCGCCGACCTCGCCGAGGCCGACCTGAGCGGGCTCGACCCCCGCCTGGCCACGGTCGAGCTGATCCTCGCCGGAGACGTGGACAACCCCCTCACCGGCCCGCACGGCGCCGCCGCCGTCTACGGCCCGCAGAAGGGCGCCTCACCGGCCGACGTGGCCCTGCTGGACACCGCGCTGGCCCGCCTCGCGGCCGTCCTGCCGCCCGGCTTCGCCGACCGGCCCGGCGCGGGCGCGGCGGGCGGTGTCGGGTACGCGGCCCTCCTGCTCGGCGCCCGGTTCCGGCCCGGGATCGAGGTCATGCTCGACGTGCTGGGCTTCGCCGAGGCCCTGGCCCGCGCCGATCTGGTCGTCACGGGCGAGGGCGCCCTGGACGAGCAGACCCTGCGCGGCAAGGCCCCGGCCGGGGTGGCCGCGGCGGCCCGCGCCGCGGGCAAGGAGGTCGTCGCGGTGTGCGGCCGCCTCGCCCTGCCCCCCGAGGCCCTCCACCGGGCCGGCATCACCACGGCCTACCCCCTGACCGATCTGAACCCCGACCCCGCCGCCTGCATCGCCCAGGCGGGCCCCCTGCTGGAGCGGCTCGCGTCCCGCATCGCGGAGCGGCACCTGAGCGGCACCTGACCCGAAACCCGGCCGAGCCCCTGCCGCCGGGCACGGCGAAGGGGCCCGGGCACAGCGAAGGGGCCCCGGACCGTAAAGGTCCAGGGCCCCGAAGCCGAACGTTCGCGCGCTACGGCAGCTGCGCCGCCCGCGCCTCGCGGCGGTTGTCGCGGAAGTTGTTCACCCGGCGGGCCGTGGCGAACAGCGGGATCACCGCGCCCATCACGAGCTGCAGCGCGCAGCCCGTCTGGAGGAGGAGCTGTCCGCCCGGGGCCTCGAAGGCCCAGGCGGCCAGCAGACCCATGGAGAGGACGATCCAGCCGAGCATGGCGCCGGCGAGGCGGCCGCGCGGCTTCGGGTACTCGACCCGGCTCACCATCAGCCAGGCGGTGCCCAGGATGGCCATGAGCGTGGCCGGGAAGGGCAGCTCCAGCAGCACGATGGAGACGACCGTCAGCGCGCCGAACGGCGAGGGCATGCCCTGGAACATGCCGTCCCTCACCGTCACGCAGGAGAACCGCGCGAGCCTCAGCACCACGGCCAGCAGCACCACGATCGCGCCCAGCGCGGCCACCCGCTGGTGCGCGTCGTCCGCGACCATGCCGTAGACGAGGACGAAGTACGCCGGGGCCAGGCCGAAGCTGATCAGGTCGGAGAGGTTGTCCAGCTCCGCGCCCATCGGGGAGGAGCGCAGCTTGCGCGCCACCAGCCCGTCGAACAGGTCGAAGACCGCCGCGCAGAGCATCAGGATGACCGCAGTGGCCGCGCTGTGGCGGGCCATGCCGGATTCCTGGCTGCCGGTGAGGTGCGGGATGAGGATGCCGGTGGTGGTGAAGTACACCGCCATGAAGCCGCAGGTAGCGTTGCCGAGCGTGAGGGTGTCCGCTATCGACAGGCGCATAGAGAGGGGCATCTCCTCCTCGTCGCCGGCCTCATCTGCCTCGGGCACCCAGCCCGCCTGTGTCTCTGGATCAATCACGGTCAATGCGAGTCACCCCAGCCACGGTCTTCTGCCCGACCTCGACGTCGACCTCCACGCCCTCGGGCAGGTACAGGTCGACACGCGAGCCGAAGCGGATCAGACCGATGCGGTCGCCCTGCTCGACCTTCGTGCCCTCAGGGATGTAGGGCACGATGCGGCGGGCCACCGCGCCCGCGATCTGGATCATTTCGATGTCGCCGAGTTCGGTGTCGAAATGCCAGACTACGCGCTCGTTGTTCTCGCTCTCCTTGTTGAAAGCCGGAACAAAGCCGCCGGGGATGTGCTCGACCGACGTCACCGTGCCCGCGAGGGGCGCCCGGTTGACGTGGACGTTGAGCGGGCTCATGAAGATGGCTACGCGGGTGCGGCCGTCCTTCCAGGGCATGATGCTCTGCACCACACCGTCGGCGGGCGAGATGACGCGACCCTCGGTGATCTCGCGCTCCGGGTCGCGGAAGAACCACAGCATGCCCGCCGCGAGAGCGGTGGCGGGCACGGCGACGGCCTTGGCGACGCCCGAGCGGCGGGCTCGCGCCAGGCTGAGGGCCGCGGTGGCGACGGTCGGGAGGAGCCACGGCGATGCTCCGCGCGCGAGGCGTACGCCGCCGGCTCGGCTGTCGCTGGGTGCAGAGGTTTGGCTGTGGGGCATGGATGACCTTCGTAGCGGATGATGCCGCGCTATGACGGGGGACGGCGGCTTTCCGGGGATCGTACCGGGCGCGGGGCGCAACTGGGCAAGCCAGGAAGCCGAGTCGGCGGCCGGAGAGTGTCGACGGTGTGTGATCTTCTTCTCGGAGAAAACACCCCGTCCCCGGACAATCAGCCCTGGAATCGATACTCTTCGAGCAGTCGGCGGCCGATGATCATTTTCTGGATCTCGGCGGTACCCTCACCGATCAGCAGCATCGGCGCCTCGCGGTACAGGCGCTCGATCTCGTACTCCTTGGAGAAGCCGTAGCCGCCGTGGATGCGGAAGGCGTCCTCGACGACCTCCTTGCAGTACTCGGAGGCGAGGTACTTGGCCATGCCGGCCTCCAGGTCGTTTCGCTCCCCGGAGTCCTTTTTGCGCGCGGCGTTCACCATCATCGCATGCGCGGCCTCGACCTTGGTCGCCATCTCGGCCAGCTTGAACTGGATGGCCTGGTGCTGGGCGATCTGCTTGCCGAAGGTGTGCCGCTGCTGGGCGTACCGGACGCCCAGCTCGAACGCGCGCTGGGCGACACCGCAGCCACGCGCCGCGACGTTGACCCGGCCGACCTCGACTCCGTCCATCATTTGGTAAAAACCGCGGCCCGTGACGCCGCCGAGCACCCGGTCCGCGGGCACCCGCAGGCCGTCCATGATCAACTCGGTGGTGTCGACGCCCTTGTAGCCCATCTTGTCGATCTTGCCGGGGATGGTGAGACCGGGGCGGACCTCGCCGAAGCCGGGCTCCTTCTCCACCAGGAAGGTCGTCATGGACTTGTGGGGCGCGGTGCCCTCGGGGTGTCCTTCGTCACTGCGGACCAGCACGGCCACCAGCGAGGACGTGCCGCCGTTCGTCAGCCACATCTTCTGGCCGTTCAGGACGTACTCCTCGCCGTCCCTCACCGCCTTGGACGTGATGGCCGACACGTCCGAGCCGAGCGCCGGCTCCGACATGGAGAACGCGCCCCGGATGTCGCCCGCCGCCATGCGCGGCAGGAAGTGGTCCTTCTGTTCCTGCGTGCCGTGCTGCTTGAGCATGTAGGCCACGATGAAGTGGGTGTTGATGATCCCGGAGACCGACATCCAGCCGCGGGCGATCTCCTCCACGCACAGCGCGTAGGTGAGCAGCGACTCGCCCAGACCCCCGTACTCCTCGGGGATCATCAGACCGAAGAGGCCGAGCTCCTTGAGCCCGTCCACGATCTGCTGCGGGTACTCGTCACGGTGCTCGAGCTCCGTGGCGACCGGGATGATCTCCTTGTCCACGAAGTCGCGGACCGTGGAGAGGATCTCCTGCTGGATGTCCGTCAGACCGGCGGTCCGGGCGAGGCGCGCCATCTACTTCACCTGCTCCTTGAGCTCCGGGCGGCCCGGCTGTTCGCCGCCGCGCTCCTTGATGTACGTCTCGGTCGGCACCATGACCTTGCGGCGGAAGACGCACACCAGGGTGCCGTCCTGCTTGTAACCCTTGGTCTCCACGTACACGATCCCGCGGTCGTCCTTCGACTTCGACGGCCACTTGTCGAGCACGGTCGTCTCGCCGTAGATCGTGTCGCCGTGGAAGGTCGGCGCCACGTGCTTGAGCGACTCGATCTCCAGGTTGGCGATCGCCTTGCCGGACACGTCCGGCACCGACATGCCGAGCAGCAGCGAGTAGATGTAGTTGCCGACCACGACGTTCTTGCCGAAGTCCGTGGTGCTCTCGGCGTAGTTGGCATCCATGTGGAGCGGGTGGTGGTTCATGGTGAGGAGGCAGAAGAGGTGGTCGTCGTACTCGGTGACCGTCTTGCCGGGCCAGTGCTTGTAGACGGCCCCGATCTCGAACTCCTCGTAGGTACGCCCGAACTGCATGCTCACGCCTCCGGAATCTCGAACTTGGTCGTCCGCCGCATGCCGGCCGCGCGGCCCTTGCCCGCGATGACCAGGGCCATCTTGCGGCTGGCCTCGTCGATCATCTCGTCGCCGAGCATCGCCGAGCCCTTCTTGCCGCCCGCCTCGGAGGTGCAGTACTCGTAGGCGTCCAGGATCAGCTCGGCGTGGTCGTAGTCCTCCTGGGAGGGCGAGAAGACCTCGTTGGCCGCCTCCACCTGGCCGGGGTGCAGCACCCACTTGCCGTCGAAGCCGAGGGCCGCGGCGCGGCCGGCGACCTCGCGGAAGCCGTCGACGTTCTTGATCTGGAGGTAGGGGCCGTCGATCGCCTGGAGGTCGTTGGCGCGGGCGGCCATCAGGATCTTCATCAGGATGTAGTGGTAGGCGTCCGCCGGGTAGCCGGGCGGCTGCTCGCCCACGACCAGCGACTTCATGTTGATGGAGGCCATGAAGTCGGCCGGGCCGAAGATGATCGTCTCGATGCGCGGGGACGCCTGCGCGATCTCGTTGACGTTGTTCAGGCCCTGCGCGTTCTCGATCTGCGCCTCGATGCCGATGCGGCCGACCTCGAAGCCCATCGTCTTCTCGATCTGCGTCAGCAGCAGGTCCAGGGCGACGATCTGCTGGGCGTTCTGCACCTTCGGCAGCATGATGCAGTCGAGGTTCGGGCCCGCGCCCTCGACCACCGTCACGACATCGCGGTACGTCCACTCGGTCGTCCAGTCGTTGACCCGCACGACCCGCGTCTTGCCCGTCCAGTCACCCTCGTTGAGGAACTTGACGATGGTGTGCCGCGCCTCGGGCTTGGCGAGCGGCGCGCACGCGTCCTCCAGGTCCAGGAAGACCTGGTCGGCCGGGAGGCCCTGCGCCTTCTCCAGGAAGCGCGGGTTGCTTCCCGGCACCGCGAGACAGGAGCGGCGCGGGCGAAGGCGGTTGACGGGGGACGTCATGCGGGGACCTCCAGGGGGTCGAGCTTGTTCGCTGTACGGATCTCGTCGACGATACGGCCGATGATTCCCGTGATGTCGAAGTCCTTCGGGGTGAACACGGCCGCCACCCCGGCGGACCTCAGCAGTTCGGCGTCCGCGTTCGGGATGATGCCGCCCGCGATCACCGGGATGTCGTGCGCCCCGGCCTCGCGCAGCCGCTCCAGCACGTCGGGCACCAACTGGGCGTGCGAGCCGGACAGGATGGACAGGCCGACCGCGTGCACGTCCTCGGCGAGGGCGGCGTCCACGATCTGCTCCGGGGTCAGCCGGATGCCCTGGTAGACCACCTCGAACCCGGCGTCACGGGCGCGCACGGCGATCTGCTCGGCGCCGTTGGAGTGCCCGTCCAGGCCCGGCTTGCCCACCAGGAACCGCAGCTTGCCCACGCCCAGGTCCCGCGCGGTGGCGTCCACCCGCGCCCGCACCCCGGCCATCGCCGAGCCTGCCTCGGCGGGGACCGCCACGGGGGCGGAGGAGACACCGGTCGGTGCCCGGAACTCGCCGAACACCTCGCGCAGCGCCCCCGCCCACTCGCCGGTCGTGACCCCGGCGCGGGCGCACTCCAGGGTGGCCTCCATGAGGTTGGCGGTGCCCTTGGCGGCCTCCTTCAGCCGCTCCAGCGCCTTGCACGGGCGCGGGTGGTTGAAGGGCGGCTGGTAGCGGGTGTCCCGCCAGGTGCCCAGTGCCCCGATCACCCGGTTCTCGACGGCCGGGTCGACGGTCTGGATCGCGGTGTCCAGGTCCGCGGTGAGCGGGTTGGGCTCGGTGGTCTCGAAGATGTTGACGCCGATGATCTTCTCGTCGCCCGACTCGATCCGCGCCCGCCGCTCGGCGTGCGAGGCGACGAGCTGGGACTTGAGGTAGCCCGACTCGACGGCGGCCATCGCGCCGCCCATCTCCTCGATCCGCGCCATCTCCGCGAAGGACTCGTCGACCAGGGCGGCCACCTTCTCCTCGATGACATGGCTGCCGGCGAAGATGTCCTCGTACTCCAGCAGGTCGCTCTCGTGCGCCAGCACCTGCTGGATGCGCAGCGACCACTGCTGGTCCCAGGGGCGGGGCAGGCCGAGCGCCTCGTTCCAGGCGGGCAGCTGCACGGCACGCGCGCGGGCGTCCTTCGACAGCGTCACGGCCAGCATCTCCAGCACGATCCGCTGGACGTTGTTCTCCGGCTGCGCCTCGGTCAGGCCGAGCGAGTTGACCTGGACGCCGTAGCGGAACCGGCGCTGCTTGGGGTTCTCGATGCCGTACCGCTCACGGGTGACCTGGTCCCAGATACGGCCGAACGCGCGCATCTTGCACATCTCCTCGACGAAGCGGACGCCCGCGTTGACGAAGAAGGAGATCCGGGCCACCACGTCGCCCATGCGCTCCTCGGGCACCTGGCCCGAGTCGCGCACGGCGTCCAGCACCGCGATGGCGGTGGACATGGCGTACGCGATCTCCTGGACCGGCGTGGCGCCGGCCTCCTGGAGGTGGTAGCTGCAGATGTTGATCGGGTTCCACTTGGGGATGTGGGAGACCGTGTACGCGATCATGTCGGTCGTCAGCCGGAGCGAGGGACCCGGCGGGAAGACGTGTGTCCCGCGCGAGAGGTACTCCTTGACGATGTCGTTCTGGGTGGTGCCCTGCAGCTTGGTGATGTCGACGCCCTGTTCCTCGGCGACGACCTGGTAGAGCGCCAGCAGCCACATGGCGGTGGCGTTGATCGTCATCGAGGTGTTCATCTGCTCCAGCGGGATGTCCTGGAACAGCCTGCGCATGTCACCCAGATGCGAGACGGGCACGCCGACCCGGCCGACCTCGCCGCGGGCGAGGATGTGGTCGGCGTCGTAGCCGGTCTGGGTCGGCAGGTCGAACGCCACCGACAGTCCGGTCTGGCCCTTGGCGAGGTTGCGCCGGTACAGCTCGTTGGACGCCTCCGCCGTGGAGTGACCGGCGTACGTGCGCATGAGCCACGGCCGGTCCTTCTGACGCTGTGTCATCTGATGCCTCCGCTGCCCTCAGACGTTCCGGAAGCGGTTGATCGCGTCGATGTGCTCGGCGCGCTTCTCCGCGTCCCGCACCCCGAGCCCCTCCTCGGGGGACAGGCACAGCACGCCGACCTTGCCCTGGTGGGCGTTGCGGTGCACGTCGTGCGCGGCCTGGCCGGTGTCCTCCAGCGAGTACACCTTCGACAGGGTCGGGTGGATCTTGCCCTTGGCGATGAGGCGGTTGGCCTCCCACGCCTCGCGGTAGTTGGCGAAGTGGGAGCCGATGATGCGCTTGAGCGACATCCACAGGTAGCGGTTGTCGTACTCGTGCATGTAGCCCGAGGTGGACGCGCAGGTGGTGATGGTGCCGCCCTTGCGGGTGACGAAGACGGACGCGCCGAAGGTCTCGCGGCCGGGGTGCTCGAAGACGATGTCGATGTCCTCGCCGCCGGTCAGCTCGCGGATGCGCTTGCCGAAGCGCTTCCACTCCTTGGGGTCCTGGGTCTGCTCGTCCTTCCAGAACCGGTAGCCCTCGGCGCTGCGGTCGATGATCGCCTCGGCGCCCATCGAGCGGCAGATGTCCGCCTTCTGGTCGCTGGAGACGACGCAGATCGGGTTGGCGCCGCCGGCCAGCGCGAACTGGGTGGCGTACGAACCGAGTCCGCCGCTCGCGCCCCAGATCAGCACGTTGTCGCCCTGCTTCATCCCGGCGCCGTTCTTGGAGACGAGCTGGCGGTAGGCGGTGGAGTTGACCAGGCCCGGGGCGGCGGCCTCCTCCCAGCTCAGGTGGTCCGGCTTCGGCATGAGCTGGTTGGACTTGACGAGCGCTATCTCCGCGAGCCCGCCGAAGTTGGTCTCGAAGCCCCAGATCCGCTGCTCGGGGTCGAGCATCGTGTCGTTGTGGCCGTCGCTCGACTCCATCTCGACGGAGAGGCAGTGCGCGACGACCTCGTCACCGGGCTTCCAGGCGTTGACGCCGGGGCCGGTGCGCAGCACGACGCCCGCGAGGTCGGAGCCGATGATGTGGTACGGCAGGTCGTGCCGCTTGGCCAGGTCGTTGGTGCGGCCGTAGCGCTCCAGGAACCCGAAGGTGGAGAGCGGCTCGAAGATCGAGGTCCACACCGAGTTGTAGTTCACCGAGGAGGCCATGACGGCCACCAGGGCCTCGCCGGGGCCCAGTTCGGGCAGCGGCACGTCGTCGAGGTGGATGGACTTGCGGGGGTCCTTGTCGCGGGTCTGGAGACCCTCGAACATCTCCGTCTCGTCCTTGTGCACGGTGATCGCGCGGTACGACTCGGGCAGCGGGATCGCGGCGAAGTCGGCGGACGTGGCGTCCTGCGACTGGATCGCGGCGAGGATGTCCTTCACGGTCACGGTATTGCCTCCGGCGGTGAGCGCCCCGAGGGAGGGGCGCTGGGGTTTCGTCGGTGCGGGAAGTGCGCTCTGGGGTGCGAGGGGTGGTGCCGTCTGTTCGGCGGCTGGTGCTTCGGCGGCGCTTTGTGGCGCGGGAGGTTGCCTGTGACGCAGGCGTCCGGACGCGCGAGCCGGGGGGCTTGCGGGGACAGCCGACGCGCGGGATTTCGCTACGCGCCGGCCGTCCGGACACTCTCAACGTATGACACCGCGTGTCAGGCGGCAAGGCACTGAGTGCCAGAACTTCCACTCACATGAAATCTTTACGTAACAAATGAGCGATGATCGATCGAATGGGCTCCGGAAGGTGCCGGAAAACAGGCCCGGACATGGCAAAACGGCCACCCCGGAGGGTGGCCGTCGTCACTGCGGGAGACGCGCGCTCACCGCTCCTTGAGTGCCTGCTCGATGGTCCGCATGACCTCGTCCAGCGGGGCGTCGGTACGGGCGACCGTCACCAGCACCTCGCCCTGCGCGGAGACCGTGGCCGGGGCGGTGGTCTGGGCGGACGCGCTCCGGCCGGCTCCGATGCCGGTGCCGAAGGTGCGGCGCACGATGGCGAAGGCGTGGTCGAGCTGCGCCTCCACGTCGCCCTGGCCGTCCGCCCGCAGCCAGCGCCGCAGGACGTGGTTGTGGGCGGTGACCACCGCGGAGGCGGCGACCTCGGCCAGCAGCGGGTCGTCGTTGGCGTCGTCGGCGTGCGCCCGCTCGTCGAAGTGGCCCAGCAGATAGCGGGTGAACAGCCGCTCGTAGCGGGCCACCGAGGCGATCTCCGCCTCGCGCAGCGTGGGCACCTCACGGGTCAGCCGGTAGCGCGCCACCGAGATCTCCGGCTGGGCCGCGTACATCTTCATGACTTCCTTGATCCCGCGGCACACGGTGTCGAGCGGGTGCTCGTGCGCCGGGGCGGCGTTGAGCACCGCCTCGGCGCGGATCAGGGTGTCGTCGTGGTCCGGGAAGATCGCCTCTTCCTTGGAGCGGAAGTGCCGGAAGAAGGTGCGCCGGGCCACCCCGGCCGCCGCGGCGATCTCGTCGACCGTGGTCGCCTCGTACCCTTTGGACGCGAAGAGCTCCATGGCGGCGGCCGCCAGTTCCCGGCGCATCTTCAGCCGCTGGGCGGCGGCGCGGCCGCCCGCGGCGCTCTCCGGTGCGTCGGAGGCGGCGGATGTACGTGAGGACCTGACGGGCTGGGACATGACCCGAACGTACTGCATGGACGCCGTCCCACGCGCGGGTGCCGCCTCGCCCCCGGGAGGGGCGGGAGCCCGGCCGGGCGGGGTCAGGCCGCCCGGTTCGAGCAGCCCGCCCCACTCCGGCCGGTCCCGGAAGCCGCCGCCGTCAGCGGCGGGCATACTCGCGGAAGCCCCGGCCGGTCTTGCGGCCCAGGCAGCCCGCCGCCACCAGGTGCTCCAGCAGCGGCGCCGGGGCGAGACCCGGGTCGCGGAACTCGCGGTGCAGCACCTTCTCGATGGCCAGCGAGACGTCCAGCCCCACCACGTCCAGCAGTTCGAACGGGCCCATCGGGTAGCCGCCGCCCAGGCGCATCGCCGCGTCGATGTCGTCGAGGGTCGCGTAGTGCTCCTCGACCATCTTGATCGCGTTGTTCAGGTACGGGAACAGCAGCGCGTTCACGATGAAGCCGGCGCGGTCGCCGCAGTCCACCGGGTGCTTGCCCAGCCGCGCGCAGACCTCCCGCACGGTGGCGTGCGTGTCGTCGGCGGTGAGCACCGTGCGCACCACCTCGACCAGCTTCATCGCCGGGGCCGGGTTGAAGAAGTGCATGCCGATCACGTCCTGCGGACGCGAGGTGGCGCGGGCGCAGGCGACGACCGGCAGTGAGGAGGTGGTGGTGGCCAGGACCGCGCCCGGCTTGCAGACCTTGTCCAGCGCCTGGAAGAGCTGCCGCTTGACGTCCAGGTCCTC
This sequence comes from Streptomyces sp. NPDC046860, assembly GCF_040645115.1. NCBI lineage: Bacteria > Bacillati > Actinomycetota > Actinomycetes > Kitasatosporales > Streptomycetaceae > Streptomyces > Streptomyces sp. NPDC046860. The sequence continues at coordinate 44,501 of NZ_JBEYXQ010000024.1, read as the reverse complement.
GGCGACGGCCTCCACGGCGAGATCGACGTCGGCGAACGCCTCGTAGCCGCCCGCCGGGGTGATGCGCTCCAGCATCCCGGCAGCCGACTCGGCGGTCAGCCGGCCCTTGGCGACCGAGCGGTCCAGCGACTTGCCGACGCGCGCCTTCGCGGCCTGCGCCTTCTCCTCGCTGCGGGCGGCGAGGACGACCTCGAACCCGGCCTTGGCGAACACCTCGGCGATGCCCGAGGCCATCGTGCCCGACCCGGCCACACCCACCGAGCGCACCGTACGGCCCGCCGCCGCGGTGCCGTCGGGCGCCGGGGTGAGGGCGTCCGGGACGGTCTCGGCGCTGCCGGGGGCCGCGTAGGTGTAGAAGCCGCGCCCCGCCTTGCGGCCGGTCAGGCCCGCCTGGCTGAGCTGCTTCAGGATCGGCGCCGGGGCGTGCAGCCGGTCGCGGGACTCGGCGTACATCGCCTCCAGGACCCGGCGGGCGGTGTCCACGCCGATCAGGTCGAGCAGGGCGAGGGGGCCCATCGGCAGACCGCAGCCCAGCCGCATCGCCGCGTCGATGTCCTCGCGGGAGGCGTAGCGGGCCTCGTACATCGCGGCCGCCTGGTTCAGGTAGCCGAACAGCAGGCCGTCCGCGACGAATCCGGGTCGGTCGCCGACCGCGACCGGCTCCTTGCCCAGTTCGATCGCGAGGTCGGTGACGGCGGCGACCGCCTGCGGCGCGGTGAGCACCGAGGACACGACCTCCACCAGCTTCATCGCCTGCACCGGGTTGAAGAAGTGCAGGCCGAGGACGCGCTCCGGGCGGGCCGAGCCCGAGGCGAGCCGGGTGACCGACAGCGCGTTGGTGCCGGTGGCCAGGATCGTCTCCGGCCGCACCACCCGGTCCAGTTCGGAGAGGATCTGCTGCTTGATCTCGTACGACTCCGGGGCCACCTCGATCACGAGGTCGGCGCCGGCCGCCGCCGCGAGGTCGGTGGAGGTGGTGACCCGGCCCAGGAGCGCGGCGCGCTCGGGCTCGGTGAGCCGGCCGCGCCCGACGGCACGGGCGGTGGACGCCTCCAGCGCCCGGACGCAGGTGGCGGCCTGTGAGGCGTCGATGTCGATGCCGACCACCTCGCGGCCGGCCCGGGCCAGGACCTCGGTGAGACCGGTGCCCATGGTGCCGAGGCCGACCACGGCGATCGTGCGCAGCGCGGAGGGAGGGGTGTGGGACAGGGGAGTGGCCATCGCGGAACTCCAGGAAGAGTGGTGACGACGAGGAACGCGCCGACGCGTCGGGGACGCGCGAGGAAGCGCGGAGATGCGGGTGTTGCCGGGCCGCGAAGCGCACACGCCCGGTGCCGTCGTGGTCGGGCGCGCACACGCCCTGACGGTCAACTGACCGGCCCTGTCCCGGAGCCGGGTCGTGCTCTCGACGGTTGCGTCACCAGACCGTCGCCAGCCGAAGCGCGAGTGGGTAACTCGCTCGTCTGAGCTTAACCAGCGAGTAACGAGCGCGCCAGTGGTCGGCGCCAACTCGCTTTGTGATGTACCTCCCTCAGCCGTCACCACGCGCCTACGCTGGGTACGTGGACGAAGAGTTGCGAGTGCTCACCGAACGCTTACGGCAGGAGTCGCGGGGCGTGGCCGCGTACGAGAGGCTGGTGGGCACCGGGGATCACGACGAGCTGGCCCATGTGCTCACCGCGCCCGGACAGCCGCTGTGGGCCAGGGAGTTGGCCGCCTTCCGGCTCGGAGTCGCCGGTGACCGGCGGGCGTTCGAATCACTGGTGCTGCTCCTCAACCACCGCGACCCGCCCCGCTGCGCCTCCGCCGCCGAAGCCCTGGCGGCCCTCGGCGACCCCCGTACCGCCCGCGCGGCCGCCGCCCTCGCCACCAACGAACTCCGCGTCGCCTACGCCCTGCACCCGGTACGCCTCCTCGTCCGGCTGCGCGCCCCCGAGTCGGTGCCCGCCCTCATCACCACCCTCGAACGAAGACTGCGCCCCCACGACCCCTACCACCGGGTCGCCCTGGCCTGCGTCGAGGGCCTGGGCACCCTGGCCGACCCCAGGGCGAAACGAGTCCTGACCGAGGCCCTGGCCCACCCGGCCCTGGCGGGACCGGCGATGACGGCACTGGGCCGCATCCCCCGCCAGCGGCACGGCGGTTGACGCCGACCCATACACCACCGGCCCACCGCCCGCACACCGCCCGTGCTCAGCCGGTGTGGGCCACCAGGGCGTCGATGAGCGTGGGCCAGAGTTCACGGGGGCGGTCGTGGCCCATGTCGGGCACCAGCAGGAGTTCGGCACCGGGCACCAGCTCCGCGGTGCGCCTGCCGCCGCTGGGGTCGATCAGGGTGTCGTCCAGACCGTGGATCACCAGGGTCGGTACCCGCAGTTCACGGAGCCGGTCCGCGCGGGAACCGCTGAGGACCATCGCGCCGAGCTGCCGCCCGACGCCGGTGGGCCGGTAGGCGCGGTCGTAGCTCGCGGCAGCCAGTTCACGCAGCGCCGCGGCGTCGCCGTACCGCCTGGAGGCCCACACCAGTTCCTTGTCCGCCGCCGCGACGTACCCCTCCCGGTCCGCGGGCCTCGGACCGAACAGCACGGCCTGTGCCTGCGGGCTGGTCCGGCCGTACGCGCTCTCTCCGGTCGAGGACATCATCGACGTCAGGCTGAGCACCCGCTCCGGGGCGGAGAGCGCCATCGTCTGGGCGATCATTCCGCCCATCGAGGCGCCGACGACATGGGCGCGTTCGATGCCGAGCGCGGTGAGCAGGCCCAGGCCGTCGTCGGCCATGTCGGAGAGGCGGTAGGGGATCATCGCGAGCGCGGCGGCGAGGTCGCCCGAGCTGACCGCGGCGATGAACTCGCCCATGTCGACGGGATGGTCGTCGAACATGGTGGACAGCCCGCAGTCGCGGTTGTCGTACCGGATCACATGGCGGCTGCGGCCGGCCAGCGCGCGGCAGAAGTCCTCGTGCCAGCCGAGCAGCTGCGTGCCGAACCCCGTCACGAGCAGGACCGGCGGGTCGCCGGGGTCTCCGAAGGTCTCGTACGCGAGGGAAACCCCGGGCGACACAGCGATGATCGACATGAGCGGAGGGTGTCACGGCCGGCCCGGCGGCGCACCGGGATTCCGGCGCGCCGCGCGCCGTACGGCTCCGGCCGGCCGGACGGACGTCAGCCGCGGAAGCCCAGCAGGCCGTGGAGGGCCGCGCCGCGAGCGGGGGCGGGGGCCGTTCTCGGGTCCAGCGGCTTCGGGGCCGGGGACTTGTCGCAGACCGCGTCGGCCTCTCCCCGGCCGCGCGGGACCGTGCCGTCGGTGAGGTAGGCGGTCAGGTGGTCGTCCAGGCAGGAGTTGCCGGTCAGGGTGATGCCGTGGTTGCCGCCGCCCCGCTCGACCACCAGGCTGGAGTGCGCCAGCAGACGATGGGTCAGCACACCGCCCTCGTACGGCGTCGCCGCGTCGTCCGTCGCCTGGAACAGCAGGGCCGGGGGCAGCTTGCCGTTGGCGATGTTGACGGGCTGCCGGGTGCGGGCCGGCCAGAACGCGCACGGCGCGTTGTACCAGGTGTTGTTCCAGGCCATGAAGGGTGCCTTGCGCTGCGTCGCCCAGGTGTCCCGGGACCAGCGCCGCCAGTCGCGCGGCCACTGGGCGTCCCGGCACTGCACGGCCGTGTAGACGCTGTAGTTGTTGGCCCCGGCCGCGTCGACCACGGCGAACGCGTCGTACGCCTTCTGGAGCGGCCGGGTGTCCTTGTCGTGGACGTAGGAGGCGAGCGCCTGGGCGAGGTAGGGCCAGTAGCCGTCGTAGTAACCGCCCGGCATGTAGGTGTCCTCCAGCTCGGCGGCGCCCACCCTGCCGCCCGCCGGGTGCTCCGCCAGCACGGCCCGCATCGCGTACCAGTCGGCCTCGATCCGCGCGGGGTCGGTGCCCAGGCCGTACGCCTCGTCGTGCCCGGCGATCCACGCCATCAGGGCCTTGTGGCGGGCGTCGAAGGCGTGGTCCTGGGTGAGGTTGTCCGCGTACCAGACGCCGGTCGGGTTCACGATCGAGTCCAGCACCAGCCGGTGCACCCGCGTGGGGAACAGCTTGGCCCAGACCGCGCCGAGGTAGGTGCCGTAGGAGTAGCCGAGGTAGCTGAGGCGCTCGGCGCCGAGCGCCTCGCGGACGGACTCCAGGTCGCGGGCGGCGGAGACGGTGTCGATGTACGGCAGCACGTCCGCGTGCGCCTTGCCGCAGGCGGCGGCGAAGGACCGCACCCGGTCCAGGTTGCGCCGCTCCAGCTCCGCCGTGGCCGGGACGGTGTCGGGGCGCACCGGCGCGAAGTGGTCCGGGGCGCAGGTCAGGGCCGGGGTGCTCTTCCCGACACCGCGCGGGTCGAAGCCGATGACGTCGTAGCGCGCGGCCACCTCCGCGGGCAGCGCGGAGGCGACGAACCCGGCGAGGCCCAGCCCGCTGCCGCCGGGGCCGCCGGGGTTGACCAGCAGCGGGCCCTCGGAGGTCTTCGCGGTGTGCGGCACGCGGGACAGGGCGAGCGTGATCTGGCGGCCGGCGGGCCGCGCGTGGTCCAGGGGGACCGTCAGGGACGCGCACTGGAGGGTCGGGTGGTCCTCGGTGGCGCAGCCCTTCCAGGCGAGGCCCGGTGCGGCGGGGGTGGCGCGGGCGGGCAGTGCGGTGGCGGAGGCGGCCAGCAGGACGGCCGTCGCGCCCAGTACGGCTGCGCGTGTTCTCATGCGGGGGCACTCCACGGGACGGGGGATGACGCGGGCCGCGCGGGCCGCGGTCCTCGCGGCATCGTCCCTGCAATCCCCGCCTCGGGGGCGTCTTCGCCCCGCGGTTGACCCGAACGGGTCGCCGGATGCCCTCGAACGCCCTCACATGAGGGTGAGCTGGGTCGGCTGCGGCTCCTCCGGGCGGGCCGGCCGCCGGACGCGCCGGGCCGTGCCCGCGCGGGTCGGCCCGATGCCGTACTCCCGCGCCAGCTCGTGCACCTGGCGGGTGACCCGGCGCTGGTACCAGGTCGGGGCGTACGAGCCGCCCGCGTACATCCGTTCGTACCGGGTCACCAGGTGCGGATGGTGCCGGGCGAGCCAGCTCATGAACCACTCCCGCGCGCCGGGCCGCAGATGCAGCACCAGCGGGGTCACCGAGGTGGCCCCGGACTCCGCGATGGCGCGCACGGTGGCGCGCAGCCGCTCGGGCTGGTCGCTGAGGAAGGGGATCACGGGGGCCATCAGCACCGCGCAGCCGATGCCGTGTTCGCCGAGCGCGCGTACGACGTCGAGCCGCCGCTCGGGCGCCGGGGTGCCCGGCTCGACGGTGCGCCACAGCTCGGGGTCGGTGAAGCCCACGGAGACCGAGATGCCGACGTCGGTCACCTCGGCCGCCCGCACCAGGCGGTCGAGGTCGCGCAGGATCAGGGTGCCCTTGGTGAGGATCGAGAACGGGTTGGCCCGCTCGGTGAGGGCGTCGATGATGCCCGGCATCAGCCGGTAGCGGCCCTCGGCCCGCTGGTAGCAGTCGACGTTGGTGCCCATCGCCACGTGCTCCCCGCCCCAGCGCGGGGAGGCGAGCTGGCGGCGCAGCACCTCCGGCGCGTTGACCTTGACCACGATCTGGGAGTCGAAGCCGAGCCCGGTGTCCAGGTCCAGATAGCTGTGGGTCTTCCGGGCGAAGCAGTACACGCAGGCGTGCGAACAGCCGCGGTAGGGGTTCACCGTCCATTCGAACGGCATCCGGGAGGCGCCCGGCACCCGGTTCAGGACCGAGCGGGCCCGGACCTCGTGGAAGGTGATGCCGCGGAACTCCGGTGTGTCGAAGGTCCGGGTCACCACGGCGTCCGCGCCGAACAGCGAGCCGTCGGGGGTCCGGCCGTGACCACCGGACTCGTCGGTCAGGTTCTCCCAGCGCATGACGCCTCCCTCGGTAGCTCGAAACCCACAATAGAACATCTGTTCCCATGATCGGGCGGACCCCGATTTGGGCGGCCGGGCGCCGGGGTGGTTGGCTTGCCGAAACCCTGAGGAATGAGCTCGTGGAGGAAGCAATGGCGCAGGTCGAGGCCACTACGGAACGGGTCGTCGCGGCGGACGCGGAGAAGGTGTTCGACGCCCTCGCCGACTACCGGGAAACCCGCCCCCGGCTGCTCCCCGAGCACTTCAGCGAGTACGAGGTGCGCGAGGGCGGCGACGGCGCGGGCACCCTCGTCCACTGGAAGCTCCAGGCCACCAGCAAGCGGGTGCGCGACTGTCTGCTGGAGGTCGGCGAGCCCACCGACGGCGAGCTGGTCGAGAAGGACCGCAACTCCACCATGGTCACCACCTGGCGCGTCACCCCGGCCGGCGAGGGCCGCTCCCGTGTCGTGGTCACCACCACCTGGAAGGGCGCGGGCGGCATCGGCGGCTTCTTCGAGCGCACCTTCGCCCCCAAGGGTCTCGGCCGGATCTACGACTCCGTGCTCGACAAGCTCGCCGCCGAGGTCGAGAAGTAACACCCCAAACACCGGCCGGTGCGGGGGCGTTGTCCCCCTCACCGGTTCGAGTGATCTGCGCCGGGACCGGATTCATGCCGTAACTCGCCGTATGTGTTCGCAGTTGTCGCGTAACGCGGGATGTGCGACAGATGCGAGCGAGGGGAGCGGTACGTGGGCGGAACGACGCTGGTGCGCGAGGAGCCGGGCGTTGAAGCGGTCCCGGCTCCGGGCGGACACCCGGACCCACCGCCCGCCGCCGGCCCCGAACTCGGCACACGCCGGGTGCGGTTGGTCTTCGTCGGGCTGATGCTCGCGCTGCTGCTGGCCGCGCTGGACCAGATGATCGTCGCCACCGCGCTGCCGAAGATCGTCGGCGAGCTGCACGGCCTGGACAAGATGTCCTGGGCGATCACCGCCTACCTGCTGACCTCCACCATCGGCCTGCCGCTCTACGGCAAGCTCGGCGACCTCTTCGGCCGCAAGGGCGTCTTCCAGTTCGCCATCCTGGTCTTCGTCGTCGGCTCCGCCCTCGCCGGGCGCGCCCAGAGCATGGACCAGATGATCGCCTTCCGCGCGGTCCAGGGCGTGGGCGCGGGCGGCCTGATGATCGGCGTGCAGGCGATCATCGCCGACATCGTGCCGCCCCGGCAGCGCGGCCGCTACATGGGCCTGATCGGCGCCGCCTTCGGCCTCGCCTCCGTCGCCGGCCCCCTGCTCGGCGGCTACTTCACCGACCACCTCTCCTGGCGCTGGTGCTTCTACATCAACGTCCCCTTCGGCCTGGTCACCCTCGCCGTCGTCGCCGTCGTGCTCAAGCTGCCCCGGCCGGACAAGCGCGGCCGGCTCGACGTGCCCGGCGCGCTGCTGCTCGCCGCCGCCTCCACCTGCCTGGTGCTGCTGACCAGCTGGGGCGGCACCGAGTACGCCTGGGACTCCAGGGAGATCATCGGGCTCGGCGCGGGCGCGCTGGCCGCCGTGATCCTCTTCGTCGTCGCCGAGCGGTTCGCCGCCGAACCCCTCATCCCGCTGCGGCTGTTCCGGGACTCCGTCTTCAACATCACCGGGCTGGTCGGACTGGTCGTCGGCGTCGCCCTGTTCGGCGCGGCCAGCTATCTGCCGACCTTCCTGCAGATGGTCGACGGCGCCAGCGCCACCGAGTCCGGGCTGCTGATGCTGCCCATGATGGCGGGCATCGTCGGCGCGTCCATCGTCGGCGGACAGCTCATCAGCCGCACCGGCCGCTACAAGGTCTACCCGCTGCTCGGCGGCGCGCTCTCCGCGCTCGGCATGTGGCTGCTGTCCCGGCTGGAGGTGGACACCTCCCGGCTGGCCTACAGCGTCTGGATGGCCGTCCTCGGCACCGGCATCGGCCTGGTCATGCCCGTACTGGTGCTCGCCGTGCAGAACTCCGTGCGCCCCGCCGACCTCGGCACCGCCACCAGCGCCAACAACTACTTCCGGCAGATCGGCGGCAGCGTCGGCGCCGCCGTCTTCGGCACCCTCTTCGCCGACCGGCTCACCGACGCCCTGCGCGAGGACCTCCCGCCGGACGCCGCGGCCGCCCTGCCCGACCCCGAGGCGATCACCCCGCAGCTCGTCCACGCCCTGCCCCCGGCGCTGCGGGACGCCTACATCCACGCCTACGCCGACGCGATGCCCCGCATCTTCCTGTACCTGGTGCCGGTGCTCGTCCTCGGCCTGGTCATCGCCTTCTTCCTCAAGGAGAAACCCCTGGTGTCCCAGCACGTCCCCACCGCCACCGAACCGGACACCGTGCCGGGCATCCCCGTCCCGCCCCAGGCCCGCGCGCCGCACACCGCCGGGATCGCGGTCTGCGGCACCGTCCAGCACCCGGACGGGACCGTGGTGCCCCGCGCCGCGCTCACCCTCATCGACATCGGCGGCGTACAGATCGGCCGGGGCGCCAGCGGCGACGACGGCCGCTACGCCCTGGCCACCCCCGGCGCCGGCTCCTACGTGCTGATCGCGGCGGCCGGCGGCCACCAGCCCCAGGCCGTCTCCGTCACCGTGGGCGAACGGCCCGTCGAGCTGGACGTGGTCCTCGGCGGCGCCGGGCGCCTCGCGGGCGCCATGCTCACCGCGGACGGCAGCCCCGTACGGGACGCCACCGTCACCCTGACCAACGTGCACGGCGAGGTCGTCGCCGCCACCCGCAGCGGCCGCGAGGGCGGTTACGTCATCACCGAACTGGTCGCGGGGGAGTACACCCTCGCCGCCAGCGCGCCCGCCTTCCGCCCGGCCGCCCTCCCGGTCAGCGTGCAGGCGTCCCGCGAGACCCGCCAGGACGTCGAACTCGCGGGCGGAGCCGTCCTCAAGGGCACGGTCCGGGCCGGAGGAGGGCGTCCGGTGGAGGACGCGCGCGTGACCCTGCTGGACGCGGCCGGGAACGTCGTCGACACCCTCACCACGGGCGCGGACGGCGGCTTCCGCTTCGTCGACCTCTCCTCCGGCGAGTACACCGTCATCGCCGCCGGCTATCCGCCGGTCGCCACGGTCCTCCAGGTCGCGGGCGGCGGCCGCACCGAGCGTGACCTGCAACTGGGCCACGAGGACTGAGCGGTGAGGGGCCCGGGCGTGCCGGTGTGATCTCGGGGACGCAATTCGCGGATTGCCACACATGGCGACGTGACTCCCCCGTACGGTAGTGGCGGGCGGCACAGATCGTTCGCGTACAGCCGTGGGGAGAGAGGGCCTTGGCCATGGACCGTGGCAGCGAGCGGGACGCGTCTCCCGGCCGCGGTGCGGAGGACTCCGCGGCGGGCCGTATCCCGCTGGCCGTGGTGATCGTCGACCGCTCGGGCCTGGTGTCCCACTGGAGCAGTGGGGCCGGGCGGATGTTCGGCACCGCCCGGGAGGAGGCCGTGGGACGGCCGGTGGCGGATCTGCTGCCCGTCTCGGGCGCCCTCCCCGACGACCTGCTGGACGGCCCGCCCGGCGGCGCTCCCGACGGGAGCGGCCCCGACCTTGAGGCGTCTCTCGGCGGGCACACCGGCTATCCCACCGCGGGCCGCGCCCGGCTCACCCCGCCCGAACGCGTCGACGACGAGCGGATCGACGTGCTGTGGTGGGCCTACCCGCTGGTCGGGCCCGGGCCCTCCCGGCTGCTGGTGCTCGCCGCCGACGCCACCCGCCTGCGGGAGGCCCGCGGGCACCTCGACGAGAGCACCGAGCGCATCGCGCCCGGCTTCGCCCGCCACACCGAACTGCCCACCGCCGCCGACCTGGAGCGCAGGCTGCCCGAGATCCTGCCCAACATGGGGCCCGGACTCAGCGCCCGCATCGTCTCCCAGGTGCTCGAACTCGGCTATCCGGTGCTGGAGTTCAGCCAGTTCGAGCGCGTGCCCGTCACCCCGTACTGGGGTGTCCCCCGGCGCCCCGGCCGCTCTGACAGCGTTGTCCCGCGTCCCCGGACCGAGCCGCTCATCCCGGCCGAGGCGCTGGCCGACCTGGAGTACGCGGCCGTGCGCGAGCGGCTGGAGTTCCTCAACGAGGTCAGCTCCGCCATCGGCACCTCCCTCGATCTCGGCGAGACGATCCGCGAGGTCACCAGTGCCGCCGTGCCCCGGTTCGCGGACTTCGCCGGCACCCATCTGCGTTCCGCAGTCCTCGCCGGAGAGGGCTTCCCCGACGGCCCGCCCGACGCCAGCACCCTGATGCACCGGGTCTGGGTCGAGCACAACGACGAACCCGGCCGGTGGGACGACACCGTCCCGGTCGGCGAGGCGTTCGCCTTCCCCGAGCACACGCCCTTCTACCAGTGCATGGTCACCGGCGAACCCGTCCTCATCCCCCGGATCAGCGACGAGCTGGGCAACCGGATCTCCGGCGAGTTCGAGAAGCGCGACCTCAGGCCGCTCATCAACGGCCGCTCCCTGCTGATCGTCCCGCTCAAGGCGCGCAACGTCGTCCTGGGCTTCATGGTGCTGCTGCGCCGCGCCGACCGGCTGCCGTTCGACGGCATGGACCGCACCACCGGCGCCGAACTCGCCGCCCGCGCCGGGCTCGTGCTCGACAACGCCCGCATGTACACGTACCAGGAGAACGTCGCCGAGACCCTCCAGGACAGCATGCTGCCGCAGGTCACCCCGCGCATGGCCGGGTGCGACGTGGCGACCCGGTACCTGCCCGGCACCCGGCTCGGCCGCATCGGCGGCGACTGGTTCGACACCGTCAAACTGCCCGGCTCCCGCACGGCCCTCGTCGTCGGTGACGTCATGGGGCACGGACTCAACTCGGCCGCGATGATGGGCCAGTTGCGCACCGCCGTCCAGACCATGGCCGCGCTTCAGACCCCGCCCGCCCAACTGCTGCGCAACCTCGACGACCTGGCCCGGCGGCTCGGCGAGAACTACCTCGCCACCTGTCTCTACGCCGTCTACGACCCGATCCGCGGCGAGCTCCAGATCGCCAACGCGGGACACATCCCGCCGGTGCTGGTCCGCGCGGCGGACGGCGGCAGCGAACTGCTCGAACTGCCCACCGGTGCGCCGATCGGCGTCGGCGGCGTCCCCTTCGAGGTCACCACGGTACGGGTCGAGCCGGGCGACCGGCTGGTGCTGTGCACCGACGGCCTGGTGGAGGTGCGCGGCTCCGACATCGGGGACGGGCTGGCCGCGCTCTGCGAGTCCGCCGCGCATCCGGCCGCCTCCATGGACGCGGCCTGCGACACCATCATCCGCGCGCTGAACACCCGCGGCGGCCGCAAGGACGACGTGGCCCTGCTGATGGCCCGGCTCAACGGCATCCCCGACGACCATGTGGCCCAGTGGCGGCTGGACCCCGACCCGCGCGAGGTCTCCCGCGCCCGGCACCTGGTCCGCGAGCGCCTGCTGAAGTGGGGCCTGCCCGGGGCGGTGGACACCGCGCTGCTGCTGGTCAGCGAGATCGTCACCAACGCCGTACGGCACGGCGGGGGCAGCCCGGTCGGGCTGCGCGTGGTCCGCACCGACGCCCTGCTGTTCGAGGTCACGGACGAGGAGCCGGAACTGCCCGACCTGCGCACCGCGGGAGCCACGGACGAGGCGGGCCGTGGCCTGCGCGTCGTCAGCCGACTGGCCAGGGAGTGGGGCGCGACGACCAGCGGGCGCCACAAGACGGTGTGGTTCGAGCAGGCGCTGATCCCGTAAAGGTGCCCCCGGACCCCTTGTCCGGGGGCGCCCGGCGCGATATCCCGATCAAGGCACCGACCTTGGGGAGATCGCAGTGAACGTTTCCGACGACTACCGCTCCAACTGGGAGAGTTACTGGCGGGAGACCTCCGGCGAGCGGGGAGACGCGATCTGGGACGCCGATCCCTCCCTGACCGCCGAGCCCCACAGTGAACTCCTCCTGCCGCACGCCGACGCCGGCCGCGTCATCGTGGACCTCGGCTGCGGCAACGGCACCCAGACCCGCTACCTCGCCACCCGCTTCGCCCGCGCGCTCGGCGTCGACCTCTCGCACGCCGCCGTCGACCACGCCCGCCGCGCCACGGCCGGCGCCGCCGCCGAGTTCGAGCAGCTCGACCTGACCGACACCGACGCCGTGGACGCCCTCCACGCCCGCCTCGGCGACAGCAACGTCTACATGCGCGCCGTCATCCACCAGAGCGAGCCGGCGGCCCGGCCCGCGGTCGCCGCCGCCGTGGCCACGCTCCTGGGCGACGCCGGCCGCGCCTTCGTCGTCGAACTGACCTCCGGTTCCCGCGACGTCCTGCGCCGGGCCGCCGGGGGCCCGGACGGGCCGCCCCCCAAGCTCCGCCGGGTCTTCCACCACGACCTCAAGCCGGCCGACGCCGCCGACGACGAGATCCCCCGCCTCCTGGCCGAGGCCGGCCTGAAGATCCTGGCCACCGGCGAGACCGTGCTGCCCCAGACCGAGCACTTCCCGGACGGCACCCGCATCGACCTGCCCGCCCGGTGGTTCGTGCTGGCGCGCGAGTGAGAACCGCGCCGGCCGGACGGCGGTCCGCGGCCATGTCGTGGCCGCCGCCCGGCCGGGCGCGTACCCTGCGCGGCATGAAGATCCTCATCAGTGCCGACATGGAAGGTGCCACCGGGGTCACCTGGCCCGCCGACGTGCTGCCGGGGACCCCGCAGTGGGAGCGGTGCCGGGGGATGTTCACCTCCGACGTGAACGCCGCCGCGCTGGGCTTCTTCGACGGCGGGGCCGATCAGGTGCTCGTCAACGAGGCCCACTGGACCATGCGGAACCTGCTGCTGGAGCAGCTGGACGAGCGGGTCGAGATGCTCACCGGGCGGCACAAGACGCTGTCGATGGTCGAAGGCGTCCAGCAGGGCGACATCGACGGCATCGCGTTCGTCGGCTACCACGCGGGCGCCGGCATGGAGGGCGTCCTCGCCCACACCTACCTCGCCAACCAGATCACCGGCGTCTGGCTGAACGACGTACGCGCCAGCGAGGGCCTGCTGAACGCGCACGTCGTCGCGGAGTACGGGGTGCCCGTGGTGCTGGTCACCGGGGACGACCTGGCCTGCGACGACGCGCTCGGCTACGCGCCCGAGGCGCTGAAGGTCGCCGTCAAGGACCATGTCTCGCGGTACGCGGCCGTGTGCCGCACCCCGGCCCGCACCGCCGCCGACATCCGCGCGGCCGCCAAGGAGGCGGCCCGGCTCGCCGTACGCGCCGAGACCGTCCAGCAGGGCCCGTTCACCGTCGCCGTCGAGTTCGACGCCGAACATCTGGCGATGGCCGTCACGGTCGTGCCGGGGGTCGCGCGCGTCGGGGAACGGAAGGTGGCCTACACCGCCGGGACGATGTACGAGGCAATTCGCACGTTCAAGGCGGTCACCACGATCGCCTCCGCCGCCGTGGAGGAGCAGTATGGCTGACGAGTGCGCGCTGGACGAGGTGGTCGCGTTCACCTCCGAGCTGATCAGGATCGACACCACCAACCGGGGCGGCGGCGACTGCCGCGAGCGGCCCGCCGCCGAGTACGCCGCCGAACGCCTGGCGGGCGCCGGGCTGGACCCGCTGGTGCTGGAGCGGACGCCGGGACGGGCCAACGTGGTCGCCCGGGTCGCCGGCACCGACCCGTCCGCCGACGCGCTGCTCGTCCACGGCCACCTGGACGTGGTGCCCGCCGAGCCCGCCGACTGGAGCGTCCATCCTTTCTCCGGCGAGGTCCGCGACGGCATGGTCTGGGGACGCGGCGCCGTCGACATGAAGAACATGGACGCGATGATCCTGGCCGTGCTGCGCGGCTGGGCCCGGCAGGGCGTCCGGCCGCGCCGGGACCTCGTCATCGCCTTCACCGCCGACGAGGAGGCCAGCGCCGAGGACGGCTCCGGCTTCCTCGCCGACCGCCACCCCGAGCTGTTCGAGGGCTGCACCGAGGCCATCGGGGAGTCCGGCGCCTTCACCTTCCACGACGGCACCGGGCGCGAGATCTACCCCGTCGCGGCGGGGGAGCGGGGCACCGGCTGGCTGCGGCTGAGCGCGGGCGGCCGTGCCGGGCACGGCTCCAAGGTGAACCGGGAGAACGCGGTGACCCGGCTCGCGGCCGCCGTCACCCGCATCGGCGAGCACGAGTGGCCGCTGCGCATCACCCCGACCGTGCGGGCCGCGCTCACCGAACTCGCCGCGCTCTACGGCCTGGAGCCCGACTTCGACGACATGGAGCTGCTGCTGGACAAGCTCGGACCGGCCGCCAGGCTGGTCGAGTCGACCGTCCGCAACAGCGCCAACCCGACCATGCTGGACGCCGGTTACAAGGTCAACGTCATCCCCGGCGACGCCCACGCGCACATCGACGGGCGCTTCCTGCCGGGCGGCGAGGAGGAGTTCGAGTCGACGCTGGACCGGCTCACCGGCCCGGACGTGGACTGGGAGTACGTGCACCGCGAGGTCGCCCTCCAAGCCCCGGTGGACGCCCCGCTGTTCGCCAGGATGCGCTCGGCCGTGGAGGAGTTCGCGCCCGGCGCGCACGTCGTCCCGTACTGCATGTCCGGCGGCACCGACGCCAAGCAGTTCTCCCGGCTCGGCATCACCGGCTACGGCTTCGCCCCGCTGCGCCTGCCCGAAGACCTGGACTACCAGGCGCTGTTCCACGGCGTCGACGAACGCGTGCCCGTGGAGGCGCTCCGGTTCGGCGTCCGTGTGCTCGACCGCTTCCTGCGGACGGCCTGATGGAGATGGGGGAAGAGATGCGCGTCATGCCGTACGGTTCCTGGCCGACGCCCGTCGACGCGGAGCTCGCCGCCGCGCACGACGGACACCCGGAGTGGGTGGGGTTCGTCGGCGCCGAGGTCTGGTGGACCGAGCCCCGGCCCGCCGAGGGCGGCCGCCGGGCCCTGGTGCGCCGCACGGCCGACGGGACCGAGGAACCGGTTCTGCCGCCGCCGTGGAACGTGCGCAACCGTGTCATCGAGTACGGCGGCCGCCCCTGGACCGCCGCCCCGGGCGAGGACCGTCCGCTGGTCGTCTTCACCCACTTCGGCGACCAGCGGCTCTACCGCTACGAGCCGGGCGGCGGCGAGCCGGTCCCGCTCACCCCGCTCTCCGCTGCCGGCGGCGGACTGCGCTGGGCCGAACCGGAGCTGGACCTCGGGCGGGGCGAGGTCCGCTGTGTGCTGGAGGAGTTCACCGGCGAGGGCAGCGGGGACGTGCGGCGCGTGCTGGCCGCCGTACCGCTGGACGGCTCGGCCGCCGACGACCGCACGGCGGTACGTGAACTCACCGACGGACGGCACCGGTTCGTCACCGGCGCCCGGGTCTCACCGGACGGCCGACGGGCCGCGTGGCTGGCCTGGGACCATCCCCGCATGCCCTGGGACGGCACCGAGCTGCTCGTCGCGGAGATCGGCGAGGACGGCCGCTACCGGGACGCGCGCACGGTCGCGGGCGGTCCCGACGAGGCGGTCGCCCAGGTGGAGTGGGCGCCGGACGGGCGGCTGCTGTACGCGAGCGACCGGGGCGGCTGGTGGAACCTCTACCGGGACGGCGTACCGCTGTGCCCGCGCCAGGAGGAGTTCGGCGGCCCGCTGTGGAAGCTCGGCCAGCGCTGGTTCGCGCCCCTTCCGGACGGGCCGCTGGCCGTCCTGCACGGCCGGGGCGCCGCCGTGCTCGGGATACTCGACCCCGAGACCGGCGAGATCGCCGACGCGGCCGGGCCCTGGACCGAGTTCGCCTCCACGCTCGCCGTCCACGGCAGCCGGGTCGCGGCCATCGGCGCGAGTCCGCGCACCGGGTACGAGGTGATCGAGCTGGACACCGGCACCGGCCGCGCCCGCACCGTCGGCGCCCGGCACCGGGACCCCGTCGACCCGGCGTACTACCCCGAGCCTGAGGTCCGCACCTTCACCGGCCCCGGCGGCCGCGAGGTGCACGCGCACGTCTATCCGCCCCGGCACCCCCAGATCACCGGCCCCGCCGACGAGGCGCCGCCCTACGTCATCTGGGCGCACGGCGGCCCCACCAGCCGGGTCCCGCTCGTGCTGGACCTCGCCATCGCCGCCTTCACCTCGCGCGGCATCGGCGTCGCCGAGGTCAACTACGGCGGCTCCACCGGCTACGGCCGCGTCTACCGGGAGCGGCTGCGGCACCAGTGGGGCGTGGTCGACGTCGAGGACTGCGCGGCGGTGGCCCTGGCGCTGGCCGAGGAAGGCACGGCCGACCGGGAACGGCTGGCGATCCGGGGCGGCAGCGCGGGCGGCTGGACCACCGCGGCCTCCCTGACCAGCACCGACGTCTACGCCTGCGGCACCATCAGCTACCCCATCCTCGACCTCGCCACCTGGGGTCCGGGCCGCACCCACGACTTCGAGTCCCGCTACCTGGAGTCCCTGGTCGGCCCGCTCGCCGAGGTGCCCGAACGCTACGCCGAGCGCTCGCCCACCACCAACGCCGACCGGCTCAAAGCCCCCTTCCTGCTCCTGCAGGGGCTGGACGACGTCATCTGCCCGCCCGAACAGTGCGAGCACTTCCTCGACCAGGTCGCCGGCCGGGGCGTGCCGCACGCCTACCTCACCTTCGCCGGGGAGGGCCACGGCTTCCGCCGTGCCGACACCATGGTCCGCGCGCTGGAAGCCGAACTGTCCCTGTACGCCCTGGTGTTCGGGCTCGACCTGCCCGGCGTCCCGGAACTGGAGCTCGGTACGTGAAGCCACTCACGCGCCCCGGACGGCTCGCCCCCGGCGCCCGCGTGGCCGTCGTCGCGCCCAGCGGGCCGGTGCCCGCCGAACGGCTGCGCGCGGGCCTCGACGTCCTGCGGAGCTGGGGCCTGGACCCGGTCGTGGCACCCCATGTGCTGGACCGCCACGACCGGTTCCGCTATCTCGCGGGCACCGACGCGGCCCGCGCCGACGACCTCCAGCGGGCCTGGTGCGACCCGTCGGTGGACGCGGTGCTCTGCGCCCGCGGCGGCTACGGCGCCCAGCGGATGGCCGACCTTCTGGACTGGGAGGCGATGCGCCGGGCCGGCCCGAAGGTGTTCGTCGGCTTCAGCGACATCACCGCGCTGCACGAGGCGTTCGCCACCCGGCTGGGCCTGGCCACCCTGCACGGCCCGATGGCGGCGGGCGTCGACTTCATCGGCGGCGAACGCGCCCGCGACCACCTCCACGCGACCCTCTTCACCCCGGAGAAGGTCCAGGAGATCGCCACCGCCGGCCGCCCCCTCGTCCCCGGCCGCGCCCGGGGCACCACCCTCGGCGGCTGCCTGTCCCTCCTCGCGGCGGAACGGGGCACCCCGCACGCCCGCCCCTGTGCCCGCGGCGGCCTGCTCTGCCTGGAGGACGTCGGCGAGGAGACCTACCGCCTGGACCGCTACCTCACCCAGCTCCTCCGCTCGGGCTGGACGGCCGGCGTCCACGGCGTCCTCCTCGGCTCCTGGCACGACTGCGACCCCTACGACATGCTCCGCCCCATGCTCGCCGACCGCCTGGCCCCGCTGGGCGTCCCGGTCCTGGAGGACGCCGGCTTCGGCCACTGCCCGGACGCGCTGACGATCCCCTTCGGGGCGGCGGCGGAACTGGACGCGGACGCGGGCACCTTGACGCTGGAGGAGCCCGCCCTGAGCTGAGCCGCGAGCCGTCCGCCGGGCGTAGGCTGGCCCGATGCCCCACACCGCACCCCACTACCTCGCCCAGGGCCCCCGCGTGGCCGTCCGCCGGTTCCGGGCGGAGGACGGCGCCGAGTTCACCGCCCGGGTCAGGGAGAGCAAGGACCTGCACCGGCCCTGGCTGGTGATGCCCGACAGCGACGAGGCGTACGCCGTCTACGAGGGGCGGCTGACCGGCGACGCGAACCGCGCCGGGTTCCTCGTGTGCGAGCGCGACAGCGGGGACATCGCCGGGTTCGTCAACATCAACAACATCGTCATGGGCGGCTTCCGGTGCGGGGCGCTCGGGTACGGGGCCTTCGCGCACGCGGCCGGGCGGGGGCTGATGCGGGAGGGCCTCGAGCTGGTGATCGGGTACGCCTTCGGGCCGCTCGGGCTGCACCGGCTGGAGATCAACGTGCAGCCCGGCAACACCGCGTCCATCGCTCTGGCGAAGCGCGCGGGATTCCGGCTGGAGGGGTTCTCGCCGAAGATGATCCAGGTCGACGGCGAGTGGCGCGACCACGAGCGGTGGGCACTCACCACGGAGATGCGGGACGAGGGCTGACCAGGCCCCGCCGCTCCCCCCGGCTCAGGCCCCGGACTGGTCGGCGTACTCGAAGATCGTGCCGTCCGGGTGCATCACCAGCAGGTTGCGGCCCACCGGGGTGGGCACCGGGCCCGCGATGATCTGCGCGCCCATGCCCGCCAGCAGCCGGTGCGCCTCGTCGACGTCCTTCACGGCGACCGTCGCCGTCACCTTGCGCAGCACCTCCAGCTCCGCCTCCGGCCCGCTCATCAGCAGGAACGAGCCGATCGCGGCGACCCGTACGCCACCGCGCTCGAAGCGCGCCGCCGTGCTCCCCGTCAGACGCTCGTAGAACGGGATCGCGGCTTCCAGGTCGTCGACGCAGATGCGCAGTGTGGCGCCAAGAATCTCCATGCCCACGAGCCTAGTTGGGGCCGGGCGCGGCGCACAGGCCGTCGCCGCGCTCCGGGGTTCCGGCCCGGCGGACGCGGGGCCCCGGCCGGGTGACCTGGAACGGGTTTGGGTGCCGTGACCCCGGATACGCGGAACACCTCGGACGAACCGCACCACCGCGGCGCCCATGACCGGTCACCCAGCGTGATGGGCTGGTGGACGCCCGCCCGGTGCGCCGAGGACCGTCCGGGCCGAACTCGGACACGTGGAAGGGAGACTCATGAACACCGATGAACTCGCCGAACTCGGACAGCAGTTGCGGGTGGACAGTGTGCGGGCCGCGGACGCGGCGCAGTCCGGCCACCCGACCTCCTCGATGTCCGCCGCCGACCTGCTGGCCGTGCTGCTCGCCAACCATCTGCGCTACGACTTCGAACGCCCCGACCACCCCGCCAACGACCGTTTCGTGCTCTCCAAGGGACACGCGTCCCCGCTGATGTACGCCGTCTACAAGGCGGCCGGTGCCATCGACGACGCCGAGCTGCTCACCTTCCGCAAGCTCGGCAGCCGCCTCGAAGGGCACCCGACCCCGCGCAGGCTGCCCTGGGTGGAGACCGCCACCGGCTCGCTCGGCCAGGGGCTGCCGGTCGGCGTCGGCATCGCGCTCGCGGGCAAGCGGCTGGAGCACTCCGACCACCGCGTCTGGGTGGTGTGCGGCGACAGCGAGATGGCCGAGGGCTCCATCTGGGAGGCCGCCGAGGCCGCCGCGTACGACGGTCTGGACAACCTCACCGCCATCGTGGACGTCAACCGGCTCGGCCAGCGCGGCCAGACCCGGCACGGCCACGACCTGGACGCCTACGCCCGCCACTTCCAGGCGTTCGGCTGGCACACGATCGAGATCGACGGCCACGACGTCGCCGCCATCGACCGCGCCTACAGCGAGGCCCGGAACACCGAGGGCCGCCCCACCGCGATCATCGCCCGCACCCTCAAGGGCAAGGGCGTCGCCGCCGTGGAGGACAAGGAGGGCAAGCACGGCAAGCCGCTGACGGACGCGAAGGCGGCCGTCGAGGAACTGGGCGGCCGCCGCGACATCCGCGTCCACGTCGGCGAGCCGGCCGCCGCGACCCCGGACAAGCCCGTCCACGAGCCGCTGAGCCTGCCCCGCTTCGACAAGGGCGAGGAGGTCGCCACCCGCGACGCCTTCGGCAAGGCGCTCGCCGCCCTCGGCACCGCCCGCGGCGACGTCGTCGCCCTGGACGGCGAGGTCGGCGACTCCACCCGCACCGAGATGTTCGCCGAGGAACACCCCGAGCGCTACTTCGAGTCCTACATCGCCGAGCAGCAGATGGTCGCCTCGGCCGTCGGCATGGCGGCACGCGGCTGGCTGCCGTACGCGTCCACCTTCGCGGCCTTCTTCACCCGCGCCTACGACTTCGTGCGCATGGCCTCGATCAGCGACGCCGGGATCAACCTGGTCGGCTCGCACGCGGGCGTGGCCATCGGGCAGGACGGCCCCTCGCAGATGGGCCTGGAGGACCTGGCGATGTTCCGGTCCGTGTACGGCTCCACCGTGCTCTACCCCTGCGACGCCAACCAGACCGCCCGCCTCGTCGCGTCCATGGCCGACCTGGACGGCGTCCGCTACCTGCGCACCTCGCGCGGCAAGAGCCCGGTGATCTACTCCGCCGACGAGGAGTTCCCGGTCGGCGGCAGCAAGGTGCTGCGCTCCAGCGACGAGGACCGGCTGACCGTCGTCGCGGCCGGGGTCACCGTGCAGGAGGCGCTGACGGCCGCCGACCGGCTCGCCGGTGAGGGCATCCGCGTCCGGGTCATCGACCTGTACTCGGTCAAGCCCGTCGACGTGGAGACGCTGCGCCGGGCCGCCGACGACACCGGCTGCCTGGTGACGGTCGAGGACCACCACGAGGAGGGCGGCATCGGCGACGCGGTCGTGGAGGCGTTCACCGACGGCCGCCCCGTGCCCCGTCTGGTCCGCCTCGCGGTCCGCGCGATGCCGGGCTCCGCCACACCCGAGGAGCAACTGCACGCGGCCGGCATCGACGCCGAGAACATCGCGGCCACCGCCCGCCTGCTCGTGGGCGAGGCCGTCGTCAGTTAGGCGGTCCACTCCACGGCGGGCGTCGCGCACGCGGCGCCCGCCGAGGTGTTCAGGCCGGCTTGCGGCACAGGATCTCGCCGTGCAGGACCGCGAACCAGCCGTCCTCCCGCCGCCCCCACTCCCGCCACGCCGCGGACACCGCCTCCAGCTCCCCGGCCGTCGCGTGGCCGCCCTCCACCGCGGCTCCGGCGTAGGAGGAGGCGAGCGTACGGTCCGCCCACAGGCCGCTCCACCAGGCGCGTTCCTCGGGGGTGGCGTATGTCCAGGTGCCGGAGGTGGCGGTGATGTCGCTGAGCCCGGCGGCCAGCGCCCAGCTCCGCAGCCGCCGCCCGGCGTCCGGCTCACCGCCGTTGGCGCGTGCCACCCGGCGGTACAGGTCCAGCCAGTCGTCGAGACCCGGTACGGCCGGGTACCAGGTCATGGCCGCGTAGTCCGCGTCGCGCACCGCGACGATCCCGCCGGGCCGGGTCACCCGGACCATCTCGCGCAGCGCCCCGACCGGGTCGCCGACGTGCTGGAGCACCTGGTGGGCGTGGACGACGTCGAAGGTGTCGTCGGGATGGCCGAGGGCGTACACGTCGGCGACCTCGAAGGCGACGTTGTCCAGGCCGCGCCCGGCGGCGGTGGCGCGGGCCCGCTCCAGCACGTCGCGGGCGAGGTCGACGCCGGTCACCCGGCCGTGCGGGACCAGTGCGGCCAGGTCCGCGGTGATGGTGCCGGGACCGCAGCCGACGTCCAGGACGTGCATGCCGGGTTCGAGCGAACCGAGCAGATAGGCGGCCGAGTTGGCGGCCGTGCGCCAGGTGTGCGAACGCAGCACCGACTCGTGGTGTCCGTGGGTGTAGACGGCGGCCTGACGCGGTTCCGGCATGACGTGCCCCCTTCGACGGTCCGGCCGCGGCGCCCGTGCGGGGCGTCGCGGCCGTGGAGGGTCGGAACGGTACGCCGTGAACCGGATGCTGAGACATCCGGTCCGCGATACGGACTGACGATGTGTCAGGACGTGCCGGGGTGGGGGCTGTAGGCCGTCAGGATCTCGGGCAGCTTCTCCACCGTCACCGTGCCGGTCACCGACGTCACCTCACCGTCGTAGGCCAGCGGGGTGTCCGGCGCGAGACCGGACAGCCGCAGCCGGCCGAGCTGCACCGCCGCGTGGCCCTGGGAGCGGGTGAGCGGCCCCGCCACCGCGGCCGCCAGCAGCCGCAGCGCGGGCCAGCCGCTGCCGTGCACCACCCGCACGTCCAGCGGGCCGCCCGACAGCTCCGTACGGCGTCCCGCGCCCAGGCCGCTGCGGCGGTAGACGCCGTTGCCGACGAACAGCATCCACAGCGGGTGCCGCTTGCCCCCCGCCTCCACCTCCAGCGGATGGCGGTCGGCGCGCAGCACCTTCACCGCGCCCAGCACCCCGGCCGCCCAGCCGCCGATCCGGGGCGACCAGTGCTCGCGCTCGCGCACCAGCTCCGGGTAGACGCCCAGACTGAGGGTGTTCAGGAAGACGCTGGAGCGGTCGTCGGCGGTGAACCGGCCGACGTCCACCTGGACCGCCTCCCCGGCGCGGACGGCCGCCGCCAGGTCGGCCGCGTCCTCCACGCCCAGGTCGTACGCGAAGTGGTTCAGGGTGCCGCCGGGCAGCACCGCCAGCGGCAGCCGGTTGATCAGGGCGACCTCCGCCCCCGCGTTCACCGTGCCGTCGCCGCCGCACACGCCCAGCACCCGCGCCCGGGCGGCCGCCTTGTCCAGCTCGGCCCGGATGTCCTCCGGCTCGCACTCGACGATCTCCGCCCGGGGCAGCGCGTCGCGCAGCGCGCTCACCCGGTCCGCGGTGCCAGAGGAACGGTTGGCCACCATCACCAGGCCCTCGCCCTCCGGCAGCGCCGGGGCGTCCGCGCGCGGCCGGGCGGCCGGACGGGCGGCCGCCCGCGTGGGCACCAGCCGCCGCACCACGAACGCGGCGCCGACCCCGAGCGCCGCGCCGGCCAGCACATCGCTCGGGAAGTGCACGCCGGTGTACACCCGCGACATCGCCACCGAGAACGCCACCGGCGCCACCGCCGCGCCCCACGCCGGGGACTCCAGCGCGACCCCGGCCGCGAACGCGGCCGCCGAGGCGGCGTGCCCCGACGGGAAGGAGGTGGTGATCGGCTGCCGCTTGAGCTGCCGGGACAGCGGCACCGAGTCCAGCACCGGCCGGGTGCGGCGCACCGACCGCTTGCCCAGGGTGTTGATCGTCAGCGAGGCCAGGCTCAGCGAGGCCAGACCCCGCGCGGCGGCGCGGCGCGCCCGCGGGGTGCGGCTCGCGGCGATCGCGCCGGCCGCGGCGAACCACAGCACGCCGTGGTTGGCGCTGCGGCTCAGGCGGGGCAGCACCTTCTGGCCGCCGGGCCAGTTCCGCTCGGCGGCCACCTCGAAGAGCCGCGAATCGGCCGCCAGCAGCCGTCGCAGGACGTTGCGGCCCGTGGCCGGAACAGCGGTGAGGTCGACATCTGCGCTCATGTTCGACCCCTTACCCCGAAGCGGCCCGTTCTTGTGCGTCCGCTCGGGTACGGACGCGCGGAGGCCGGGGGAGCGGGATCTTCGTACAGTGGAGCTCAGGACCGCGGACACGACGAGCGGGGGTACCGCCATGACCGGAGTCGACCCCAGCCGACTGGACGACCAGCAGCTCATGAAAGAGCTGGAGACGATCCACCGCACACGCCACGACACCCTGCTGTACGCCTCGAACGACGCCCTGCGCGCCCACAACGAACGCATGGCGCAGCTGGAGGGCGAGTACCTCCGCCGCAACCCACGCCGCCTGGTCAGCGCGGGCCGCACCCGCGAGGGCGCCCGCGAACGGGGCGGCGGGGACCCGGGGGAGGCATGAGGTCCGCCGGGCGCCGGTTCCCGGCGGCTCCGGGGGGCACCGTCACCCGTTGGGTGCCGTCCGTGTCCCGCGAATGGGGTCCGGCCGCGCGCGGGGCGGCGCCCCGGGGGCTCTGATGGCAGCGAGGGCACCGAACGCGTGCCCCGACCGCCGTACCGCCGAGGAGCCCGCCCCATGCGCCGCACCGTACGCGCCCTCACCACCGCCGCCGCCCTGGCCGGCGCCCCGCTCGCCATAGCCGGGCCCGCGTCCGCCGAGTCCGGCGCCCCCTGCGACGATCCCGCCGCCTCGGCGCCCCGGTCGCCCGGCACGTCGTACGACGGCACCGCCGCGCTGCCCGGAGCGCCCTACCCCGGCACGGCGTCCGGCGGCCCGGCGGGCGACTGCGGGAACGGCGCCGTGGGTAAGGCGGAACAGGGCGACGAACCGGCCTGGGAGGAGGACGAGAGCGGCGACGACCGGTACTCCGGCCCCGCGCAGGACGACCCGCCCACCCTGGAGCACGGCGTGCGGGCCGGGACCGGCGGCACCTTCACCGACTCGGTGCCCGCCCTGGTGGCGGGCGGCACGCTGATCGCCGCGGCGGCCGCGGGCGCCGGCTACCGGCTGTACGGCCGCAGGCGCGCGGCCGGGCACTGACGGCGGGCACCGGAGGCCTCCGTGACCGGGACGACGCCGGACGCGAGCCATGCCGGGCCGTTCGCCGGGTACACACCTTCCCGAGGGCACCACCAGCAGGCACCCCGCACACCCGCCACACGGCATCCGGCGCGGGGCACAGGGCACACGGACCGCGCGGAGGCGGACATGCGGCGGAGGGAACCCGAGGGCCACGGCCCCGTCCGCTTCGGCCCCCCGTTCCCCGCCGACGGCCTGCCCGTCCTCCCGGAGCTGGCCGCCCGCCTGGCCACCGCCGAACACCACGGCGAGGCCCAGCCCGCCGGCGGCGACCCGGCCCTGCTGGAGGCCGCCTGCGGCTACTGGACCCGGCGCGGGCTGCCCTGCACGCCCGACCGCGTGACCCTCGCCCCCGGCGCGCCCCCGCTGCTGCTCGCGCTGACCGCCGCGCTCGCCGGGGACCACGGCGACATCCTGGCCCCCCGCCCCCGCGCCGCCTGGTGGGCGCCCTGCGCCCGGCTGCTCGGCAAGCGCCTGTTCACGGTGCCGGCCCCGGCCGGGAGCGGCGGCATACCCGACCCGTACGCGCTGCTGGAGACCGTCCGCCGGGTCCGCGAGGAGGGCGGCGACCCCCGGCTGCTGGTGCTGTCGGTCGCCGACGACCCGACCGCCGCCGTCGCCCCGCCCGAGCCGCTGCACGAGACCGTGGAGGCGGCGGCCTCCGAGGGCCTGCACGTCATCAGCGACGAGACCTGGCGCGACACCCTGCACGACCCCCACGACACCGTCCTGGTCAGCCCGGCCGAGATGCTGCCCCGCGGGGTCACCGTCGTCTCCGACCTCGCCGGATCGCTGCTCCCGGCCGGCTGGACCGCCGCCGTCGCCCGCTTCCCGGAGGACGAGGCGGGGGAACGCGCCCACGCCCGCGTGCTGGACGTGCTCACCGCGCTCGGCGCCCGCCTCGCCGCCCCCGTCGCCGAGGCCGCGCGGTACGCGCTGGACGAACCCCGGCCGGTCACCGCCCGCCGCGAGGCCGCCGTACGCCTGCACGCGCGGCTGGCCGCCGCCGCGTACCGCACGGTCCTCGGAGGCGGCGCGCTCGCCCCGCCCCCGCAGGCCGGCCGCCACCTCTACGCCGACCTCGGCCCGCTGCGCGAGGCCCTCGCCGCACGCGGTGTCGGGGACGCGCAGGACCTGGAGGACTTCCTCACCGCCCGGCTCGGGATGCCCGCGCCCGGCGGCCACCGCTTCGGCGACGACCTCGGCGCACTGCGCGTACGGCTGTCCACCGCCCCGCTGCTGGGCGGCACCGACGAGGACCGCGAGGCCGCGCTCGCCGCGCCCGATCCGACGGAACTGCCGCACGTGCGGGACGCGTTGCTGACCCTGGGGTCGGTGCTCGACGAACTCCGTGACGAAGCTCAGCGAGGGGAGCCTCCGCGATGACGCAGCAGACGCAAGAGCCCGGGTCCACCGCCACGACGGCCTTCACGGCCCGGCCGGACGCCCCCGCGTCCGCCCCGGCCGTGCCCGAGGCGGTCGTCCGGGCCCCGCTCGCGCCCGCCTCGCCGCCGCTGGCCGAACCCCGCCCGCTGGGCGAGCACCGGGTGTGGCCCAGGACCTTCCACGACCGGCTCACCGCGCCCCTGCCCGGCTGGCGGGCCATGGCCCGCTTCGCCCGCGAGGGCGCCGTACGCCCCGACCCCGAGGGCCTCGTCGACATCCCCCGACTCCCTTACGAACCCGGCCCGTTGCCCCGGGTCGGCGCCGACCGTCTCGCCGTCACCTGGGCGGGGCACGCCAGTTGGGTGGTGCGCATCGGCGGCCTGACCGTCCTCACCGACCCGGTGTGGTCGCGCCGCATCCTCGGCACCCCGGCCCGCGTCACCCCGGTCGGCGTGGCCTGGGACAGCCTGCCGCCCGTCGACGCGGTCGTGGTCAGCCACAACCACTACGACCACCTGGACGCCCCCACCCTGGCCCGCCTCCCGCGCGACACACCGGTGTTCGCGCCCGCCGGGCTCGGACGCTGGTTCCGGCGCAGGCGGTTCACCCGCGTCACCGAGCTCGACTGGTGGGAGGGCGCGCTGCTGCGCGGGGTGCGCTTCGACTTCGTGCCCGCGCACCACTGGTCCAAGCGCACCCTCACCGACACCTGCCACAGCCTGTGGGGCGGCTGGGTGATGACCGCGCGCAACGGGCAGCGGCTCTACTTCGCGGGCGACACCGGCTACGGCCACTGGTTCGGCCGGATCGGCCGCCGCTACCCCGGCATCGACCTCGCCCTGATGCCCGTCGGCGCCTACGACCCGCGCTGGTGGCTCAGCGACGTCCACTGCGACCCCGAGGAGGCCGTACAGGCCACCCTCGACCTCGGCGCCCGCCGGATGGCGCCCATGCACTGGGGGACGTTCGTGCTCTCCGCCGAACCCGTCATGGAACCCCTCACCCGCACCCGCGCCGCCTGGCAGCAGGCCGGACTGGCCCGGGGCGACCTGTGGGATCTGCCGGTGGGCGCCTCCCGCGTCCTGGAGGAGGCCCCTCGCGCCGACGCTCCGGGCGCTTCCAGCTCCGCGGTCTAACGCTCCCCGCCCCGCACCCGGCGCACCAGTCCCGGAGCCGCGCCGACGAGCACGGTCAGTACGACCACCGCCGCCACGCCCTCCCACGGCCGGGCGAAGAGCGAACCCCCGAGAATGCCGATCACCTGGTACGTCAGCGCCCACGCCAGGCACGCCGGAAGGTTCCCCCGCGCGAAGCGCCGCAGCGGCCACTCGGCCAGCAGGCACGCCAGCATCACCGGAATCCGGCCCGCCGGTATCAGCCGGGACAGCACCAGCACCGTCACCCCGTTCTCGGCCAGCTTCCCCCGCGCCTGCTCCAGCCGCTCCTCCGGCGCCCGCGACCGCAGCGCCTGAAGCCAGCGCGACCCGCTCTGCGAGCCCAGCCCGCGCCGCCCCAGCCAGTACAGCGCCGCGTCCCCCAGGAACGCCGCCAGCGACGCCGTCACGAACACCAGCGCCAGCGAGAACGGCGCCGACCGGTGCACCGCCACCACCGCCGCGCTGCTCACCAGCGCCCCCGTCGGCACCACGGGTATCAGCGCCCCGACCAGCACCAGCAGGAACAGCGACGGATACCCGAACGCCTGCTGCGTCGGCTCCAGCGGCGCACCGGTCGCCGCGGCGGCCAGCACCACCGCGCCCCCCACCTGTCTCACCGCAGCCCCTCCAGCCGTACGCCCTCACCGTGCCCCAGCCGGTGCACCGCCACCTTCGGCGCGGCCTCGGCCGCCAGCCGTACGAACTCCTCGCCCGGCGCGTGGAACTCGTGCGGGCGCACCGCGTCCATGCCGATCGGCCAGAACGTGCCCCAGTGCACCGGCACCGCCCAGCCCGGCGCCAGCCGGGCCAGCGCCCGCGCCGCCCGTCCCGCGTCCAGATGCCCCTCGCCCAGGTACGGTCCCCAGCCGCCCACCGGCAGCAGCGCCACGTCCACCGGGCCGACCTCCTCGGCCATCGCGTCGAACAGCCCGGTGTCACCGGCGAAGTAGGTGCGCGCCTCGCCCTCCACGACATAGCCGAGCGCGGGGGAGCGGTGCGGACCGAACGGCAGCCGCCGCCCGTCGTGCAGCGCGGGCACCACCCGCACCCGCAGCTCCCCGGCCCGCACCTCGTCGCCGGGCGCCACCTCGGTGAGCGTCACTCCCCGCAGCCGGCGCAGCCCCGGCACGGCGCGCGGCGCCCCCCTCGGCACGAGCAGGCGGGTGCCCGGCGCCAGCTGGGCCAGCGAAGGCAGGTGCAGATGGTCGGCGTGCAGGTGGGAGAGGAGCACCACGTCGGCGCGGCGGGCTTCGGCGGCCGGCGGCCCGCCCGCGCGGCGGCGCAGATGCGCCAGCCGGGAGACGAACAGGGGATCGGTGAGCACCCGGGTGTCCGAATCCTCGATCGTGCAGGTGGCGTGACCCCACCAGGTGACCTCCACCGGCACCTCTCTCACCTCCGCGCGCGACTCCCACGAAGCCTACGGGCAGCGGTAGGGTCGGCGGCGAACCCGGAGGTGAGGGGACACCATGGGAGCGTCGCAGGGTGCCTCGGCCGCGGCCGTACGGATCACCGCCATCGCCAGCCTGACCCCGCTGGAGGAGCTGGAGGCCGACCCGTTCCTGGTCGACTCCCGCAGCCAGCACGCCATGTGCGCCCGCTGGGCCGCCGAGCAGGGGCATGTGATCACGCGCGAACTCCTCGTCGGCGGACTGCGCTTCGACCACGACGCGCTGTGGGACGGGGTGCGCCCCGGAGTGGACGTGTTCGTCGCCCCCAGCAGACGCGTGCTGGAGCGCGCGCTCAGCACGGTCGAGGAGTTCACCGCCGAATGCGCCCGGCGCGGAGTGCGCGTGGAGACCGTGGGCAGCGCCGAACCCGCCTACGACGCCCGGATGAAGGCCCGCGTGCACCGGCGGCTGTCGATGCCCACGGCGGGGTACGACGGCAAATAAGCCGCCCCGGTGCCTTCGCCGGGTATGACAAGGTGGGGGCAGGCTCCGAGGGGCGGGCCGGGACGTGAGGTGCGCGGGGCGTGCGATGGCGGCGGGTTGCCGGTCAGATCGGGCGGAGCGTCACGGTGTGGGCGGTCTCCACGCTCACCATGCTCGCGCTCGCCGGACTCCTTCCCGACTTCCGGCTCCAGTCCCCCGACGGTGACAGCGCCACCCGTATCGCCGTCACCGCCGCCTGCGGGGCCGGGGCGTTCGGCCTGCTGTCCGCCCTGGTCTGGCCGGTGCTGGTGCGGCTGCTGCTGCTCGTGCCCGCCCTCTTCCTCGGCCTGCTGGTCTTCTTCCTCAACGGCTCCCTGCTGCTGCTCGCCCTGCGCGTGAACCCCTCCGGCCGCGGCGAGGTGGCGCCCGAGACCGCGGTGATCGTCGCCGCCGTCATGTCCGCCGTCGCCTCCGCGACCGGGGGCGCGCTCGCCGTGCGCGACGACGACGCCTACCGGCGCCGCCTGCTGCGCCTGGCCGACCGCCGCCGCAGAGCCACCCTGCCCTGCGCGAGCACGCCCGGCCTGGTCTGCGTCCAGCTCGACGGCGTCGGCCACGACGTGCTCACCGCCGCGGTCCGCGACGGCCTGATGCCCACCGTGGCCCGCTGGCTGGCGGCCGACGGCGTCCTCCCGCCCACCCACCGGCTCACCGCCTGGCGCACCGACTGGTCCAGCCAGACCGGCGCCAGCCAGCTCGGCATCCTGCACGGCAGCACCTTCGACGTCCCCGCCTTCCGCTGGTACGAGAAGGACCGCGGCGAGGTCATGGTCTGCAACCGGCCCACCTCCGCCGCCGAGCTGCAGCGCCGTGCCGTCGCCCGCACCGGGGACGGCGGACTGCTCGCCGTCGACGGCGCCAGCCGGGGCAACCTGTTCAGCGGCGGCGCCGGGGAACAGGCCCTCGTGCTCTCCATCGCCACCCGCCGCCGGGGCCGGGAGAACCGTTCCCGCGCCGGCTACTTCGCCTACTTCTCCGACCCGGCCAACGCGGTGCGCACCGCCCTGTCGTTCTTCGCCGAGATCGGCCGCGAGATCGGCCAGTCCACCCGCGCCCGGTTCGCCGGAGCGCACCCGCGCGTCGGCCGGGGCGGCCTCTACCCGGTCGTCCGTGCCTTCGCCACCGTCGTCGAACGGGACGTCGTCGTGGCCGCCGTGATGGGCGACCTGCTCGCCGGCCGCAGCGCCGTCTACGCCGACCTCGTCGCCTACGACGAGGTCGCCCACCACTCCGGCCCCGGCAGCCGCGACGCCCGCCACGTCCTCAAGCGGCTCGACCGGTCCCTCGCCCTGATCGAGAAGGCCGCCGAGCACGCCCCGCGCCCCTACCGCCTGGTCGTCCTCTCCGACCACGGCCAGAGCCCCGGCGAGACCTTCCGCTCCCGCTACGGCCTCACCCTCACCGACCTCGTCCGGGCGGGAAGCGGGCTGCCCGTGCCGCGCGGCGCCGGGCGCACCCCGAGCGGCGCCGAGGCCCGCGCGGCCGTACGCGCCGCCCTGGGCCGGGCCGACGGCGAACCCGTGGCCGAGGAGCGCGACTTCGAACCGGTCGTCCTCGCCTCCGGCAACCTCGGCCTGGTCTCCTTCCCGGACGTCCCCCACCGGATGACCAAGGAGGAGATCGACGCCCGCCACCCGGCGCTCCTCCCCACCCTCGCCAACCACCCCGGCATCGGCTTCCTGCTGGTGCGCAGCGCCGAGCACGACGGCGTGGTCCTCGGCCCCTGCGGCACCGAGATCCCGCTCGCCGAACTCGACCAGCGGCCCGGCCCGCTGGCCCGCTTCGGCCCCGGCGCCGCCGACGCCGTACGCCGCGCCCACTCCTTCCCGCACACCGCCGACATCATGGTCAACTCCTGGCACGACCCGGCCGGCGGCGAAGTGCACGCCTTCGAGGAGCAGATCGGCTCCCACGGCGGCCTCGGCGGCGCCCAGTCCCGCCCCTTCCTGCTCTCCCCGCTCACCCTCTCTGTGCCCGAGGAGGACGGCACGGCGCTGTCCGGCGCCGAGCGGGTGCACGACGTACTGCGCCGCTGGCTCGGCGAGTTGAGCGGGCCCGAGGTACCGCTGGACGCGGACCCCGAGCGCCGGGCGGCCTGAGCGCGCCGAGGGGTCCTCACGCTGCCGCGCCCCGGAATGTGATCGGATGGGGGTACGGGGGCACCAAGAAGGACCCGGAGAACCGGGAACTCACGCGAAAGGAACCACCGTGGCTACCACGCGCACCGCACACACGGTCTGGGAAGGCGAACTGCTGTCGGGCAGCGGCACCGTCACGTTCGACTCCTCCGGCATCGGCTCCCAGCCGGTGTCGTGGCCGTCGCGCGCCGAGCAGGCGAACGGCCGCACCAGCCCCGAGGAGCTGATCGCGGCCGCCCACTCGAGCTGCTTCTCCATGGCCCTGTCGCACGGTCTGACCGGCGCCGGCACGCCTCCCACCCGGCTGGAGACCAAGGCCGACGTGACCTTCCAGCCCGGCGAGGGCATCACCGGCATCCACCTCACCGTGCGCGGCGAGGTGCCCGGCCTGGACGCGGACGGCTTCCACGCGGCCGCCGAGGACGCCAAGAAGAACTGCCCGGTCAGCCAGGCCCTGACCGGAACCGACATCACCCTCACGGCCGAGCTGGCCTGAAGCCTCCTCGCCCCCCGGTGCCGCGTCACGCGCGCGGCACCGGTCACAGGCTCTCGCGGAACTCCCGCAGCAGCTTCCGGGTGCGCTGCGCGGAGGCCGCCCGCGCCGTCATGTGGTCCAGCACCTCCAGGTGCGCGGCCACCTCCTCGCGCGAGTCGAGGTAGAGCGCGCCGGTCAGGTACTCGGTGAACACCATGTCCGGCAGCTCCCGTTCGGCGAACCGGAACAGGGTGAAGGGGGCGTAGGTCCCCGGGTGCGGGCCCGCCGCGAACTCCGCGAGCTGGAGCGTGATCCGGTCCCGCTCGGCGCACTCCAGCAGATGGTCGAGCTGGTCGCGCATCACCTCGGAGCGGGTGCTCACCGGGCGCCGCAGCACCGTCTCGTCCATGATCACCCACAGGTGCGGCCGGTCCTCGCGGTCCAGCAGCTGCTGCCGCTCCAGCCGGAGCGCCACATGCCGCTCCACCGTCTCCGGGCCGTGCTGCCCGATCGTCCCGGCCTCCAGCACCGCCCGCGCGTACGCCTCGGTCTGGAGCAGGCCGGGGACGAAGTGCGGTTCGTAGGAGCGGATGAGGCGCGCCGCGCCCTCCAGGCTCACGTACAGGCTGAACCAGTCCGGCAGCACGTCGTGGAACCGCTGCCACCAGTCGGGCCGGTTGGCCTCCTCGGCCAGCCCCACGAAGGCGGCGGCCTCCTCCTCGCCCACCCCGTAGGCGGCCAGCAGCGCCTGCACGTACGGGATCTTCAGGGCGACCTCGGCCGTCTCCATCCGGCGCACGGTCGCCGACGCCACCCGGAGCACCCGCGCAGCCTCGTCCCGGCTCAGCCCGGTCGACTCCCGCAGCTCCTGCAGCCGTCTGCCGAGCACCACCTGCCCCACCGTGGGAGCGGCCCGCCGCTCACTCACACCCCGACCTCCCCTCCCCCGAAGCCTGCGGGCAGTGTGCCACGCGTGGGCCCACCGCACACGGGGGATCAATCAGCCAACCTGGGACGGGAGTTGGCCGAGGTGGGCAGGGTGAGGGCGGAGTCGGTGAGCAGGGTGAGGCGCACCGGGCGCTTCCGGCGGCGGGTCCGGCCACCGCACCGGAATCCGTCAACTCCCCCTGGAGTCAACGGACATGGCACCCCCCGGCGCGGGCACACTGAAGTCTGTGCTCGACTACGACAAGGAAGCCGAGTCCTACGACACGCTCCGTGGTGGCGAGCCCCGCGCCCGCGCCGCCGCCGACGCCGTCCTCGGCCTGATCCCGGACCACGAAGGCCGCCTGCTGGACAACGGCTGCGGCACCGGCATCGTCACCCGTCTCCTGGCCGGGGCGCGGCCCGGGCTGCGGATCACCGGGGTGGACGTCACGCCCGCCATGACCGAGCGGGCCGCCGCCCGGCTGCCCGGGGGCGTGGTGCGCGCCGACAGCCGACGGCTGCCCTTCCCCGACGGCACGTTCGACGCGGTCACCACCGTCTGGCTGCTGCATCTGATGGACGACCCGGCCGACCTGCGCGCCGTGCTCGCCGAGGCGGCACGGGTGCTGCGGCCGGGCGGCACCTACGTCACCACCGTCGACAAGGCGAAGGCGCACGACGTCGGCAGCGACATCGACGCCGTGCTCGGCCCGCGGCCCCGGCGGGCCGCCTCCGACGACCCGGCCAAGGTGGACGCGTACGCCGCCGAGGCCGGGCTGGTGAGGACCGGTCAGGCGCGGTTCACCGGGGTCGGGCAGGGGCGCAGCCCCCGCCGGACCGTCAAGGACCTCCGGCGGGGGTGGTTCACCCTGCTGCCGCCCGGTGAGCCGCGTACCGAGGAGTTCGCCGAGCGGCTGGCCAGGCTGCCCCACCAGGACCGGCCCCGCGCGGACCCCGTCTTCACCCTGCACGCCTATCGGCGGTCCGGGTAGGGGTGGTGTCCGTCCACGCATCAGGGCGCCGGTGCAGTATCGCGGCCACCATGGGGCGGGACGACACCAGGACGTCGGCGAGGAAGCGGGACCGGCTCACGCCCAGCGCCCGCAGGGCCCGGCCGTGGTCGGCGACGACGACCAGGCAGGCCCCGGCCAGCAGCCCCCGCCACAGCACCAGCAGCGGACGCCGCAGCCCGCGCGGCAGTCCGGCCACCGCGTCGTGCAGCCGCGCGCAGTGGAACGGCACGTGCCGCTCCTCGTCCGCGAGGATGCGGGCCGCCACCTCCGAGGTCAGGGCGTCCTCGCTGCCGTCGCGCAGGGCGCGGTAGTAGCGCAGGGCCACCACTTCCGCGACCATCAGCACCAGCAGCTCCAGGCGCAGGCCCAGCAGCCGGCGTACCCGGACGAAGGCGGTGTCGGTCCAGTGCCCGGCCAGGGTCGGCATGCCGCCCGCCGCCAGCAGCAGGGCGAGGAGGCGGGCGTGGTTCCGCTCCTCGGCGACGAACAGCCGTACCGCGCGGGCGTACGCGGGGTCGCCCGCCCGGTCGGCCTTGGCGATGAGGTTCGCGCCGTCACCGTCCTCGCCGGTCTGGAAGCGCTGGACGCTCGCCCACACCGCCGGGTCCTGCCGCGCGGCGGCCGTCCAGTCCGGGTCGGCCCGGGCCGCTCTCCGTGTCCGCTCCGCCTCGAACGCGTCCGCCCACCGGCCGAAGCCGCCGTCGCTCATCCCGGTCCCCTCCCGCGGCACGGCCTTCGTGCCTCGCCGGTCCAGGACGCCCGCGGACACCGAACCGTTCCGCCGTTGCCGGTTTGCGGTATCGGCAACAGAGCTTGCCGCAGGAGGCCACGCCGTCGCACGCTGGGCGCAGCCGGAGCAGAACCGGGGAAGAGAGGCCGACCAGCATGGCGCACGACCACCACCACGCACCCGCCGGGCACGGACACGCACAGGGACACGCGCACGGGCACGACACCGACATCGACTGGGCCGAGATGGGCCCGGTGCTGGAGTCCCAGGCGGAGCTGCTCGCGCCGCTGTACCGGGAGGCGATGCGCTGGCTGGCCGAGGAGGCCCCCGCGCCTGAGCTGATCGTGGACGCGGGCAGCGGCCCCGGCGTCGTCGCCTGCCTGTTCGCCGAGGAGTTCCCCGGCGCGCGGGTGGCCGCCGTCGACGGCAGCGGACCGCTCCTGGAGCGCGCCCGCGCCCGCGCCGACCGCCTCGGGGTGGCCGGCCGCTTCACCACCGTGACCGGCGAACTCCCGGAGGCCCTGGACGAGTTGGACCGGCCGGCCGACCTGCTGTGGGCCAGCCGCAGCCTGCACCACCTCGGCGACCAGCGGGCCGGACTCGCCGCGTTCGCCGACCGGCTCGCCCCCGGCGGCACCCTCGCGCTCCTGGAGGGCGGCCTGCCCGCGCGCCATCTGCCCCGCGACATCGGCATCGGCCGCCCCGGCCTCCAGTCCCGGCTCGGCGCGGCCGAGGAGGAGTGGTTCAGCCGGATGCGGGCCGAACTGCCCGGCGCGGTCTCCGAGACCGAGGACTGGCCCGCCCTGCTCTCCTCGGCCGGGCTGAAGCCCACCCGCACCCGCACCTTCCTGCTGGACCTGCCCGCCCCCGCCGGCGCCGCCGCCCGTGACCACGCCGCCGCCTACTTCACCCGGCTGCGCGACGGCCTCGGCGACACCCTGGACGCCGAGGACCGCGACACCCTGAACCGCCTCCTCGACCCCGCCGACCCGGCGAGCGTGCACCGGCGGGCCGACCTGTTCGTGCTGGACGCCTACACCGTCCACACCGCCGTACGCCCCCGCTGAGGGTCAGTTCGCGGCGAGGAACTCCCGCGCCAGCCGGTCCCCGAGGGCGACCGCCGCCGCGTGGCTCTCGACGGGGGAGACCAGGGAGTCCTTGAAGAGGATGTACGTGACCCCGGACTCGGCGCCCCCGGTCGCCGGGTCCGGGTCGATCCCCAGCGCCTCGGCGGCGGCGTACGACGCCTCCCCGATGATCTCCTTCGGGCCGGTGTCCCCGACGACCGCGTACTCCACCCGGTCGCCGTGGACGACGGCGACCACACCGCCGCCCCGGATGCCGGCCGCCGCGTGGTCCCACAGGGCGCTCTTGCCCGGCACCACCACGTAGGGCAGCGTGTCGGCGCGCAGCGGCCGGCCGTCCGACTGGTGGAAGGCGGTGTCGTCCTGGAACCAGGGGTCGCGGTCCTCGTTGCAGTCCGCCGTGCGCTGCCCGTCGCAGTCCACGTCCATGTCCGCCTTCCAGAACACCGCGCCCTTCAGCCCGCACACCGGGACGGTCGCGGCGCTCTCCGCGTCGGTGCGGTACAGGCCGTCGGAGATCCGGTCGCACGACCGCACCTTCGCCAGCAGGTCGGCCGCGGCGACCGTGCCCTCCCGCGCCCGCCTCGGCGAGTCCCCGGTGGCGGCGGCGAGGGCCGCGGCGGCGAGCAGGACGGTCCCGGCGGCGGTGGCGAGACCCAGTGGACGAAGACGCACGGCGCGGTGGCCCTTCGGTCGGCGAAAGCTCGGCGTAGCGCGCAGGGCCGCCCGGCCCCCGTGCGGGGGCGGACGGCCCTGTGGGCGTACGGCTATCAGACCATGTCGAAGGTGGCCGGGTCCGGACCCAGCCGCTTGTCCTCGTTCAGCGCGCTGATGGCGGCGAGGTCCTCGTCGTCCAGGCTGAAGTCGAACACCTCGATGTTCTCCTTGATCCGCGACGGCGTCACGGACTTCGGGATGACGATGTTGCCGAGCTGGATGTGCCAGCGCAGCACCACCTGCGCCGGCGTACGCCCGTGCTTCTGCGCGATGGCGACGATCGCCGGGACCTCCAGCAGGCCCTTGCCCTGGCCGAGCGGCGACCACGCCTCGGTGGCGATGCCCCGCTCGGCGTTGAACTCCCGCGCCGCGCGCTGCTGGAGCTGCGGGTGCAGCTCGATCTGGTCGACCGCCGGGACGACGGACGTCTCCGCGATCAGCCGCTCCAGGTGCTCGGGCAGGAAGTTGGACACGCCGATCGCACGGATGCGGCCGTCGGAGAGCAGCTTCTCGAACGCCTTGTAGGTGTCGAGGTAGTTGTCCCGCGCGGGGAGCGGCCAGTGGATCAGGTAGAGGTCGAGGTAGTCGAGACCGAGCTTCTCCAGCGAGGTGTCGAAGGCACGCAGGGTGGAGTCGTACCCCTGGTCGCTGTTCCAGAGCTTGGTGGTGACGAAGAGTTCCTCACGGGGGACGCCGGAGGCGGCGATGGCCTTGCCGGTGCCCTCTTCGTTGCCGTAGATCGCCGCGGTGTCGATGCTGCGGTACCCGGTCTCCAGCGCCGTGGAGACCGCACGCTCAGCCTCGTCGTCCGGGACCTGCCAGACGCCGAAGCCGAGCTGGGGCATCTCGACACCGTTGTTGAGGATGATCGGGGGGACCTTGCTGCTCACGGGCTCATGATCCTTCGGTAGTGGACAGGTGCTCCACCCATCGTCAACGATCACACGCCGAAGTGCATTCCTGACCTGCCGGTCAGGAGCGGTAAAGAGCTTCCACCTCACGCTCGTACGTCTTCTCGATCGCCTTGCGCTTCAGCTTCAGCGACGGTGTCAGCAGCCCGTGCTCCTCGGTGAACGGCTGCGCCAGGATGCGGAAGGTGCGGATCGACTCCGCCTGCGACACCAGCGTGTTCGCGGCCACCACCGCCCGGCGCACCTCCGCCTCCAGATCCCCGTCGCGCACCAGGTCGGCCGGCGTCGACCTCGGCTTGCCCCGCATCTGGAGCCAGTGGTCGACCGCCTCCTGGTCCAGGGTGATCAGCGCGGCGATGTACGGGCGGTCATTGCCGACGACGATGCACTGGCTGACCAGCGGATGGTCCCGCACCCGCTCCTCCAGCACACCGGGGGAGACGCTCTTGCCGCCGGAGGTCACCAGGATCTCCTTCTTGCGGCCGGTGATCGTGAGGTAGCCGTCCTCGTCCAGCGAACCGAGGTCGCCGGTGGCCAGCCAGCCGTCGTGCAGGGTCTCGTCGGTCGCCTTGGGGTTGTTCAGGTACCCCTGGAAGACGTTCCCGCCGTGCAGCCAGATCTCGCCGTCGTCCGCGACGTGCACCGTCACACCGGGAACGGCCTGCCCGACCGTGCCGTAACGGGTGCGCTCGGGAGGGTTGGCGGTCGCGGCCGCCGTCGACTCCGTCAGGCCGTACCCCTCGTAGATCTGCACGCCCGCGCCCGCGAAGAACAGGCCGAGCCTGCGGTCCATCGCCGAGCCGCCCGACATCGCGTTGCGGATACGGCCGCCCATCGCCGCGCGGACCTTGGAGTACACCAGCTTGTCGAAGAACTGGTGCTGCATCCGCAGGCCCGCCGAGGGTCCGGGGCCGATGCCCCACGCCTTCGCCTCCAGGGCCTCGGCGTACTTCACGGCCACCTCGACCGCCTTCTCGAAGGGCGCAGACCTGCCCTCCTTCTCCGCCTTGCGCCGGGCCGAGTTGAACACCTTCTCGAAGATGTACGGCACCGCCAGGATGAACGTCGGCCGGAACGCCGCCAGGTCCGGCAGCAGGGCGGCCGCGTGCAGCTGCGGCTGATGGCCGAAGCGGACCCGGCCCCTGAGCGCGGCCACCTCCACCATGCGGCCGAAGACATGGGCCAGCGGCAGGAAGAGCAGGGTGGACGCCTGGTCGCCCTTCTTGGAGTGGAACACCGACTCCCAGCGGCGGATCACCGTGTCCGCCTCGAACATGAAGTTGCCGTGCGAGAGCACACAGCCCTTGGGGCGGCCCGTGGTGCCCGAGGTGTAGATGACGGTCGCGGTCGAGTCCGGGGTGACCGCCTTGCGGTGCCGGTGCACCACCTCGTCGTCCAGATGCGCCCCGGCGTCGTACAGCTCCCGTACGCAGTTCGAGTCGAGCTGCCAGAGCCGGTTCAGCCGGGGGAGGCGGTCGATGACCGTGGCGATCGTCATCGCGTGGTCCTCGTGCTCCACCACGGCGGAGGTCACCTCGGCGTCGTGCAGCATCCAGAAGCACTGCTCGGCGGAGGAGGTCGGGTAGACGGGCACCACCTGGGCGCCGATCGTCCACAGCGCGAAGTCGAACAGGGTCCACTCGTAGCGGGTGCGGGACATGATGGCGACCCGGTCGCCGAAGCGGACGCCCTGGGCGAGCAGGCCCTTGGCGAGGGCGACGACCTCGTCCCGGAACTCGGCGGCGGTCACGTCACGCCACTGCCCGCTCTCGTCCTTGCGGCCGAGGGCGACGTGCTGCGGATCGTTGCGCGCGTTGTCGAAGACGGCGTCGGCCAGCCCGCCGACCGGTGGCTCGGTCTCCGTCACAGGGTCGGTGAACTGGTTGGTGAACTCGCGCAACCTCGCTCCCCCTTCCTCGCTCTTCGGTCACACCCCGCGACGCTCCGCACAGCGCCGTGAAAGCTACCCCACCGAATGGCCGGATGGGAGGGGTCCGGAAACCGGCCAAACCTCACGTACCTCGCGGACGGCACCGGGAAAATCACCGCACATGGGGAAGGGCCGGACACGATACCGAGGGGTCGGTACGTACCGCTGGCGCAATCTCCACCGAATCTGTACGGGCCTGTCACGGGGCCCGCCGGGGCGGCGCCCGCTCTCAGCCGTCCCGCCGCCGAAGCCGCTCCCCGCCCGCCAGCACCGCGTCCGCCAGCGCGTCCGCCGCGTCCTGGGCGGGCCCGCCGCGATGGCCGTGGGTCAGGGCGAAGTCGACGGGGCCCAGGTCCGGCAGGCCCGCACGGTCGGGCACCCGGACCAGCCCCGGGGGGATCAGGCGGCGGGAGTGGGCCATCACGCCGAGGCCGGCCCGGGCCGCCGCGATCAGGCCGTTGAGGCTGCCGCTCGTGCACACGATCCGCCACTCCCGGCCCTCCGCCTGGAGCGTCTCCAGCGCGCGGGCCCGGGTGATGCCCGGCGGGGGATAGACGATCAGCGGGACCGGGCGGTCCGGGTCGAGGCGCAGCCGTGGCGCGCCGATCCACACCAGGTCGTCCCGCCAGACCAGACGGCCGTGCGGGTCCCCGGGGCGCCGCTTGGCCAGGACCAGGTCCAGCCCGCCCCCGGCCAGGCGCTCGTGGAGCGTGCCGGACAGCTCCACCGTCAGTTCGAGGTCCACCTCGGGGTGGTCGTGACGGAAGCCCTCAAGGATCTCCGGGAGGCGGGTGAGGACGAAGTCCTCCGAGGCGCCGAACCGCAGCCGCCCCCGTACGCGCGTCCCGGAGAAGTGCGCCGCCGCCTGCTCCTGCACCTCCAGCAGTCGCCGCGCGAAACCGAGCATCGCCTCCCCGTCGCCGGTCAGCTCCACCGAGTGGGTGTCCCGCGCGAACAACTGGCGGCCCGCCGCCTCCTCCAGCCTGCGCACGTGCTGGCTCACCGTGGACTGCCGCAGCCCCAGCCGCCGCGCGGCCTGCGTGAAGCTCAGCGTCTGGGCCACCGCGAGGAAGGTGCGCAGCTGGGTGGGGTCGTACATGACGGCCACGATAGCTCGGTCATCACGAGACGCGATCGCTGTCAGAGCGGTATGCCGGATTCCGTGATCGGCGGCGGACAGGCACGATGGAGATCGTCCGCCCGTACCGAGAAGCCACGGAGAACTGTGAAACGCCGGCTGCCCATCGACCCGTACATCGCGCTGCTCCTCGGCACGGTGGGCCTGGCCGCGCTGCTGCCCGCGCGGGGCGTCGCCGCCGACGTGGCCTCCGGCGCCTCCACGGCCGCCATCGCCTTCCTGTTCTTCCTCTACGGCGCCCGCCTCTCCACCCGCGAGGCGATGGACGGCCTGCGCCACTGGCGGCTGCACCTCACCGTGCTGGCCTGCACCTTCCTCGTCTTCCCGCTGCTCGGCCTGGCCGCGCGAGGACTGGTCCCCGCCCTGCTGACCCAGCCGCTCTACCAGGGCCTGCTCTTCCTCACCCTGGTGCCGTCGACCATCCAGTCCTCCATCGCCTTCACCTCCATCGCGCGCGGCAACGTGCCCGCCGCCATCTGCGCGGGCTCCTTCTCCTCCCTCGTCGGCATCGTCGTCACCCCGCTGCTCGCCTCCGTCCTGCTCGGCGGCCCGGGCGGCGGTCTCTCCGCCGACGCGCTGGTGAAGATCGTGCTCCAACTGCTGGTGCCGTTCCTCGCCGGACAGGTGCTGCGACGCTGGATCGGCGACTTCGTCGCCCGGCACAAGAAGGTGCTCGGACTGGTCGACCGGGGCTCGATCCTGCTGGTCGTCTACACCGCCTTCAGCGAGGGCATGGCCCAGGGGATCTGGCATCAGGTGAGCCCCGCGCGGCTCGGCGCGCTGCTCCTGGTGGAGGCGGTCCTGCTCGCCGTCATGCTCACCCTGACCTGGTACGGCGCACGCGCCCTCGGCTTCGGCCGCGCCGACCGCGTCGCCATCCAGTTCGCCGGGTCGAAGAAGTCCCTCGCCTCCGGACTGCCCATGGCCGGTGTCCTGTTCGGCGCCCACGCCTCCCTCGCCGTGCTCCCGCTGATGCTCTTCCACCAGATGCAGCTCATGGTCTGCGCGGTCATCGCCAAACGCCGCGCCCGCGACCTGGAGGAGCCCGCGGAGCCGACCGCGCGCGTACCCCGTCCGCGTGTGCGGCCCGGCGGGCGCGGAGCCCCGTAGGCATCCGAACGCGTCCCGTTCACGGGTCCTTCCCGCCGGATTTCCGGCACGGACAGGCCGCGACGGCTAACGTTCCGTCATGACCGCAGCTCCCGTACTCGACCCCGGGCGTACCGCCCTCGTCCTCGTCGACCTCATGGACCGCCTCGTCGCGCTGCCGCTGGAACCCCACAAGGGCACCCACGTGCTGGCCGCCGGTGAGGAACTGGCGGCGCGCTGCCGCGCCGAGGGCGTGCTCGTCGTGCTCGTCCGGGTCGAACGGCCCGGCGTCCCGGAACAGCCGCCCGGCAGCGGGCTGGCCGCCGGACTGCTGAGGGACGGCGACCTGGAGGTGGTCAAGCGGACCATCGGAGCGTTCCAGGCCACCGGCCTGGACGAGCGGCTGCGGGCGCACGGCGTCGACACCCTGGTCCTCGGCGGCATCGCCACCAACCTGGGGGTGGAGTCCACCGCCCGCGCCGCCGCCGACCTCGGCTACCAGCTGGTCTTCGTGGAGGACGCGATGGCCGCGTTCACGACCGCCGAGCACGAGGCGTCCGTACGGCTGGACTTCCCCCGCCTGGGCACCGTCACCACGGCGGCGCGGCTGGAGTTCGGGCGGGAAGGGGACTGACCGCGTAGGCGGGGAGCAGGCGCGCGGCCGCAGGCCACCCCGCCGACCGCCCGACGCACGGAGCCGACCGTTCACCGCACCGCCCCGCTCCCCGCCTTCTCATCCCACCTGCCCCGACCTACCGTCCGGCCCCATGAGCAGCCCCCCTGTCGCGCCCCCGGGCTGGAGCCGCTGGCTCGTACCGCCCGCCGCGCTCTCCGTCCATCTGTCCATCGGCCAGGCGTACGCCTGGAGCGTGTTCAAGCCGCCTCTGGAATCCGCGCTGGACCTCGACGGCACCCAGAGCGCGCTGCCGTTCCAGCTGGCGATCGTGATGCTCGGGCTGTCGGCCGCGTTCGGCGGCACCCTCGTGGAGCGCAACGGCCCGCGCTGGGCGATGACCGTGGCCCTGGTCTGCTTCTCCTCCGGGTTCCTGATCTCCGCCCTCGGCGCGCAGACCCAGCAGTACTGGCTGATCGTCCTCGGCTATGGCTTCGTCGGCGGCATCGGGCTCGGCATCGGCTACATCTCGCCCGTCTCCACCCTGATGAAGTGGTTCCCGGACCGGCCCGGCATGGCCACCGGCATCGCCATCATGGGCTTCGGCGGCGGCGCCCTGATCGCCTCGCCCTGGTCCGCCCAGATGCTGGAGTCCTTCGGCACCGATCACTCCGGGATCGCGCTGGCCTTCCTCGTCCACGGCCTCACGTACGCCGTGTTCATGACGCTCGGCGTCCTGCTGGTCCGGGTGCCCCGGCCGGACGAGCGGGCGCGGAGCGGGCCGAGCGCGACCGGGGGCGTCCAGGTGTCGGCCCGCAGCGCGCTGCGCACTCCGCAGTTCTGGTGCCTGTGGGTCGTGCTGTGCACCAACGTCACGGCCGGGATAGGCATCCTGGAGAAGGCCGCCCCGATGATCACGGACTTCTTCGCGGACAGCTCCACGCCCGTCTCCGTCTCGGCGGCGGCCGGTTTCGTCGCGCTGCTGTCGGCGGCGAACATGGCGGGCCGGATCGGCTGGTCGTCCACCTCCGACCTCATCGGCCGCAAGAACATCTACCGCGTCTACCTGGGCGTCGGCGCGGTGATGTACCTGCTCCTCGCCCTGTTCGGCGACACGGCCAAGCCGCTGTTCGTGCTGTGCGCGCTGGTCATCCTCTCCTTCTACGGCGGCGGCTTCGCCACCGTCCCCGCCTATCTGAAGGACCTCTTCGGCACCTATCAGGTCGGCGCCATCCACGGCCGCCTGCTCACCGCCTGGTCCACCGCGGGCGTCCTCGGACCGCTGATCGTCAACTGGATCGCCGACCGGCAGGAGGCGGCGGGCAAGCACGGCCCGGCGCTGTACGGGCTGTCGTTCTCCATCATGATCGGCCTGCTCCTCGTCGGTTTCGTCGCCAACGAACTCGTCCGCCCCGTCGACCCCCGCCACCACGTCCCCGCCGAGAAGGAGGCCCCCGATGTCCAGCGAGAGCAGCCGGCCTGACCGGCGCGCCCTGATCGCCCTGTCCTGGCTCTGGGTGACCGCCCCGCTCGCCTACGGGCTGTACGAACTGGTACGGAAGGCCACCCAGCTCTTCACGGGGTGACAGCGGGGCGGAGGCCCGGACCGCGCTCCCGCACGGGCGCCCGGTCCGGGCCTCTCCCTCACGGGCGAAACGCCGAGCGTATGAGCGGAATTCGGATGTCCGAGCATCTGTACGGGGTCTGCAAGAAGCCGACAAAGGGGATGCCCGATTCCTGTGGCTTCACGTGCCCCCGTACCCGTGAGTCACCGCACAGACTGGAGAGTCCCGCTACCCACGGCAGCAACGAGGGGACCCCGACATGCACGGCTCGCGTATCGCCGCGATCGGCCACTACCAGCCCGCCAGGGTGCTCACCAACGAGGACCTGGCGCGCATGGTCGACACCAGCGACGAGTGGATCACCAGCCGGGTCGGCATCCGCACCCGGCACATCGCGGGCCCCGACGAGCCGGTCGACGAGCTGGCCGCGCACGCCGCCGCCAAGGCGCTCGCCGCCGCCGGGCTCGCCCCCGGCGACATCGACCTGGTGCTGGTCGCCACCTCCACGGCGATCGACCGCTCCCCGAACACCGCCGCGCGGGTCGCGGCCCGCCTCGGCATCCCCGAGCCGGCCGCGATGGACGTCAACGTGGTCTGCGCCGGCTTCACCCACGCGCTGGCCACCGCCGACCACACCGTACGGGCGGGCGCGGCGACCCGGGCGCTGGTGATCGGCGCCGACAAGATGTCCGAGGTCACCGACTGGACCGACCGCACCACCTGCGTCCTGGTCGGTGACGGCGCGGGCGCGGCCGTGGTGGAGGCGTGTGCGCCGGGCGAGGAGGCGGGGATCGGGCCCGTGCTGTGGGGCTCGGTGCCGGAGATGGG
Source organism: Streptomyces sp. NPDC046860 (assembly GCF_040645115.1). Lineage (NCBI taxonomy): Bacteria > Bacillati > Actinomycetota > Actinomycetes > Kitasatosporales > Streptomycetaceae > Streptomyces > Streptomyces sp. NPDC046860. The sequence continues at coordinate 758 of NZ_JBEYXQ010000024.1, read as the reverse complement.
CAACGCGGTGCGGATCGAGGGCACGCCGCCGAGGTTCGCCCAGGAGGGGCAGAGCGTGTACCGCTGGGCCACCACCCAGCTGCCCCCGATCGCGCGCCGTGCCTGCGAGAAGGCGGGCATCGCCCCGGCGGACCTCGCCGCGGTCGTCCTGCACCAGGCCAACCTGCGCATCATCGAACCGCTCGCGCTGAAGATCGGCGCCGTGAACGCCGTCGTCGCCCGTGATGTCACCGAGTCCGGCAACACCTCCGCCGCGAGCATCCCGCTCGCCCTGTCCAAGCTGATCGAGCAGGGCGCCGTCCGCACCGGCGACCCGGTCCTCCTGTTCGGCTTCGGCGGCAACCTGTCGTACGCGGGCCAGGTGATCCGCTGCCCCTGAGGGGCGGCCCCGGCCCGTGCGTGACGGCACGGTCACCTTCTGTCCCCGCGGGCGCCGAGGGGCACAGATACGCAGGTGAAAGGCACTCCGAAACCTTGGTATTGTTGTCCATGTCGCCGCGGGGAACGCCTCCGCAAGGCGACATACACCTTGTCCGGGTGGCGGAATGGCAGACGCGCTAGCTTGAGGTGCTAGTGCCCTTTATCGGGCGTGGGGGTTCAAGTCCCCCCTCGGACACCAGTGGAAGACCCTCGCATCGCGGGGGTCTTTTCCGTTGTCCCGGCCTAGGGCCTTTCTTCCGGATCAGGCCGGCTCGGGCCGACGGCGCCTTGTCGGCCGACCCGAGCGGGGTCTGGTGCGTGCGGCTGCAAGGCGGAGG
>NZ_JBEYXQ010000023.1:0-96309 GCF_040645115.1 Streptomyces sp. NPDC046860 | reverse complement strand
GGTACTGCAGGGGGGACCCTGTGGGAGAGTAGGACGCCGCCGAACTAATTTTAGGGAAAACCCCCGCACCTTTGGTGCGGGGGTTTTCTGCGTTCGGGGTCATTTAGGGTCGGAGATATGCGCTACGACCTCATCCTCTTCGACAACGACGGCGTCCTGGTCGACAGTGAGCCGATCTCCAACCGGCATCTCGCCGCCTACCTGACCGAGCTGGGGCACCCGACGACGTACGAGGAGTCCCTCCGGGACTACATGGGTTCCGCCATGCACCGCGTGCACGAGCTGGTGCGGGAGCGGACCGGGGAGCGGCTGCCCGAGGACTTCGACGACGTCTTCCACGCACGGGTGTTCGCGGCCTTCGAGCGGGAGTTGCGTCCCGTCGCCGGCGTCGGGGGAGTGCTGGAGAAGCTCGCCGCCGACGGGGTTCCGTACTGTGTGGCCTCCTCCGGCAGCCATGAGCGGATTCGCGTCGGACACCGGGTGACCGGGCTGGACCGGTGGTTCACGGACGACCGCATCTTCAGCTCGCAGGACGTCGGCCGGGGCAAGCCCGATCCCGACCTCTTCCTGTACGCCGCCGAGCGGATGGGAGTGGCCCCGGAGCGCTGCCTGGTCGTCGAGGACTCCCCGCTGGGCGTACAGGCGGCCGTGGCGGCCGGGATGGACGTGTACGGGTTCACCGCGATGACCCCACCGGAGAAGCTCGCGGGTGCCACGCAACTCTTCGGCAGCATGGGCGAGTTGGCTGACCTGCTGGTGTGACCGTCCGCACCGGGCGGACCTGACGGATGTCATGTGCAGCTCCGGACGATCGTTTCTGTCGGCCGGACCCCCTCGGCGGCCAGGCTGGGGGCATGACGAAGAACACGGGGAACCAGGGCCAGGACCAGCGGCGCCGGCCGAGCGCGCTCGACAACTTCAAGCCGCTCCTCATCGATGTGGCGCTGCCGCTCGGCTCGTACTACGTCCTCAAGGAGGTCTTCGGGGCGAGCACCTTCGCCGCTCTGGCCTGGAGCAGTGTCGGGCCCGCCCTGCGGACCGTGTGGAGTGTCGTGCGGAAGCGGTCGGCCAACGGGCTGGCGCTGCTCATCCTGACCGTGAACGTGGCCGGGCTGGCGCTCAGTTTCGTCTCGGGGGACCCGAGGATGATGCTCGCCAAGGACGGGGCCGTCAGCAGCACGGTGGCCGTCGGCATCCTGGTCTCCGTGGCGCTCGGGCGCCCGATGATGACCGCGGGGGTGAAGCCGTTCCTCGTCAAGGGTGACGAGGCCAGGGAGGCCGCCTGGCAGCGGCTGGCCGACGGCACCGCGGCCGGGTCGGCGGACTTCCGGGGGCGGGAGCGGGTGTTCTCCCTCGTGTGGGGTGTGGCGCTGCTCCTCGAGTGCGTGGCCCGGGTGGTGGGGGCGTACGTCGTCCCCGTGGACACCATGGTGTGGCTGGGCGGGGTGCTGGTGGCCGTGATGATGACGGTGACCTTCATGGTGAGCGGCGCGTTCGGGGCCGGCCCGATGGGACGGCTGCTGGCCGCCGAGACCGCGAACGGGTGCGACGGGGCGGCCTGCGGTCAGCCCCAGCCGGTGTCGCGCCGGGAGGCCGCGGCCGCCGTCTGACCCGCTCTCCCTCCTCGCTCTCCCCTCTCCCCCCTCGTTCTCTCTCTGCGCTTCCCGGCCGAAGATGAGCGCAACTCATCTTTGGCCGGATCTGTTCAGCGCATCGCCGGGGCCCTACGCTCGCCGCCATGACTGGAGTGCTGCGGCGCGGCAGGGCCTCGTTGGCGTTCGGTTTCTTCACGCAGGGGGTCGCGTTCGCCCTGCTGGTGACGCGTATCCCGGCCGTGCAGGAGCGGTACGGGGTGTCCGACGCGCTGCTGCCCGTCTTCCTGGCCGCGGTGCCGGTCCTGGCCGGGGTCGGAAGCGTGGTCACCGAGCGGCTGGTGCGGCGGGTGCGTCCCAGCGGGTTGCTGCGCTGGTCCCAGCCCGTGGTGCTGCTGGCGTTGCTCGGGGTGGGGTCCGGGAGCCAAGTGGGCGCGCTGGCCGTGGCGTTGGGCATCTTCGGTCTGTCGGTGGGGATGCTGGACGCCTCCATGAACATGCTCGGGGTGAGTCTGCAGCGGGCGTACGGGCGCAGCATCATGCTCAGCTTCCACGCGGCCTACAGCCTGGGGGGAATCCTGGGCGCCTCGCTCGCCTGGGTGGGCGCGCACGAGGAGTTGGCGCTGTGGGTGTCGTATCTCCCGGTGGTGGCGGTGCTGTTGCCCGCGGTGCTGGTGGGGAGCCGGTGGTACGTCGACGGGGCGGGGGAGCCGGAGGGGGCCGGTGAGGCACAAGGGGTCGCCTTCCGGCTGTTGTTGCCGTTGTGTCTGGTGATGACGTTCGCCTACATCGGGGACTCGACGGTCTCCAACTGGAGCGCGAAGTACCTCAAGGACGTGCTGGGCGGCTCGGAGCAGCTGGCGACGGTCCCCTACAACGTGTACATGGTGACCACGCTGGTGGGGCGGGCGGTCGGGGACGTCGGGGTGCGGCGGTTCGGGGCCGTGGCGGTGGTGCGGGTGGGGGCGCTGCTGGCGGCCTGCGGGTTCGCGGTGGTGGCGGTGGCGCCGGGGGCCTGGGTGGGGATGCTCGGGTTCACACTGCTGGGGATCGGGCTGTGCGTGCTGGTGCCGCAGACGTTCGCGGCGGCGGGCCGGCTGTTCCCGGGAGCGTCGGACGCGGCGGTCGCGCGGCTCAACATCTTCAACTACGTCGGTTTTCTGGTGGGTTCGCCGCTCGTCGGGGCGCTGGGGGACGCCTGGAGCTACCGGGGCGCGATGCTCGTACCGATGGCACTCGTGCTGGTGACGACGGTGTACGCCCGGTCGTTCGCGTCCGGGGGCGACCGATACGGTGGCGGGCATGAGCGGCCGCGCACAGCTGATGTGGGACGAGGCAGTAACGGGCTATGACTTCGGCCCGGACCATCCGATGGCTCCGGTGCGGCTGGAGCTGACCCGGAAGCTGGTGGCGGCTCTCGGCCTGGACCGGGAGCTGGAGATCGTCGCGGCCAAGCCGGCCGGGGAGTCGACGCTGCGGCTGGTGCACCGGGAGGACTACATCGAGGCGGTGCGCGCCGCGTCGGCCGATCCGGGTGCGGCGGACGGGTCGTACGGGCTGGGGACGGTCGACGATCCGGCGTTCGCCGGGATGCACGAGGTGTCGGCGCTGATCGCGGGGCAGTCGGTGGCGGCGGCCGAGGCGGTGTGGCGGGGGGACGCCGACCACGCGGTGAACTTCGCGGGCGGGCTGCACCACGCCATGCCGGGCGGGGCGTCCGGGTTCTGTGTGTACAACGACGCGGCGCTGGCCATCGCCCGGCTGCTGGAGCTGGGCGTGGAGCGGGTCGCCTACGTGGATGTGGACGTGCATCACGGGGACGGGGTGCAGGCGGCGTTCTGGGAGGACCCGCGGGTGCTGACCGTCTCGTTGCACGAGCATCCGCGGACGCTGTTCCCGGCGACCGGGTGGCCGCAGGAGACGGGTGCCGGTGCGGGCGAGGGTTCGGCGGTGAACGTGGCGCTGCCCGCCGGGACCGGGGACGCCGGGTGGCTGCGGGCGTTCCACGCGGTGGTGCCGGAGCTGCTGGCGGAGTTCCGGCCGCAGGTGCTGGTGTCGCAGCACGGGGCGGACACGCACTTCGAGGACCCGCTGGCGCATCTCGCGGTCTCGCTGGACGCGCAGCGGGCGGTGCAGGTGGCCTGTCACGAGTTCGCGCACACCTACGCGGACGGCAAGTGGCTGGCGCTGGGCGGCGGCGGGTACGCGGTGGTGGACGTGGTGCCGAGGTCGTGGACGCATCTGGTGGCGATCGCGGCCGGGCGGGAGATCGCGCCGGAGACGGTGATCCCGGAGGGCTGGCGGCAGGAAGTGTACGCACGGACGAGGCAGTTGGGTCCGCAGCGGATGACGGACGGGCGCTGGCCGGTGGGGTACGCGGCCTGGGAGTCGGGGTACGACCCGGCCGACCGGCTCGACCAGGCGGTGCTGGCCACCCGGCGGTCGGTGTTCCCGCTGCGCGGTCTGCTGGCCTGAGCGGGCGGTTCGGGCGGCCACTACGCCAACCGTGCGGTCTTCGTCCGTTCCGCTTCCGGGCGGCCCTTCGATGGGCCACGATCGCACCCGTGTCGGACATCGGTGCCCTGCGTGCGCACCTGCTGGCGGCCCGTCTCGCCGGGGAGGTCGCCACCACGCGGGAGGACAGTCTCCGCAACTACCGGCTGTTCGCCGCGCGTGACCCCCGCGCGCTGATCGGGATCGATCCCGAACGGCACTGGGGGCAGCGTGAACTGCTCGATCTGATGGCGGACCGGTGCGGGGTCTCGGCCGATCCGCGGCACACGTCGGGCCGGGACGTGATCGACCCGGAGCGGACGCTGGCCGCGCTGGACGCGTTCGCGGGGGCGATCGCCGGCGCGGCGCGGCGGGGGGTGCCGGTGCTGTTCGGCACCGGGCATCCGCGGCAGCTACTCGGTTTCTACGCCGCGCTCGCGGACGCGGTGTCGGCGGCGGGATGTGAGGTTCTCACCCCGGCGCAGGGTCGCTGTGTCGACATATTGACCCGGTTCGGTCTACGTACGCACCACCTCGACTACGTACGAGGGGTTGCCCTGGTGCGGGAACCGGCGAGCGGGCGCCGGGGTGGTGAGCCGGGCGCGCACAGCCATTCCCCGCTCCCGGTTCGGCTCGCGCTGGCCGCCGCGGCGGAGGCCGGCGGGCCGCTGCCGGGGCTGGTGGTCGGGGACCACGGGTGGGTCTGCGGTGCAGGTCAGCTCGGGTTCGAGGCGATCGGGCTGGCCGACTCCGACGACCCCGCGCCCTTCGTCGGCGAGGCCGAGGGGACGGTGTCCGTCGTCGTTCCGCTTGATGACGCCGTGCGGTCTGGTCACTACCGCCCGCTCACCCGCTACGTACTCAAACGAGCGTGTCTGTCACAGTAGGACGCCGATGGGGACACCTCTTCCCCATTCGCATCACCCGCCCCTAGTCTGGGGAGTGAGCACGCAACGACGAAGAGTCACCGGAAGGGGAAGCCGGTGGCCGTCGAGTGCGGAAGGTTCAGGTGTGTCATGGCTGCTGGCGAAAGGCCTCTGAACGAGGTTCAGTTCCTTACCGTGGCGGAGGTCGCCTCGGTGATGCGAGTCTCGAAGATGACCGTGTACCGGCTGGTGCACAGCGGTCATCTGCCCGCGATCCGGGTGGGGCGGTCGTTCCGCGTCCCCGAGCAAGCGGTCCACGAGTATCTGCGCGAGAGCTACGTGGGGGTGGAAACGGCCTGACGGCGGTCCGGTGGATCCCGGAACAACCCCTCGATTACGACCACGGCGCTCGGGCGGGTAGGCTGACCCCTCGTAGGTCGTATGGGCCCATGGCGCCCAGCAACCGAGTCATGAGAAGTGAGCGAGGGTAGTCGTGGGCTCTGTTATCAAGAAGCGGCGTAAGCGGATGGCCAAGAAGAAGCACCGCAAGCTGCTCAAGCGCACGCGCGTTCAGCGCCGCAACAAGAAGTAAGCGGCACCGCGCGAAGACGCGTCCCCGGTGGCCTCCCGTCCTTGAAGGGCGGGGGGCCACCGGCATGTCCGGACGCGGGCCGGGACGCCCGGTGTCTTCCGACCGGGCAGATTCCGCCACTTCGGGCCTCGGCGGGACACCTCGGCGTCACACCGACCCGATAGGTTGGCCGCACACGGGGAACGCGGACGAGGACGCGGTGCCCGCGTGCGCTCGCGCGAGGTCGGAAGGAAGGCGCTGGTCTTGGGAAAGGTCGTGCTCGTCACCGGAGTCGCCCGGCAGCTCGGCGGCCGGTTCGTGCGGCGCGTCCAGCGGGACCCGGAGGTGGACCGGGTGATCGCCGTGGACGCCGTGCCGCCCGCGCACGACCTGGGGGGCGCGCAGTTCATCCAGGCCGACATCCGGCAGCCGACCGTCGCCCGCGTGCTCGCCGAGACCGGCGCCGACACGGTGGTCCACATGGACGTGACCGGTACCGCCCTGGGCGGCGGCAGCCGGGCCACGGTCAAGGAGACCAACGTCATCGGCACCATGCAGCTGCTCGGCGCGTGCCAGAAGTCACCGGCGGTCAAGCGGCTGGTGGTGAAGTCCAGCACCAACGTCTACGGCTCCGCCCCGCGCGATCCGGCCGTCTTCACCGAGACCACCCCCGCCAAGTCGCTGCCCAGCGGCGGCTTCGCCAAGGACGCCGTCGAGGTCGAGGGGTACGTGCGCGGGTTCGCCCGGCGCCGCCCCGACGTCGCGGTGTGCGTGCTGCGGTTCGCCAACATCCTCGGCCCCACCGCGGACACCCCGCTCGCCTCCTACTTCGCGCTGCCCGTGCTGCCGACCGTGTTCGGCTACGACCCCCGGCTGCAGTTCGTGCACGAGGACGACGTGATCGAGGTGCTGCGGATCGCCTCGCACGAGCCGCGCCGGGGCACCCTCAACAGCGGCACCTTCAACATCGCCGGCGACGGGGTGCTGCTGCTCTCGCAGGCCTCGCGCCGGCTCGGCCGGCCCACCGTGCCGCTGCTGCTGCCCGCGGTCACCTGGGCGGGGTCGCTGGTGCGTACCCTCGGTATGACGGACTTCTCACCCGAGCAGATCCGGCTGCTCACGCATGGCCGGGTGGTCGACACCGCCCAGATGCGCGAGACCCTCGGGTTCTCGCCCACGTACACGACGGCTCAGACGTTCGCGGACTTCGCGCGCGGCCAGGGTCCGGGGCTGCTGCCGCCCGGGACCCTCGCGGAGGCCGTCGACCGGGTCGCCGCGCTGACCGCTGGGCGCGGCGCCCCCCTTCCGCAGCCCGGCGCCAACTGAGGAGCGCAGCAACCATGGCGGACGCCAAGGTCATTCCGTTCGACGACGACCGGTCCCGCGGGAGCTCGGGGCAGCGGCCGCAGCGCCGCCGGAGCCCGGGCGGCCGGCCCGGCGCGGTCCAGCCGCTGCCCACCAGAGGAGGCGCCCGGCACGAGGAGTCGCCCGCCGGCGAGCCCCCGGCCGGGGAGCGGCCGGGAGCCCACGCGGAGGCCGACGCCCTCGAGCAGCGCGTCGCCCGCGGCCTCGCCTTCCTGCGCCGCAGGCTCACCGGCGACTACGACGTCGACGACTTCGGGTACGACGAGGAGCTGACCGACCAGGTCCTGATGTCCCTGCTGCGCCCGGTGTACGAGAAGTACTTCCGGGTCGAGGTGAAGGGCGTCGAGAACATCCCGGCCGAGGGCGGGGCGCTGATCGTCGCCAACCACTCCGGGACGCTGCCGCTGGACGGGCTGATGATGCAGGTCGCCGTGCACGACCGGCATCCGGCCGGCCGGCATCTGCGGCTGCTCGCGGCCGACCTCGTGTTCGTGCTGCCGGTGGTCAACGAGCTGGCCCGCAAGCTCGGTCACACCCTCGCCTGCACCGAGGACGCCGAACGGCTGCTCGGCCAGGGCGAGCTGGTCGGGGTCATGCCGGAGGGGTTCAAGGGGATCGGCAAGCCGTTCGGGGAGCGGTACAAGCTCCAGCGGTTCGGCCGGGGCGGGTTCGTCTCCACCGCGCTGCGGCAGGGGGTGCCGATCATCCCGTGCTCGATCGTGGGCGCCGAGGAGATCTACCCGATGATCGGCAACGCCAAGACGCTGGCGCGGCTGCTGGGCTTCCCCTACTTCCCGCTGACGCCGACCTTCCCCTGGCTGGGGCCGCTCGGCGCGATCCCGCTGCCGACGAAGTGGACGATCCAGTTCGGCGAGCCGATCCCGACGGACGGCTATCCGCCGGAGGCGGCCGAGGACCCGATGCTGATGTTCAACCTGACCGACCAGGTCCGCGAACAGATCCAGCACACGCTGTACAAGCTGCTGGTGCAGCGGCGCTCGGTGTTCTTCTGACGCCACGCACACGAAGACGGGGCGCCCCTGCTCGGAAAGGGGCGCCCCGTCCTTCGTGTCGTGCGGGCCGCTACTGGGCGTCCTCGCTGTCGATGCCCAGGCCGGGCAGCAGGCCCGGCAGGAGCGGCGGGAGGGTGACGTCCGGCTTGCCGGACGGGGTGGACGACTTGCCCGCGGACGGCGAACCGTCCTCGGAACCGGTCTTCGGCGGGTCCAGCAGGCCGCCCGTGCTGCCGCCGAGCAGTCCGTCGCCGCTCTCGTCGCCCGCCGAGCCGCTGGGGGTGCCGGGGCTGCTGTCCTTCTTCGCCGACGGGGTGCCACCGGTGCTCGGGGAGCCGGACCGGTGGCCGTCGGCGGAGCCGGTGGGAGCCACGCCGGGACGCTCGCCGCCCTGACGGTCGTCGCCCTTGCCCGCGGGGGGCTTGGGCAGCAGCGACTCCAGCGGCGCGACTTCCTCGTCTATGGCGTCGAAGACCGACGAGACCTCGTCCTTCACGTCCCCGAGCTGGAGCGGGAGCCGGTCGCTCAGGGTGCTCCATGCCTCGCGGTGCGAGCGGGAGAAGGCGGAGAGGGCCTGGATCGGGCCGAGGGAGTCGGGGTCCGCCTCGTAGGCCGCGTGGAGCAGGCGGTGGCCCTCGGTGACGTCGTTGCGCATGCCGGACAGGGTGCGGCGGATCTCGCCGATGGACTCGTGGTCCAGCCGGCCGCTCCGGTCGCGCTCCATCAGCCTGCGCGCCTCGTTGAGCCGGGTGGAGGCGTGGTCCAGATACGCCTGGCCGCGCTCGCCGTCGCCCTCGCTGAGGTAGTTGAGCTGGAAGTCCTCGATGCCGCGCTTGAGGCCGTACAGCGAATCGCCGGGCAGGGCCTCGGAGCTGGCCGCGGCCACTCCGCCGAAGGCGCTGGCGGCCACGCCCACGCTGAGGCCGCCCGCGGTGAGTCCCTTGGCCAGCCGGGACTTCGGGCGCAGTTTGCCGAGCGGGCTCGCCCGGTGCGCGCCCCGGCCGGGGGCACGCTGTTCGGGCACCTGCGCCGGGGCCGTTGCGCCCAGGGTGCCCTCCTGGAGCATGGCCTCCATCGCGGCCACCAGTTGGGCCCGATGGACGACCTTGACCTCCGGGTCGAGCTGCGGTTTGGGCAGCTCGGCGAGGCCGTCGGCCAGGGCCAGCAGCTCACCCTGCTCGGATCTGCCCTCGGTGGGCGGTGGTCCCGCCGGGTGTGCGTGCTCGGCCGCCGTGTCCCGGTCGGACTGCTCCTCCAGGGCCTGGGCGAAGGCGTTCGCCCGCCGGTGCGCCGATACGTTCGCAATCACTGGCGGCACCTCCTCTCGTCATGACGGTCGACTCCCCAGGGGGTCTCCTGAGGGTTGCACGCCCATGGCCACAACCACCCGATCGAGCGATCAAGGTGGGCCAGGAAGTGACCACAGGGAGCCTGTATCCCGCACAACGAGCGGCTCGGCACTTGGGTTACGGACGGCGGCCCGCCGGATCGCGAAACCAACTCACTTTCACCGAGCGTGAGTTGGTCGTCGCTGTACGTCGCGGGGCGGCCGCCCTCAGCGGGCGTCCTCCGGCAGGAGCCGGGCGAGGGTGCGCACGGCCCGGTACTGGAGGGTCTTGATGGCGCCCTCGTTCTTCCCCATCACCCGCGCGGTCTCGGCGACCGACAGTCCCTGGAGGAAGCGGAGTGTCACGCACTCCTGCTGCTGGGGGTTGAGCCGGCGCACCGCGTCGAGCAGTGCCGCGTTGGAGAGCGACTCCAGTACGGAGTCCTCGGGGGAGCGCGCGACCTCGTTGGCGTCGAGCATCTCCCCGGTGGTGACCTCCAGCCGGAAGCGGCTGGACTTGAAGTGGTCGGCGACCAGGTTGCGGGCGATCGTCACCAGCCAGGCGCCGAAGTCGCGGCCCTGCCAGGTGAAGGTGCCGATCCGGCGCAGGGCGCGCAGGAAGGTCTCGCTGGTCAGGTCCTCGGCGGTGGCCTTGCCGCCCACCCGGTAGTAGATGTACCGGTACACGGTGTCGCTGTACTGGTCGTACAGGCGGCCGAACGCGTCCGCCTCACCGGCCTGGGCGCGTTCGACCAGGTCCATCATGCGGGCGCTGTCACTGTCCGCCGCCGGGCGGCGGGCGACGGGCGCGCTCGTGGAGCGGGCTCGTCTGCCGACCGCGGCACCGCGTTCGGCCAGTGCGTAGCACGGGCCGAGGGGTGCCGCGCCGGCGAAGGCGGGGACGGTGTGCGCGGTGGGGACGAGGCCGCGCAGCGCGTCTTTGACCGTTGCGACAGTTGCGCGCAGCGTAGCCAGGCCCGAGGCGTCAACCCCGACGTGTGGGTACACGGGACTCCCAGAGGCAGAGCTTCCATCACGTGCAGTACGGGACCTTTCACCCGTCGTAGCGACGGAGGGGTACCGGTTTGCGTCTGAGGAGAATAACGCTTCGTGTAGACCCTGCTACACCCAGTTGCTCAAATCGTCGATTAGGTCGCCTGTGTTAGCGATTGGCGACAGTTCAACTTGCCGAATCTGATCGCTTGTTGATCGAAACTGGGCTGATTTCTGTGAAAGCTGAGGCGTGTTCGAGGGCGAGATGCATAATTCGGGCGCGCGGGACCCGCACATGACGCTCTCGGGCGGGCCTGGGGATGATCCGGGAGTCAGCGCCGGCGACGGCTCAAAGCGATCGCCGCGGCCGTGCCGCCCGCCACCGCGCCGACACCGGCGGCCGCCGGGATGCCGACCTTGGCCGCCTTGCGGCCGGTGCGGTAGTCCCGCAGCCGCCAGTCCTTGTCGCGGGCGTGCCGGCGCAGCTTGGCGTCCGGGTTGATCGCGTAGGGGTGGCCGACCAGGGAGAGCATCGGGATGTCGTTGTGGCTGTCGCTGTACGCGGCGCAGCGGGAGAGGTCCAGCCCCTCCGCGGTGGCCAGCGCGCGCACCGCCTCCGCCTTGGCCGGGCCGTGCAGCGGTTCGCCGACCAGGCGGCCGGTGTAGACGCCGTCGACCGACTCCGCGACCGTGCCGAGCGCGCCGGTGAGGCCGAGGCGGCGGGCGATGACCTGGGCGATCTCCACCGGGGCCGCCGTCACCAGCCACACCTTCTGGCCCGCGTCCAGGTGGGCCTGGGCGAGCGCGCGGGTGCCGGGCCAGATGCGGTCGGCCATGTACTCGTCGTAGATCTCCTCGCCGATCGTCTCCAGCTCGGCCACGCGGTGGCCCTTGACGATGGAGAGGGCGGAGTCGCGGGCGTCCTGCATGTGCTCGGGGTCCTCGACCCCGGCCAGCCGGAACCACGCCTGCTGCCAGGCGAACTTGGCGAGGTCGCGGGTCTCGAAGAACTTCCGCTTGTACAGACCGCGCCCGAAGTGGAACAGCGCGGCGCCCTGCATCACGGTGTTGTCGAGATCGAAGAAGGCGGCGGCCCGGTCGTCGCCGAGCACCGGGAACTCCGGTTCGGGCCCGGCGCCCTCGGGTTCCGGGTGTTCCTGCGAGGACTTGCGGGCGGCCTCCGCGGAAGCCTCGCCTGCCAACACGCTCCGCGCCGTGGCGGAGCGCCTACGGGGGGTGAGCCATCCAAGAGCGGCCATGGCGTGAGCATAGCCAGTCCGTTCGGTGGTTCCGGAGCGGAGAGGTTCGGAGGATGTGAACTCTGGGTGGCCTCGCCGCCCCGGGCGAGGGGGGGGAGGGGGTGGTGCGGGGCGCGAGAATGGCCCGCATGAGTCCCCTCTTCCGGCGCAAGGCCGCCCCTCAGGAGCGACTGGTCACCCTGGTCCGCAAGCCCGGCTGCCATCTGTGCGACGACGCGCAGGTTGTGGTCGAGAAGGTGTGCGGCGAGCTCGGCGTGCCCTGGGAGGGCCGGGACATCACCGAGGACCGCGCGCTGTACGACCAGTACTGGGAGCAGATCCCGGTCGTCCTGGTCGACGGCGAGCAGCACACCTTCTGGCGGGTGGACGAGGGGCGGCTGCGCCGGGCGCTGACCGGCGGATGAGCGGTGCGGAAGGGGCTTTGGGGGCGAGATTCGCGGCAAGTGTGTAGCTTTGCCCCCAGGTAGGGCCCCGCAACGGGCATGCGTGACCCCGGTCACGTTGGCCGGGCAAATCGGACACCATCTTTGTGCACACGTTCACAAAGACATAGCCTTCTTGTCGACGGGGCGGTCCGGGGAAGCATGACCGCTCGCAGCCCCGCTCTACCCGCAGGAGCACCGTGGCAACTGGCCGAACTCACCGACCGGCGACCCGCAGCCGAGGGATTCCCGAGGCCACCGTCGCCCGGCTTCCGCTGTACCTCCGAGCCCTGACGGCCCTTTCCGAGCGCTCGGTGCCCACGGTCTCCTCCGAGGAACTGGCCGCGGCGGCGGGAGTCAACTCCGCCAAGCTGCGCAAGGACTTCTCCTACCTCGGCTCCTACGGCACCCGCGGTGTCGGGTACGACGTGGAGTACCTCGTCTACCAGATCTCCCGCGAGCTGGGCCTCACCCAGGACTGGCCCGTCGTCATCGTCGGTATCGGCAACCTCGGCGCGGCCCTCGCCAACTACGGCGGCTTCGCCTCGCGCGGCTTCAGGGTCGCGGCCCTGATAGACGCCGATCCCGCGATGGCCGGCAAGCCGGTCGCGGGCATCCCGGTGCGCCACACCGACGAGCTCGAGAAGATCATCGAGGACAACGGGGTCTCCATCGGCGTCATCGCCACCCCCGCCGGCGCCGCCCAGCAGGTCTGCGACCGGCTCGTGGCCGCCGGGGTGACCTCCATCCTGAACTTCGCGCCGACCGTGCTGTCCGTCCCGGACGGCGTCGACGTGCGCAAGGTCGACCTCTCCATCGAGCTGCAGATCCTCGCCTTCCACGAGCAGCGCAAGGCCGGTGAGGAGACCGCCTCCGGCGACGGCGCCGTACCCGCGGCCGCCCCCGCCCGCGCGGGCTCCGCGGACCAGGGACCCGACGGGGACGTGCCCGCCGTGATGCCGGCATGAGCCTCCTCGTCGTAGGGCTGAGCCACCGCAGTGCCCCCGTGAGCGTGCTGGAGCGGGCCGCGCTGAGCGCGGACGCCCAGGTCAAGCTGCTCCAGGACACGGTCGCCGCCGAACCGGCCACCGAGGCCGCGGTGCTCGCCACCTGCAACCGCATCGAGCTGTACGCCGACGTCGACAAGTTCCACGCCGGTGTCGCGGAGCTGTCCACGCTGCTCGCCCAGCACAGCGGGGTGGGCCTGGAGGAGCTGACGCCGTTCCTCTACGTCCACTACGAGGACCGGGCCGTCCACCACCTGTTCTCGGTGGCCTGCGGGCTGGACTCCATGGTCGTCGGCGAGGGGCAGATCCTCGGCCAGATCAAGGACGCGCTCGCCCGCGCCCAGGAGCTGCACACCGCCGGGCGGCTGCTGAACGACCTCTTCCAGCAGGCCCTCAGGGTCGGCAAGCGCGCCCACTCCGAGACCGGCATCGACCGCGCCGGCCAGTCCCTGGTCACCTTCGGCCTGGAGCAGCTGGCCGGGGGCGCGGACGTGCCCGGCTGGGCCCGGGGCCGTACCGCGCTGGTGATCGGCGCCGGATCGATGTCCTCGCTGGCCGCCGCCACGCTGGCGCGGGCCGGGGTCGCCGAGATCGTCGTCGCCAACCGCACCTTCGAGCGCGCCGAGCGGCTCGCCCGCATCCTCACCGAGGCCGAGGGCGGCACGACCACCGCCCGCGCGGTCCGGATGAACGCGGTGCCCGCCGAACTGACACGTGCCGACGTCGTCGTCTCCTGCACCGGCGCGACCGGGCTCGTGCTGACGGCCGACGCCGTCGCGGAGGCCGTCGCGGGCCGTACCGGCGAGGCCGCTTCCGGCCTGTCGGACGGCGGCGCCGAGGCTCCGGCCGCGCTGCCCCCGACCAGTGTGGGCAGCGAGGAGAACTGCCCGCTGGACCTGGCCGCCGTACAGGGCACGCCCGGCTTCTCCGTGCACGGCGAGGCCGCCGTCGCCGGGATGGACGCCGCCACCCTGGAGCAGCACGCGGCCTGGGTCGGCGAGGGCACCTCCCTGCTGGAGCAGGGCCGCGAGCACGACGCGGGCGCCCGGCCGGGCCCGGAGGACGAGACCGGGCTGATCGGCCGGCTCGCCCAGGCCGTCGCCACCGCCGGCCGTGTCCCCGAGTACCGCAGGCCCGAACCGGTCGCCGAGATCCCGCGCCCGGCCCCGGCCGTCTTCCTCCTCGACCTCGCCATGCCCCGCGACATCGACGCGGCCGTGCACCGGCTGGCCGGGGTGCGCCTGGTGGACATCGAGTCGCTGGCCGAGGCGTCCGCCGACGCCCCGATGGCGTCCGACGTGGACCAGGTCCGGCGTATCGTCTCCGACGAGGTCGCGGCGTTCGGCGCGGCCTTGCGGGCGGCGCACATCACGCCCACCGTGGTCGCGCTGCGCACGATGGCCGCCGATGTCGTCGCCGCCGAGATCGCGCGGCTCGACGGACGCCTGCCCGGCCTGGACGACCGCCTGCGCGGCGAGATCCGGCAGACCGTGCACCGTGTGGTGGACAAGCTCCTGCACGCGCCGACCGTACGGGTCAAGCAGCTCGCGGCCGAGCCCGGGGGCACCGGGTACGCGGACGCGCTGCGGACCCTGTTCGACCTCGACCCCGAGACGGTCGCCGCCGTGTCGCGGGCCGTGGACAACACAGATGACAAGGACCGACCGGCATGACTGACAAGGCACTGCGACTGGGGACCAGGCGGAGCAAGCTCGCCATGGCCCAGTCCGGGCAGGTGGCGGACGCCGTGAGCCGGGTGACCGGCCAGCCCGTCGAGCTGGTCGAGATCACCACGTACGGCGACGTCTCCCGTGAGGCGCTGGCGCAGATCGGCGGCACCGGGGTGTTCGTCACCGCGCTGCGGGACGCGCTGGTGCGGGGCGAGGTGGACTTCGCGGTTCATTCGCTCAAGGACCTGCCGACCACGCAGCCCGAGGAGCTGGCGCTCGCCGCCGTACCGGTGCGCGAGGACCCGCGGGACGTGATCGTCGCCCGCGACGCCCTGAAGTTCACCGACCTGCCCCGCGGCGCGCGCATCGGCACCGGTTCGCCGCGCCGCATGGCCCAGCTCAACGCGTACGCGCGGACCCACGGGCTGGACATCGAGACGGTGGCGATCCGCGGCAACGTGGACACCCGCATCGGGTACGTCCACGAGGGACGGCTGGACGCCGTCGTGCTCGCGGCCGCCGGACTCAACCGGATCGGCCGGATCGACGAGGTGACCGACTTCCTGTCGGTCGACACGGTCCTGCCCGCCCCCGGCCAGGGGGCCCTGGCGATCGAGTGTGCCGCCTTCGACGCGGACCTCGTCGCGGCCCTCGGCGAACTCGACGACCCGCACACGCGGGCCGCCGTGACCGCCGAGCGGTCACTGCTCGCCGCGCTGGAGGCCGGCTGCAGCGCCCCTGTGGGTGCGCTGGCCGACCTGCTGACCGACGGGCCTGTAATCAAGGAAATGCGCCTGCGCGGCGTCGTCGGCACGACCGACGGTTCGCGCACGGTGCAGCAGTCCACCACCGGTTCCGTGCCCCTGACGCACGACGGGGCGATGGCACTCGGGCGCGAACTCGCCACCGAGATGCTCGCCCAGGGCGCGGCCGGTCTGATGGGGGAGCGAGCACATTGAGCCCCACCGCCTTTCCCGCCGGTCCCGAACACGGGCACGTCACCTTCCTGGGTGCCGGACCCGGAGATCCGGGACTGCTGACTCTGCGCGCCGTGGAGGCGCTGTCCCACGCGGACGTCCTGGTCGCCGAGCACGAGGTGCTCGACGTGATCCGGACGCACGCCCGGCAGGGCGTCTCCGTCGTGCCGACGGAGGCGGTCTCCTCCCCGGACGCGCTTCCGGGCGCACCGCAGCTGACGATCGTTGACGGTGCGTCAACTCCCGCTGTGGCCCCGGCCGCTGCTCAGGATGCGGCTCATCTTGTCATGGAGGCCGCACGGGGCGGCAGGCGGGTGGTCCGTGCGGTCGCCGGTGATCCGGGACTGGACACGGACGCGGCCGAGGAGATGCTGGCCTGCGCCGCCGCAGGGGTGCCCTTCGAGGTCGTCCCGGGCGTCGCGGCGGCGACCGGCGTGCCCGCGTACGCCGGTGTGCCGCTGAGGGACGCGCGGGGCGCGGACGTGCGTTTCGTGGACGCGCGCACCGCCTCCGAGCGCTGCTGGACCGAGGTCGGCGCCTCGGACGGCACGGTGGTCGTCTCCACCTCGCTGGACTCCGTCGCGGCCGCCGCGGCCGAGCTGGTGTCGGCGGGCCGCAAGCCGGACACCCCGCTGACGGTGACGATCGCCGGTACGACGACCCGCCAGCGCACCTGGACGGCGACGCTGGGCACGGTCGCGCAGACGCTGAAGCAGGCCAAGGTGCTGCCGTCCCCGGACGGCGGCCGCCCGGTCATAGCCGTGGTCGGTGAGCGTTCCGCCGCCGCCCGCCGCGACCAGCTCTCGTGGTTCGAGTCCAAGCCGCTGTTCGGCTGGAAGGTGCTCGTGCCGCGTACGAAGGAGCAGGCCGCCTCGCTGTCCGACCAGCTCCGCTCCTACGGCGCGGTGCCGCACGAGGTCCCGACGATCGCCGTCGAGCCGCCGCGCACCCCGCAGCAGATGGAGCGCGCGGTCAAGGGCCTGGTCACCGGCCGCTACGAGTGGATCGCCTTCACCTCGGTCAACGCGGTCAAGGCGGTGCGCGAGAAGTTCGAGGAATACGGGCTCGACGCGCGTGCCTTCGCGGGCATCAAGGTGGCCGCGGTGGGCGAGCAGACGGCCAACGCGCTGATCGCCTTCGGCGTGAAGCCGGACCTGGTGCCGAGCGGTGAGCAGTCGGCCGCGGGCCTGCTGGAGGACTGGCCGCCCTACGACCCGGTCTTCGACCCGATCGACCGTGTCTTTCTGCCGCGTGCCGACATCGCCACCGAGACCCTGGTGGCGGGCCTGATCGAGCTGGGCTGGGAGGTGGACGACGTCACCGCGTACCGCACGGTCCGCGCGTCGCCGCCCCCGGCGGACACCCGTGAGGCGATCAAGGGCGGCGGCTTCGACGCCGTGCTGTTCACCTCCTCCTCCACGGTCCGCAACCTGGTCGGCATCGCGGGCAAGCCGCACAACGTGACGGTCATCGCCTGCATCGGCCCCGCGACCGCCAAGACGGCCGAGGAGCACGGGCTGCGGGTGGACGTGATGGCCCCCGAGCCGTCGGTCACCAAGCTGGCGGAGGCCCTGGCCGCGTTCGGCACGAAGCGGCGTACGTCGGCGCTGGAGGCGGGCGACCCGGTCACCCGGCCCAGCGAGCGGCGTCCGGGGGCGCGGAGGCGTCGTACGACGACCTGAGGTCTGCCGAGGCGTGTGTGAGCGGGGCGTCCCTGTACGGGGGCGCCCCGCTCCGCCGTTTCCGGACGCCTCCGGCGCCGCGGCCCGCCGGGGTCCGGGAACGCGTGTACCGGCGCGTGGAGCGCCGGGGCCGCGGGACGTAAAAAGACCAAAGAACCGGGGAAAAGAACCTGCCTACCGGCCAAACCTGGTGTGGATCACTCGGCCGGGTGAAAAGCCGCGAACCGGCTGGCGCGGCGCAGCCGTTGGGGTGCACTCTCACCACGAGGCGTTGACGCGCCGTGACAACCCCACACATGCATCGGCCCCCGCCGGGACGGCAATCCCAGTGCGAGGGCCTGACCAACGAGGAAGAAGAGACCTTCCCCATGGCTGAGAAGAAGCCTAACCCCGCCCCGCGCCGGATTCACGAGGTTCGCCGCACGGACACCCCCTCCGGTGTCACCCACGTACGGGCCCAGCAGCCCGACCGGTTCACGGTCGTCGGCAACCACCTCCTCCAGCACCCCGCGCTGTCGCTGACCGCCATCGGGCTGGCCGCGCACATCCTGTCGCTGCCCGAGGGCGCCCCCGTCGACATCCGCAGTCTCGCCGAGCGGTTCCCCGAGGGGCGGGACCGGATCGCCTTCGCCCTGCGGGAGCTGGAGACGCACGGGTACCTCCGGCGGGTGCGGGAGCGCACGGAGAGCGGGCGGATCGCCACCCGTACCTATGCTCACCACCTTCCGGTCCACGTGCCCGCCGTACCCGGTCCTGCCACGGCGCCCCGAGCCCGCAGGCAGGTACCCCGGCCGTCGCGGGACGTCCAGGCCCCGCCGCAGGAGGACGACCGGGGCGCGGGCCGGGCGGAACCGGCGCCCCCGGAGATGACCACTGTTCCCTCGGCGCCCTCAGCACCCGGGGCACCCGTCGTGGCAGCCACGCCAACCGCTTCCCCAGCAGGGGCGGACCAGCTCGACCCATCCGGCGCCGACGCCACACCGCGCCCCCGCGACGACAAGGCCGTCGCGCTTCTCGCGGGCCTGCGCCGCGCCGACGCCCGGCTCACCCTGTCCCGCCGGGACGTGTACCGGCTCGCGCCCGCCGTCACCGCCTGGTTCGACGTCGGCGCGGGCGCCTCCATCGTGATCCACACCTTGACGTCGGGCCTGCCGGCGGTCCTGGAGAGCCCGGCGGCGCTCCTCGCCTACCGCCTGCGTAACCAGCTCCCGCCACCCCTGCCCACGCCCCCCACGCCGCCCGCCCGTCCCACGACGACCCCCCACTCCATGCGGAACTGCGACGGCTGCGACCGGGGGTTCCGGGCGGCGGAGCCGGGGCTGTGCAGGGACTGCCGGTCCGCTCCCGCGGGGGTGTACGCGGCCTGACGCCGCCCCGGCGGCCCGACTGCGCGTCGGTAAAGGCACCGGGGCAGCGGGCGTAGCGTAGGACGTATGTCGAAGTACGGTTCCTTTCCCGGTACGCGTCCGCGGCGGTTGCGGACCTCGCCCGTCATGCGGCGGATGGTCGCGGAGACGCGGCTGCATCCGGCCGACTTCATCCTTCCGGCGTTCGTCCGGGAGGGCGTGAGCGAGCCGGTGCCGGTCGGGGCGATGCCGGGTGTCGTGCAGCACACCCGGGACAGCCTGAAGAAGGCCGCGCTGGAGGCCGTCGAGGCGGGCGTCTCCGGGATCATGCTGTTCGGGGTGCCGGAGGACGCGAAGAAGGACGGGCTCGGCACGCCGGGCACCGACCCGGACGGCATCCTCCAGGTCGCCCTGCGTGACGTGCGCGCCGAGGTCGGCGACGACCTGCTGATCATGTCCGACCTGTGCCTGGACGAGTTCACCGACCACGGGCACTGCGGTGTGCTGGACGCCGAGGGCCGCGTCGACAACGACGCCACCCTGGAGCGGTACGCCGAGATGGCGCAGGTCCAGGCCGACGCGGGCGCCCATGTGGTGGGCCCGAGCGGCATGATGGACGGCCAGATCGGTGTCGTACGGGACGCGCTGGACCAGATCGGCCGCGAGGACGTGGCGATCCTCGCCTACACCGTGAAGTACTCCTCCGCCTTCTACGGCCCCTTCCGCGAGGCCGTCGGCTCCTCCCTGCAGGGGGACCGCAAGACCTACCAGCAGGACCCGGCGAACCTGCGCGAGTCGATGCGCGAGCTGGAGCTGGACCTCGCCGAGGGCGCGGACATGGTCATGGTCAAGCCGGCCGGGCCCTACCTGGACATCCTGGCGCGGGTCTCCGACGCGGTGGACGTGCCGGTGGCCGCCTACCAGATCTCCGGCGAGTACTCGATGATCGAGGCCGCCGCCGAGAAGGGCTGGATCGACCGCGACCGGGCCATCCTGGAGTCCCTGACGGGGATCAAGCGGGCCGGTGCGCGCAACATCCTCACCTACTGGGCCACCGAGGTGGCGCGGAAGCTGCGCTAGCGGGTCGCCGGTCACCGCGCCGCTCTCCGTCGGGACGGGCGGCGCGGTGACCGGGGGCGGCTACTTCGCGCCGTCGCCCTCCGCGGTGCGCGGGCCCTGGATCTCCAGGCGGCCGCCCGGCTGCTCCCCGTCGGACGACGGGGCGCCGCCCTGGCCGCTGAGGTTGTTGCGGACCGAGTCCAGGATGGTCAGACCCTGGGCGACCAGGCCGGCCGCTATCTCACCGAGGCCGTCCGCGCCGTTCAGGACGTTGACGTTGGCGCCCTTGAGGCCGCCCGCGGCCTCCTTCACGATCAGCGGGAGCTGGTCGATCAGCATCCGGTCCAGCGCGACCCGGTCGTGCGAGGCGGCCGCCTCCGCCTGGATCTTCATCCGCTCGGCGTCCGCGATGGCGAGCACCCGGACCCGCTCCGCCTCAGCCTCCGCGGGCTTCACGATCTCCGCGACCAGCTCCTGCTGACGCAACTTCGCCTTGCGCAGCGCCAGTTCGGTCTGCGCGGCGAGCACCTCCTGCTGTGCGTGCGCCTGCGCCAGCGGACCGGCCTGCGCGGCCTCGGCCTGGGCGCGGTCGACCTGTGCCGAGTACTCCGCCTGGACCACCGCGGTC
Organism: Streptomyces sp. NPDC046860; assembly: GCF_040645115.1. NCBI lineage: Bacteria > Bacillati > Actinomycetota > Actinomycetes > Kitasatosporales > Streptomycetaceae > Streptomyces > Streptomyces sp. NPDC046860. The sequence continues at coordinate 76,039 of NZ_JBEYXQ010000023.1, read as the reverse complement.
TGCCGGGCGTACTCCGCCTGCTTGCGGGCCGCGACCTGCTCCGCCTCGGCGGCGGCCTGGTTGGCCTGCGCCTGGGCGATCTGGGCCTGCCGCCGGATGGCCGCCTTGTGCGGCGCGGACATCGCGTCGATGTACCCGGTGTTGCCGTCGTCGATCGACTGGATCTGGAGCGAGTCCACGATCAGGCCGATCTTCGCCATCTCCGTCTTCGACGTGTCCAGCACCTCGGCCGCGAGCTTCTGCCGCTCGGTGACGATCTCCTCGACCGTCATCGAGCCGATGATGGCGCGCAGATGGCCGGCGAAGATCCGGCCGGTCAGCACCGACATCTGCTCCTGGTCGGACAGGAAGCGCTGTCCGGCGTTGATGATGCTCTCGGGGTCGTTGCCGACCTTGAACGCGATCACGGCACGGACGTGCAGCGAGATGCCCTGCTTGGTCACACAGGTCTCGGTGACCTCGGCCTCGCACATCGACAGCGTGAGGAAGCGGACCTTGCGGAAGACGGGGAGCACGAACTTCCCGTGCCCCGTCACCACCCGGAACGGCGCGCCCCCCAGTCCCCGCCGGCCTCCCGAGATCAGCATCGCCTCGTCGGGTGCGGGAACGCGGTAACCGAACATAACTGCTCGTCTCCTCAGTCGACGCCGGCGGACATCCCGCCCAGCGTGTCCAATGGATCGCCCCACGCGATGACATCGACCTCACGCAGCCCCCGCGACTCGATCACGAGTACGGTCGCCCCGCGCGGCAGCGGCTCCGGCGACCAGGCGAGGAAGGTCTCGGAGCCGCCTCTGACCCGCACCAGGATCTCGCCGGGACCGGCGGAGCCGCGCGTGCCGATGAGCAGTTCCCCCGTGCAGCCGATCACGGCTTCGTCCTGTGCCATCTCCCGGCTGCCTCCCGTCGTTTCTGGTCCTCCGGTCCGACGATAGACCCGCCGTTGACGGGCGTACACCAAGGTTTTCTCTGGCTTTTGAAGGGCCGCCGGTCATAAGAATCGGCCCGGTCCGCACAGGGCGGGCCGGGCCGATCGGTGGTCGTACGGGTCAGAGCTTGCCGGGCGTCCGGATGCCCAGCAGCGCCATGCCCTCGTGCAGGGTGCGCGCGGTCAGGTCGACCAGGAACAGGCGGTTGGCCACCTGCGCCGGGGAGTCGGCCTTGAGCACCGGGCACTGGTCGTAGAACGACGTCAGCAGCGAGGCGAGCTGGTAGAGGTAGGCGGCCATCTTGTGCGGCTCGCGGGCCGCGGCCACCTCCAGGACCGTCTCGGCGAACTGGTCCAGGTGCAGGCCCAGCGCGCGCTCGGCCGGGGCCAGCGCCAGCTCCGGGTGGGCGGCGGGGCGGGCCTCGCCGGCCTTGCGGAGGATGGACTGGATACGGGCGTACGCGTACTGGAGGTACACCGAGGTGTCGCCGTTGAGCGAGACCATCTGGTCCAGGTCGAACTTGTAGTCCCGCACGGCCGAGGTGGAGAGGTCGGCGTACTTCACGGCGCCGACGCCGACGTACCGGCCGTTCTCGACGATCTCGTCCTCGGTCAGGCCCACCTTCTCGGCCTTCTCCCGGACCACGGCGGTGGCCCGCTCGACGGCCTCGTCCAGCAGGTTCTCCAGCTTGACCGTCTCGCCCTCACGGGTCTTGAACGGCTTGCCGTCCTTGCCGAGGACCGTGCCGAAGGCCAGCTGGAGCGCGGTCACGTCGTCGTTCAGCCAGCCGGCGCGCCGCGCGGTCTCGAAGACCATCCGGAAGTGCAGGGCCTGCCGGGCGTCCACCACGTACAGCAGGGTGGACGCCTTGAGGTTGAAGACGCGGTCGCGGATCGCGGAGAGGTCGGTGGCCGCGTAGCCGTAGCCGCCGTCGGACTTCTGGACGATCAGCGGGACCGGGTTGCCCTCCGGGCCCTTGATGTCGTCGAAGAACACGCACAGCGCGCCCTCGGAGCGCACGGCGACGCCGGACTCCTCCAGCAGGCGGCAGGTCTCCGCGAGCATGTCGTTGTATCCGGACTCGCCGACGATGTCGGGGTCGCGGACCTCCATGTCCAGCTTGTCGAAGACGGAGAAGAAGTAGATCTTCGACTCGTCCACGAACTTCTGCCAGATGGCGAGGGTCTTCTCGTCGCCCGCCTGGAGGTCGACCACCCGGCGCCGGGCGCGGGTCTTGAACTCCTCGTCGGAGTCGAACAGCCTGCGCGCGGTCTTGTAGAGGCGGTCCAGGTTGGACATCGCCTCCTCGCCGGACACCTCGGACTCCTTGTGGTCCAGCTCGTGCGGGTGCTCGTCCAGGTACTGGATGAGCATGCCGAACTGGGTGCCCCAGTCGCCGATGTGGTGGCGGCGGACCACGTTCTCGCCGGTGAACTCCAGCAGCCGCACCATCGCGTCGCCGATGACCGCCGAGCGCAGGTGGCCGACGTGCATCTCCTTGGCCACGTTCGGCTGCGCGTAGTCGATCACCGTGGTGCCGGGGTGCGCGGCGTACGGCACTCCCAGGCGGCCGGTGTCGTCCGCGTACCGGGCGGCGAGGTTCTCGGTGATCGCCTTGTCGGCGACGGTGATGTTGAGGAAGCCGGGGCCGGAGACCTCGACGTCCGCGATCACGTCGCCGGTGACGATGCCGGAGACGACCTGCGTGGCCAGCTCGCGCGGGTTGGCCTTGGCCTTCTTGGCGAGCGCGAGGATGCCGTTGGCCTGGTAGTCGGCCCGGTCGCTTCGTCGCAGCAGCGGGTCCGCGTCCGCGGCCTCCGGCAGGGCGGCCGAGAGGGCGGAGGACAGGTGCTGCTGGACGGAGTCGCTGAGGGACGTGACCGAGGCCATAGGTAAGGGTGCCGTTCTCCTCGTGGGAATGGATGGTCCCGGCCAGTATCCCACGGGGGGTAAAGCCATTTTTTCCCGTGCGTGGGTGTCTGGGATTATGAGAGGAGGCCGGCGGCCGAGCGACCGCCGGACCCACCTCACGCCGAACTGAAGGACGTGCCGATCGTGGCTCAGAGCACCGAGACCGCCGACTGGGTCTCCCGTTTCGCGGATGACGTCATCCAGGAGTCGGAGCGTCGGGCTCCGGGCAAACCGGTCGTCGTCGCCTCGGGGCTCTCCCCGTCCGGCCCGATCCACCTGGGCAACCTGCGCGAGGTGATGACCCCGCACCTGGTCGCCGACGAGATCCGGCGGCGCGGGCACCAGGTCCGCCACCTGATCTCCTGGGACGACTACGACCGCTACCGCAAGGTCCCGGCCGGGATCGCGGGCGTCGACGAGTCCTGGGCCGAGCACATCGGCAAGCCGCTGACCTCGGTCCCGGCGCCCGAGGGCTCCGCGTACCCGAACTGGGCCGAGCACTTCAAGGCCGCCATGACCGAGGCCCTCGCCGAGCTGGGCGTGGAGTTCGACGGCATCAGCCAGACCGCGCAGTACACCTCCGGCGTCTACCGCGAGCAGATCCTGCACGCGATGAAGCACCGCGGTGACATCGACGCGATCCTCGCCCAGTACCGCACCAAGAAGGCGCCCGCCAAGAAGCAGCAGCAGAAGGCGGTCGACGAGGCCGAGCTGGAGGCCGAGGAGGGCTCCGGCGCGGCCGCCGAGGACGACGGCAGCTCCTCCGCCGGGTACTTCCCGTACAAGCCGTACTGCGGCGGCTGCGGCAAGGACCTGACCACCGTCACCTCCTACGACGACGACTCCACCGAGCTGGCCTACACCTGCTCCGCCTGCGGCTTCGCGGAGACCGTCAAGCTCAGCGAGTTCAACCGGGGCAAGCTGGTCTGGAAGGTCGACTGGCCGATGCGCTGGGCCTACGAGGGCGTCATCTTCGAGCCCTCCGGCGTCGACCACTCCTCGCCGGGCTCCTCCTTCCAGGTCGGCGGCCAGATCGTCGGCATCTTCGAGGGCGAGCAGCCCATCGGCCCGATGTACGCCTTCGTCGGCATCTCCGGCATGGCCAAGATGTCGTCCTCGCGCGGCGGTGTGCCCACCCCGGCCGACGCGCTGAAGATCATGGAGCCGCAGCTCCTGCGCTGGCTGTACGCCCGCCGCCGCCCCAACCAGTCCTTCAAGATCGCCTTCGACCAGGAGATCCAGCGGCTCTACGACGAGTGGGACAAGCTCGGCGCGAAGGTCGAGGACGGGTCCGCGCTCCCCGGTGACGTCGCCGCGTACACCCGCGCCGTCGGCACCGCCGCCGGTGACCTGCCGAAGACCGCCCGCCCGCTGCCGTACCGCACGCTGGCCTCGGTCGCCGACATCACCGCCGGCCACCAGGACCAGGCGCTGCGCATCCTGTCCGAGCTGGACCCGGCCGACCCGATCGCCGACCTCGCCGACGCGCGCCCCCGGTACGACAAGGCGGAGGCGTGGATCAACGCCTACGTTCCCGCCGACCAGCGCACCATCGTCCGCGAGGAGCCGGACGCCGAGCTGCTGAAGTCGCTGGACGACGAGGCCCGCCAGTCGCTGCGCCTGCTGGTGGACGGGCTCGGGGACCACTGGTCCCTCGACGGCCTGACCCACCTCGTCTACGGCGTGCCGAAGGTCCGGGCCGGCTTCTCCGCCGACGCCACGCCCAAGGAGCTGCCGCCGGAGATCAAGACGGCCCAGCGGACCTTCTTCGCCCTGCTGTACCACCTGCTCGTCGGCCGGGACACCGGCCCGCGCCTGCCCACGCTGCTGCTGGCGGTCGGTCAGGACCGGGTGCGGGCCCTGCTCGGGGAGTAGCCGCACGGACGGAAGAGGGGGCGCCCGGTGTCGTACCGGGCGCCCCCTCTTCGCGTGCTGACGCGGGTCAGGCGATGTGTTCCTCTTCCATCTGCGCCATGTGGCGCTGCTGGAAGCGCTCCGCCAGCACCTTCGCGGCACCGGGGTCGAGCGTGAGGCCGAAGGTGGCGTGGATGTTGTCGGCGAGCATGGGGCCCGTCGGGTAACTGCCGTCTATCGACTGCCGGAAGACCTGGTAGAGATCCTCCTCGTCCGGCTCCGCGGGACCGCCGCCGTCGCCCAGCTCGCGGGTGCGGTTGGGGCCGACGGGTATCGGGAAGCTGCCGGTCTCCTCCGGGGAGGGCTGCTGGAACTGCTCCGGGGGCTGCTCCTCGTACCAGTCCCCGTACTGCTCCTCGGGGAAGTACTGCGGGTCCGGGCCCGGGTCGAAGGCCGGGTCGTAGCCGCCGTGGTAGTCGACGTCACGCGGGGGCGTCTGGAACCAGGGGCTGTTCTCGTCCTCCGTCTCCGGGGACGGCGGCTGCTGCCCGGCACCGGCCGGCCGCGCCGGAGCGGCGGCCTGGGGCTGCGTGGCCGGCTGGTCCGGTGCGGCGGCCTGGGCCTGGGCCTGGGCCTGGGCGGGCGCGGCCTGCTCGGCGGGCGCGGCCGGGAGTTCGGCGGGGGCCGGCCGGGCCGGTTCCGGCACCGGCGGCAGGAGCAACGGCTCGATCCCGGCCGCCGCGAGGCCCGCCGGGGCGGTCTCGGCGAGCGGGACGCCGTAGCGGGCCAGGCGCAGCGGCATCAGGGACTCCACCGGGGCCTTGCGGCGCCAGCCGCGGCCGAAGCGGGAGCGCAGGCGGGCCTGGTAGACGAGACGTTCCTGCTCCAGCTTGATGACCTGCTCGTAGGAGCGCAGCTCCCACAGCTTCATCCGCCGCCACAGCAGGAAGGTGGGCAGCGGGGAGAGCATCCAGCGGGTGAGGCGGACGCCCTCCATGTGCTTGTCGGCGGTGATGTCCGCGATCCGGCCGACCGCGTGCCGGGCCGCCTCCACGGCGACGACGAACAGGATCGGGATCACCGCGTGCATCCCGGTGCCCAGCGGGTCGGGCCAGGCGGCGGCGCCGTTGAAGGCGATCGTCGCGGCCGTGAGCAGCCAGGCCGTCTGGCGCAGCATCGGGAAGGGGATGCGCATCCAGGTCAGCAGCAGGTCCAGGGCGAGCAGGACGCAGATGCCCGCGTCGATGCCGATCGGGAACACGTACGAGAAGTTCCCGAAGCCCTTCTGGATGGCCAGTTCCCGGACGGCCGCGTACGAACCGGCGAAGCCGATACCGGCGATGATCAGCGCGCCGGTGACGACCACGCCGATCAGAACGCGGTGCATCCGAGTCAACTGCATTGGCGCGGCCACTCGTACTCCCCTCCCTTGCGTGTTGTTGCGCGCAACAGAGTGGCACAGGTGTGCGCCGAACGTGGTGTCGGTCAGTCCTTCTTGGGGGCGGAACTCGACGCCGAGCCCTTGGGGGAAGGGGACTTGGAGGAGCCCTTGGACGCCCCGGCCGACGGGGACGAGGACGAAGTGCCCTCCGTCTTGCGCCCGTTGGCACCGGCGACCGCGGCGACCGCTTCCTTGGCCGCCTTCTTCGCGTCCGCCGTCAGGTCGTCCGCGTCCGGGGTCTTCTCGCCCGCCAGGCCGGCGCCGTTGTAGTCGAGGGTGACGACGACGTTCTCCACGCGCGCGACCACCGTCTGCTGCTTGAAGGCGCCTTCCTTCTTCTTCAGGTCGTAGCGCACCGCGGTGGCCTCGTCGCCGGTCCCGCCGAGCGCCTCCGTCCTGGTGTTCTTCGCACCCGAGGCGCCCTTGGCGTCGTCGACCTGACGCGTGTAGTACGCGTGCGCCTGGTCGTTGCCGCTGCCGCGCGAGGCGTCCGACTCGAAGCGCAGCAGGGAGACGTTCAGCCAGCGGAACTGCGAGCCCTTGACGCCGTTGTTGTCCAGGCTGGTCCAGGAGCAGGAGGCGCGGTTGGCCGGGTTGTCGCTGGAGCCCTTCTTGCCCGACTTGCCCGCCTCCGGCGCCAGGTCGTCCAGCGTCTTCTTCGACAGCACACCGCACGGCTGGGGCAGCTCGCGGAACGCGGCCGCCTGCACGGTGGGAGAGCTGTCGGCCGAGGGCCGCTCGGAGCCGGCGCCGGTGGACGACGGGGCGGAGGCGCCCGCCTTGCCCGGAGCGTCACCGGAGTCGGAGGAACAGGCCGCGGTGATCAGTACCGCGGGGACGGCTGCCGCGCACACCAGGGCACGGCTCAGACGCGTGGCTCGCGGTCCACGCTGGGCACGGTCGTCTCGCTGGGCTGCTCGCTGCATGGTTCCTTCACTCGTGACGCTCGGTGTTCATGCGGGTTCCTGCGGGGCCACCGTACGCGGTACGCGCGGCACGCGGTCGCTGTTCGAGCGCCTCGGGAGAGGGGGGCCGGGGCGGGCGAGGGAGTGTCAGCCGTCCAGGGCGTCGGCCAGTTGAGAGGCCAGATCCCGTGCCCTGTCCTGCATTTCCTTGCTGTCCGGGACCGCGCCGACGGCCATCGGCTGCTCCTCGTAGTCGATGGTGACGACGACGTTGGACGTGCGGAACACCACAGTCACCGTCCGGGGTTCGGCGGTCGAGCCGGAGGAGCCGAGCCGGTCGTCCAGATACGCCTCGTCGCCGAGGTCCGGCAGCACGCGCGGCTGGAGGTCGGTGGGCGCGGGGCTGCCGGAGCCGCCCGCGGCGGGGTCGCCGGAGGAGCTGTCCGAGGGGTCGGCGGACGCGGAGGGGCCGCCGCTCGCCTTGGAGGAGGGGGACGCGGACGAGGACGGGGCGGACGGCGAGGAAGGGGAGGAGGGGGCGGAGAGGGACGGCTCCGGGAGGTCGGCGGCCTTCGCCATGCCCTGGAACAGCTTCTGCGCCTGCGTGTCGTCGCTGACCGCGTTGTCGTAGGACACCACGCGCTCGAAATCGACCGAGAGACGGTCGGTGGCGAGAGTGGACTCCACCTTCCAACGGCAGCCCACCTTGCGGTCGGTGTCGTAGGTCAGCGCCGGAACGCCCCGGTACGCCTTGTCGCGCTGGTCGGCGTCGGTCAGCTGCCGGATGCCGGGGAGCATCGCGCCGAGGGTGTCGTGGCCGAGGACGCCGCAGGGCTCGGGCAGAGTGCGGTACCGGCCGGGCTGGGCGGCGGGCGGGGCCGAGGCGGCGTCGCCCGGGTTGGCGTCGTCGGTGCCGGAGCCGCCCCCCGAGCCGCCGCTGCAGCCTGCCAGCAGGGCCGCGAGGAGGGCGGCGGTGCCGGTGATGTACGCCTTCCGCTGCACGGTCGGGCTCCTTAGGACGGTGTGCGACCCGACGGCGGTGCCCGGTCGATGCTCCAGTGTCCCCGCTGGTTAATCGCTTGCCGCGGCGGGGCGTCTGCTGGAGACAATGTGTATCGCACGCACCGCCGTGGACGCCGGTCCCCTGTCCCATTTCACCGGCCCTGGCGCTGCATTTGCGTTCTGCCGGTCCGGGTGACTTCCGTGAGCAATGCCCGTTGACCGGCATACGCGTTGTCATGTCGTTCTTAGGGGGATTGATCAGTTATGTCGTACGTGGAGATACCGGGCGCCCGCGTCCCGGTGCGGATGTGGACCGACCCCGCCACCGTCGAGGACGGCGCCCTGCGCCAGCTCCAGAACGTGGCCACGCTGCCCTGGATCAAGGGCCTCGCCGTGATGCCGGACGTGCACTACGGCAAGGGCGCCACGGTCGGCTCCGTCATCGCCATGCGCGACGCGGTGTGCCCGGCCGCGGTGGGGGTCGACATCGGCTGCGGGATGTCGGCGGTGAAGACCTCCCTGACCGCCAACGACCTGCCCGGCGACCTCTCCCGCCTGCGCTCCCGCATCGAGCAGGCGATCCCGGTCGGCCGCGGCATGCACACCACCGCCCTCGACCCCGCCCGCTTCCACGCCCTCCCCACCTCCGGCTGGGACACCTTCTGGTCCCGCTTCGACACGGTCGCCCAGCCGGTCCACTTCCGCAGGGAGCGGGCGGCTCTGCAGATGGGGACGCTGGGCAGCGGCAATCACTACGTGGAGATGCTGCTCGACACCGACGGCACGGTCTGGCTCACACTGCACTCCGGTTCCCGGAACATCGGCAAGGAGCTGGCCGAGCACCACATCGGGGTCGCGCAGAAACTCCCGCACAACCAGGGCCTGGTCGACCGCGACCTCGCCGTCTTCGTCGCGGACACCCCGCAGATGGCGGCCTACCGCAACGACCTGTTCTGGGCGCAGGAGTACGCCAAGTACAACCGCACCCTGATGATGGCGCTGCTGAAGGACGTCGTCCGCAAGGAGTTCAAGAAGGCGAAGCCGGTCTTCGAGCCGGAGATCTCCTGCCACCACAACTACGTGGCGGAGGAGCGGTACGACGGGGTGGACCTGCTGGTGACCCGCAAGGGCGCGATCCGCGCGGGCGCCGGTGAGTACGGCATCATCCCCGGCTCCATGGGGACGAGTTCGTACATCGTGAAGGGTCTCGGCAACAGCGCGGCCTTCAACTCCGCCTCGCACGGCGCCGGCCGGCGCATGAGCCGCAACGCGGCCAAGCGCCGGTTCAGCACGCGGGACCTGGAGGAGCAGACGCGGGGCGTGGAGTGCCGCAAGGACTCCGGCGTGGTGGACGAGATCCCCGGCGCCTACAAGAACATCGACCAGGTGATGGAGCAGCAGCGCGACCTGGTCGAAGTGGTGGCCAAGCTCAAGCAGTTCGTCTGCGTGAAGGGCTGAGCCCGCCCCCGCCTCACAGCTCCCGGTGGACCTTGGTGTTGGAGGCCTGGGCTCGGGGGCGGAGGACCATGAGGTCGACGTTGACGTGGCTGGGGCGGGTGACGGCCCAGGTGATGGACTCGGCGACGTCGTCGGCCGTGAGGGGTTCGGCCACGCCCGCGTAGACCTTCGCCGCCTTCTCGGTGTCGCCGTCGAAGCGAGTGAGGGCGAACTCCTCGGTCTTCACCATGCCGGGGGCGATCTCCAGGACCCGGACCGGCTTGCCGACGATCTCCAGGCGGAGGGTCTCGGCGAGGACGTGCTCGGCGTGCTTGGCGGCGACGTAGCCCGCGCCGCCCTCGTAGGTGGCGAGACCGGCGGTGGAGGAGACGACGACCACCGTGCCGTCGCCGCTGGCCTCCAGCTTGGGCAGCAGGGCCTGGGTGAGGTTGAGGGTGCCGAGGACGTTCGTCTCGTACATCGTGCGCCAGTGCGCCGGGTCGCTGGTGGCCACCGGGTCGGCGCCGAGCGCGCCGCCCGCGTTGTTGACCAGGACGCCGATGGTGCGGAAGGCGCCCGCGAACTCGTCCACGGCCTCCCGGTCGGTGACGTCCAGCGGGTAGGCGGTGGCCGAGTGGCCCGCCTCGGTCAGCTCCTTCGCCAGCGCCTCGATGCGGTCGGCGCGGCGCGCGGTGAGCACCACCCGGTAGCCGGCCGCCGCGAGCTGCCGTGCGGTGGCCGCGCCGATGCCGCTGCTCGCCCCCGTGACGACGGCGATACGGGACGCGGCGGAAGGGGCGCTGGCCATGGGCTGCTCCAGGGAAGGGGTCGCGGACTCGCGTCCAGCCTAGGTCAGCCTCAGCCGCCGTTCCTCGGGGCCCACATGATCACGGCCATGCCGGCCAGGCAGATCAGGGCGCCGGTGATGTCGAAGCGGTCGGGGCGGTAGCCGTCGGCGATGACGCCCCACAGGATCGAGCCGGCCACGAAGATGCCGCCGTACGCGGCGAGGATGCGGCCGAAGTGGGCGTCCGGCTGGAAGGTGGCGACGAACCCGTACGCGCCCAGTGCCAGCACCCCGCCGGTCATCCACAGCCAGCCCCGGTGCTCGCGCACACCCTGCCAGACCAGCCACGCGCCGCCGATCTCGAAGAGGGCGGCGACGACGAAGAGGGCGGCGGAGCGCAGGACGAGCATGGGTGAAGCCTGGCACGGTCCCGGCGTTCACCTGTTGGAGGGCGCCTGTCGCGCGGCTCGCGTGGCATACATCGGATGGGCGGTACCGGTGACGGAGGCGGGAGTGGTCGGCGTGGGCGTGACGACGAGGACATGGCTGCTGCTGGGGGCCGCCGCGGGCGCGGTCCTGTGGGCCGGGGGTCCGGCCCAGGCGGCCCCCGGCCCGCAGGACCGCGCCGACCTGGCCTTCCACGGCTGGGCCGTGATCGACGGCGACCGGATGGACGTACGCCTCACCCCGCGGGACCACGGTCCGTCCGCCGTGCCGGAGGCGAGTGTGCGGGTGCGCTGGTCGGTGCCGCCCGCCGGGGCGGTGACCCTGCCGCAGGGCTGCACGCGGACCGGTGAGCGGACGGTCGTCTGCGGCACCGGGGCGCTCGCCGCGGGCGAGGCGGGGCAGGAGATCCGGCTGTCCGTCCGGCTGCGGGTGCCCGCCCCCGAGGTGACCCTGGAGGTGGAGACCGCGTGGAACGGCGGGGTCGCCGACCCCGACCGCAGCAACGACCGGCTGCGGGTGCTCGTCCTGCCGACCGGCGACGAGTACTCGTTCTGACCGGCGTGAGCCAGGAGGACGGCATGGCCGGGAACGACAGCGCGCGGACCGGGCTGCTGGCGGAGCTGGACGCGGTGTCCCGGCGCTACATCGCCTCCTACGCCCTGTTCACCCAGGCCGTCGCCGACCGCATCGGGCTGCACCCCACGGACCTGCAGTGCCTGAACCTGCTCACGCTGGAGCCGGAGCCGGTCACCACCGGCCGGGTCGCCGCGCTGACCGGGCTCACCACCGGCTCCGCGACCCGGCTGGTGGACCGGCTGGAGCGCGCCGGGTACGTCGTGCGGCGCCGGGACGCGGGCGACCGGCGCCGGGTGCTCGTCGTCCCCGTGGCGGAGCGGATCGCCGATTTCCAGCATGCCTGGGAGGAGTTGTCCGGCGACTGGTCGCGCATCTTCGACGAGCTGGACGACATCGAACTCGCCGTCATCATCGGGCACATGGAGCGCACGGTCGCCTTCACCGGAGAGCGGATCGCCCGGCTGCGGGAGGGCCGGGACGCGGACGGGGAGCCGTGAGGGCGCGGCCCGTACCGGTGAGAGGCCGGTAAAAAGGGCGCCCGCGGGCGCCCGCGCCCCGGCGTGAGCGCTGTCGCCCTTGGCAGACTGGGGGCGTGTCCCACACCGTGCCCCACACCGTGCTTCTCGCGGAAGACGACCGCGCCATCCGTCATGCCCTGGAGCGGGCCCTGACCCTGGAGGGCTACGCGGTGACGGCCGTCGCCGACGGCGTCGAGGCGCTCGCGCAGGCCCACCGCACCCCGCCGGACGTGCTGCTCCTCGATGTGATGATGCCCGGCATCGACGGCCTCCAGGTCTGCCGGGTGCTGCGCGCGGAGGGCGTCAGCACCCCGATCCTGATGCTCACCGCGCTGGTGGAGACCGCCGACCGCATCGCGGGCCTGGACGCGGGCGCCGACGACTACGTGGTGAAGCCCTTCGACGTCGAGGAGGTCTTCGCCCGGCTGCGCGCGCTGCTGCGCCGTACCGCGCAGGCCGGCGCGGGCGAGCCGGGCCCGGCGCGCGAGGAGCGGGTCTCCGACCGGCGGATCGAGGGCGCGGGCGTCCGGATGGATGTGCAGGCCCGCCGCGCCTGGCGGGGCGGCCGTGAACTGGAGCTGACCCGGACCGAGTTCGAGCTGCTGGAGCTGCTGGTGCGCAACGCGGGCATCGTGCTCGACCACGCCACCATCTACGACCGCATCTGGGGCTACGACTTCGGCCCTGGCTCCAAGAACCTCGCCGTGTACGTCGGCTATCTGCGCCGCAAGCTGGACGTGCCCGGCGCCCCGCAGCTCATCCACACCGTGCGCGGTGTGGGTTACGTGCTGCGGGAGGAGTAGTGGGTCCTGCCCGGCGGCCGCCCGGCCGGTCCCGCACCGGGCTGCGTTCGCTGCGCACCACGTTCGCCGTGTCGTTCGCGGCCGTCACCGCCGCCGTCACGATCCTGGTCGGCATCCTGTCCTACGGTTCGGCGGCCCGGCTGGTCCGGGTCGACCAGCAGTCGGTGTTCACACAGGTCGTCCAGGACGTCCGGGCCGAGGTGCGGCAGCACCCGATGACGCCGGACGACTTCTCCTCCTCCCGGCCCGGCCACGACCTGGTGCGGCCCGCCCGTACCGATGTGCAGGTGCTCGGGCCGCGCGGGGAGGTCGTCGACCCCGGCACCCCGGCCCTGCCGGTCACCGCCCGCGACCGGGAGGTGGCCGGCGCGCGGAGCGCGGGGGAGCTGGCCGAGTACCGGGACGTACGGGTCGGGGCGGACCTCTTCCGGATCGCCACCGTCTCGCTGGGCCGGGGCGGGGGCGCGGTGCAGGTGGCGCAGGAGTTCAGCGACACCGAGGACCTGCTGCGCGCGCTGCAGCGGCGGACGCTGATCCTGATGGCGGCCGTGGTGGTGGGTGCGGGGCTGTTCGGCTGGTGGCTGGCCCGCCGCATCACCCGGCGCCTGGTGCTGCTGACCTCCGCCGCCGAGGACGTGGCCCGCACCCGCCGCCTGGGCATCCAGGTGCCGGTGACCGGGCCGGACGAGGTGGGGCGCCTGGGCCGTGCCTTCGACCGGATGCTGGGACGGCTGGCCCAGTCCGAGGAGGACCAGCGGCGGCTGGTGCAGGACGCGGGCCACGAGCTGCGCACTCCGCTGACCTCGCTGCGTACGAACATCTCGTTGCTGCGCCGGATCGACGAGCTGCCGCCGGAGACGCGGGAGGACCTGGTGGCGGACCTCACGCTGGAGGCGCGGGAGCTGACCGACCTGGTCAACGAGCTGGTGGACCTGGCGGCCGGGCAGTCCGACTCCGAGCCGCCGCAGCGGGTGGACCTGGCGGACATCGCGGAGGACGTGGTGGGGCTGGCCGGGCGGCGTACCGGCCGGGAGATCGTGCTGACGGTGAGCGGGGACACGTACGCCGAGGGCCGTCCCGGGCTGCTGCAGCGGGCGCTGTCGAACCTGGTGGAGAACGCGGCCAAGTTCGACCGCGAGGGCAGGGCGCCCATCGAGGTCCGGGTCGCGGGCGCGGAGCGGGCGGGCACGGTCCGGGTGGAGGTGCTGGACCGGGGGCCCGGTATCGCCGAGGGCGACCTGCTGCGCGTCTTCGACCGCTTCTACCGGGCCGCCGACGCCCGCTCCCGGCCCGGCTCCGGGCTCGGGCTCTCCATCGTCCGCGAGATCGCCATGTCCCACGGCGGGGCGCCCTTCGCCTACCGCAGGGAGGGCGGGGGCGCGGTGATCGGGTTCACGGTGGGCGGGGGAGTGCGCGGGGACGCCCTGTGGGACGAGGGCCCTTAGGGGGTGTCGCGGGAGGGGATCTCCTCGGGGCCTCTGCGGGCCGCCGAGAGGGTCCAGGCGAGGTTGCCGACGGCGGCTCCCGCGGCCACCACGGCGACGATCACCCCGCCGGTGGTCAGGCCGTCGCTGAACAGGTGGGGGCGGTGGTCGAGGCTGTGCAGTCCGAAGCCGCACAGTTCGTAGACCCCGACGGCCGCGAGGGTCAGGCTGACCACGAGCAGGGTCAGCGTGGGGGTGAGGTCGCGCACGTCGACGGCCACCGTCGGTACGGTCCCCGCCGGTTCGGTCTCGGATCGTGTCTGGTGCATGTCTCCCCGATGAACTGGCTTGTGGCCTGAGGCGGTTGAAAACCCACGATACGTAGGGTCGGCCCGGTGCGGGCGTGCTTGCCGTGCGGTTGCTCCCTGGGTGTGGACAACGACGGCCGGCCCCTCCGGGCGACGGCTCTGGCGTCCGGACGGGCGAGCGGGGCCGCGCGTGCGGCCCCCTCCATCATGGCCGACGGTTCAGTGCCGCAGCGCCGTCCCCACGTCGGCCCGTATGTCGCCGGTCAGCTTGCGGTGGCTGCGGGCGGTGGCCCGGCCGGTGGCGCCGGCGGCCACGTCGTCGACGGTGACGACCACGGTGTCCTGGAGGTCGCCCTCGGCGTTCTTGAAGTTGACCTGGACGACGAAGGACTTCCCGTCACCGGTGGTGTTCCTCGCGGACACCTCGGTCGTCGGCACGCCGTCGGAGCCGGTGGTGACCTTGCCCAGCGACACGTCCTGCTTGGCGTTCACCCCGCCCTTGACCTGGTCCAGCTTCCGCTTGGCCTCCGCCGTGGCCGAGGCCACCGAGTCGGAGGCGCGGGAGGCGAGGGAGGAGGCGGCGGAGGCGGCCCTGCTGGCCTGGCCGGAGGGGCTGGAGCCGTCCGAGCAGCCGGTCACCGCGACGCCGAGCGCCATCACCAGGGCGGTACCCGCGACCCGTCGCGTCCCGTGCGCTGTCATGCCGGCCTCCTGTGCGCTCGCCGTTCCTGCCTCACAGTGAAGGGGTCCGCGCCCCGGCCCGCACGCCGGGTGCGGCACCCGTGCCGCACCGGCACCTGAACGGCCCACCGTCGCTCGCGCCGATGCCGGGAGCGCGGTCTGCTGCTCTCAGGGCGGGCCGGGTTCTTGCGGAGGTGGACGGGTATGGCCGAGGGGCAGCCGAGCGACGATCTTGCCCGGCTCCAGGAGCGGGTGGACGCGCTGGAGGGCCGTCCGGCGCCCGTACGGCACCGGACGCGCTCGGTGTGCGCGATCGTGCTGATCGTCCTCGGCTGTCTGCTCGCCCCGCTGGGGCTGGTCGCCGCGTGGACGGCCGACCTGGCGGACGACACCGACCGCTATGTCGCCACCGTCGCGCCGCTCGCCCGGGACCCCGCCGTCCAGGACGCCGTCGCCGACCGGGTCACCGGCGTCCTGATGAGCCACCTCGACCTGGCCGACCTGCTCAAGGAGGTGGCGCCCGCCGACCGTCCGGTGCTGGAGAAGGGGCTCGGCGCCCTGGGCTCCTCGCTCGAGGACGCGCTGTCGGGGTTCGTACGGGACAAGGCGCGCGAGGTCGTCGCCTCCGAGACCTTCGCCCGGCTGTGGACCGACGCCAACCGGCAGATCCACACGGCGGTGGACAAGGCGCTCACCGGCAGCGGCGGGGGAGCGGTACGGATCGAGGGCGACGCGGTCACCATCGACCTCGCGCCGGTCATCGAGCAGGTCAAGGACAAGCTGGCCGGCTCCGGGCTCAAGGCGGCGGAGAAGATCCCGGACGTGCACACCGACTTCACGGTCCTGCGCACCGAGAAGGTCGCCGACCTCCAGTCGTACTTCCGGCTGCTGCAACTGGCCGGGGTGTGGCTGCCCGTGATCGCCGCGCTGCTGCTCGCGGGCGGGGTGCTGGCCGCGGTGCGCCGCCGTCGGGCGCTGGTCGCGGCGGCGCTCGCCACGGCCTTCACCGCGCTGCTCCTGGGGCTGGGCCTGACCGTCTTCCGCGCCTTCTACCTGGACGCGCTCCCCGCCGGGGTGTCCCAGCCGGCCGCGGGGGCGGTGTACGACACCCTGACCCGTTTCCTGCGCACGGCGGTACGGGCCGTCGTGGCGCTCGGTGTGGTCGTGGCGCTGGCGTCCTGGATCAGCGGACCCGGCCGCAGGGCCCGCGCCGTCCGCCAGATCTGGCACGCCGGTCTCGGCGCGGCCCGCACCCAGACCGGCCGCCTCGGCCTGCGCACCGGCCCGGTGGGCCCCTTCGTCCACCGCCACCGCCACTGGATCGGCTGGCTCCTGGCCGCGGCCGCGATCATCGCCTTCGTCCTGTGGCCCCACCCCACCGGCTGGGTGGTCCTCGGCCTGGCCCTGGCCCTGCTGTTCGCGCTGGCGGTGGTGGACTTCCTGGGGGCGGACGCGGCGGACGGGGCGGAGGGGGCGGGCTGACCCGTCACACGATGGTGCGGCAGCCCTCTCTCACGGCCACACCAAGCAGTACGGCTGGTGCCCCGCCTCGTGCAGGCGGTGGCTGAAGTCCTGCCATTCGTGGAGGAGTTGGTAGACGTTGAAGGCGTCGCTGGGGCCGCCGCGGTCGGGGACCGTGGACCAGATGAACGCCGCCGCGCCGACCGCTTCCTCGCCGATGTCGCGCAGGGGGTCCACCACGGTCATGGGGAGCTTGACGACCGCGTAGTCCGGGTGCAGGACGACCAGTTCGAGCGGCGGCACCTTGTGCAGGGGCACGCCCTCGATGCCGGTCAGCACCATCGCGGCCATCGTCTCCGGCTTGATCTTGGTGAACATGCCGTTCATGCCCAGCTCGTCGCCGCCGAGTTCCTCGGGACGCATCGAGATGGGGACGCGGGCCGCGGTCGCACCGTCCGGCGCACCGAAGTATTTGTACGTCACCCCCACCCGACCACCATTTCTGCTCCCCGCCCCGGGGCGGGCGGCCCGCTCGTCGGACGGGGCGTCTTCCGGCAGCTCCGGACCGGGGTCCGGGAAGTCCAACTGCCGGTCCAGCCGCCGGTCGCCGCGCTCGGGCTCACTCGGTAGACCCTGTGCCTGACGTGCGTCAGCCTGCCGTGTCTCGGTCGCTTCCTCCGCTTCGCGCCGGTGCCTTCCCCGCCGGGCTCGCCGAGGACCCAGGTCATCAGTCCCCTCGCCCAGTCCGCCACCGCGATGCATATCTCCACCCGAGTGCTTTTCTAGGACGCGTGGCCCCCGCCGCGCAACCCGATCATCGTGTCAGTGACCTCCCCCACGGCCGCCCGCCGAAACGTGCGGTCAAACCGAAGTCCGTGGGATCTTCCCCGGTCCCTGACAGGTACGTGCCGTATGAGGTGTGTGTATCAGGTGTCAGTCTCGCAGATCGGCAAAGACCGGCCAGGAAGGTCGGACGGATCGGCCCGGGGAGTGCCGGCGGCCGCCGTACGCCCCGCCCGGACGGGCCACGGCGCCGCCGCCGGGCGGCTCCGCCTACCCTGAGGGGGTCACCACCCCACCGGAGTCCGAGAAGTCGGAGAAGCCGCACGTCATGAGCGAAACGCCTTACCCCTACGACGCGCCCGCCTCGCAGGCGCTCTTCGACCGAGCCTCCGTCGTCACCCCGGGCGGCGTGAACTCCCCGGTCCGTGCCTTCCGCGCGGTCGGCGGCACGCCCCGGTTCATGGTCTCGGGCAGCGGCCCGTACCTCACCGACGCCGACGGGCGGGAGTACGTCGACCTGGTGTGCTCCTGGGGTCCGATGATCCTCGGGCACTCGCACCCCGAGGTCGTCGCCGCGGTGCAGGAGGCGGTCGGGCGGGGCACGTCCTTCGGTACGCCCGGTGAGGGCGAGGTCGCGCTCGCCGAGGAGATCGTCGCCCGCGTCGGGCCCGTGGAGCAGGTCCGGCTCGTCAGCAGCGGCACCGAGGCCACCATGTCGGCGATCCGGCTGGCCCGCGGCTTCACCCGCCGCGCCAAGGTGATCAAGTTCGCCGGCTGCTACCACGGCCACGTCGACTCCCTGCTGGCCGCCGCCGGTTCGGGTCTCGCCACCTTCGCGCTGCCGGACACCCCCGGTGTCACCGGTGCGCAGGCCGGGGACACCATCGTGCTGCCGTACAACGACCTGGAGGCGGTGCAGGAGGCGTTCCACCGGCACCCCGGTGAGATCGCGTGCGTGATCACCGAGGCGTCGCCGGGCAACATGGGCGTCGTCCCGCCGGCCCCCGGTTTCAACCAGGGTCTGAAGGACGCCTGTGCCAAGAACGGCGCGCTGTACATCTCCGACGAGGTGATGACCGGTTTCCGCACCTCCCGCGCCGGCTGGTACGGCGTCGACGGCGTGAAGCCCGACCTGATGACCTTCGGCAAGGTGATGGGCGGCGGGTTCCCCGCGGCCGCGTTCGGCGGGCGGGCCGACGTCATGGCGCACCTCGCCCCGGCCGGCCCGGTGTACCAGGCGGGCACCCTCTCCGGTAACCCGGTGGCCACCGCCGCCGGTCTGGCCCAGCTGCGACTGCTGGACGACGCGGCGTACGACAAGGTCGACGCGGTCTCCGCGCAGATCCAGTCGCTGGTCACCGAGGCGCTGACCAAGGAGGGCGTGGCCCACCGGCTGCAGAACGCCTCCAACATGTTCTCGGTGTTCTTCACCGACCGGCAGGTGCGCACCTACGAGGACGCCAAGCGGCAGGAGTCGTTCCGCTTCACCGCGTTCTTCCACTCGCTGCTGGCGAACGGCGTGTACCTCCCGCCGTCGTCCTTCGAGTCCTGGTTCGTGTCCACGGCCCACGACGAGCGGGCCATCCAGAAGATCGCCGACGCCCTCCCGGCGGCGGCCCGAGCCGCCGCGGAGGCGACCGCGTGACCGACCCCGAGAACCCCGAGAACCCCGAGAGCACGGCCGCCGAGAAGGACGTCACCGTCGTCCACGTGATGCGGCACGGCGAGGTCCACAACCCCGACGGCCTGCTGTACGGGCGGCTGCCCGGCTACCACCTCTCCGACCTGGGCCGGAAGATGGCCGAGCGGGTCGCCGAGCACCTGGCCCCGCGCGACATCACGCATGTCGTCGCCTCCCCGCTGGAGCGGGCGCAGGAGACGGCCACGCCGATCGCCAAGGCGCACGGGCTGGACCTCGGTACCGACGCCCGGCTCATCGAGGCGGACAACGTCTTCCAGGGCAAGACCTTCGGGGTCGGCGACGGCGCGCTGCGCAACCCGGACAACTGGAAGCACCTGGTCAACCCGTTCCGGCCGTCCTGGGGAGAGCCGTACATCGACCAGGTGGTGCGGATGACGGGCGCGCTGAACGCGGCGAAGGACGCGGCGCGCGGGCACGAGGCGGTGCTGGTCAGCCATCAGCTCCCGATCTGGATCGTGCGCTCCTACGTCGAGCGGCGCCGGCTCTGGCACGACCCGCGCAAGCGGCAGTGCACGCTGGCCTCGCTGACGTCCTTCACCTACCTCGGTGACAAGATCGTCTCTGTCGGCTACAGCGAGCCCGCGATCGACCTGGTCCCGGCACATCTGCGGGCCGGCGCGAAGCCGCAGAAGGGTGCCGGGGCGCAGGGCAAGGCATTCGGGGCCTGAATCCGCACATTCGGTGTGCTTCGTGTGACTTTGCCGTGTCCGCCGCGAAAGAGCGGCGGATCAAGGAACCTCCCCGTTCGTCACATCATCTGACTGGGTGACACCAGTGGGCGTGACGAATCGGGGAGCTCCATGCAGACCATCACCCGGAGGGGAATACTCGGCCTCGGCGCGGGCGCGACGGCGGCCGGACTCGTCGGCTGCGGCACCTCCGCATCCGTGGGCGGCGGCAAGCACCCGAGCGGTTCCGGCAAGCCCTCGCACAGCGGCAGGCCGCGTACGAAGGCCCGCCCCATCGGTGACGGCTCGACCTCCTTCACCGGCCGGCAGCCCCACCAGCCCGCCCGCCCCGAGCCGCTGGAGCCGGGTCAGACCCCGCCGCAGTTCGTGGTCTTCTCCTGGGACGGCGCCGGCGAGGTCGGCAACGGCCTCTTCCCGCGCTTCCTGGACCTGGCCAAGGAGCACGGCGCGAGCATGACCTTCTTCCTCTCCGGGCTGTATCTGCTGCCCGAGTCGAAGAAGCGGCTCTACGACCCGCCGAACAACCCCCGCGGCGCCTCCGACATCGGCTACCTCACCGACGAGCACGTCAAGGCCACGCTGGCCAACGTGCGCCGGGCGTGGCTGGAGGGCCACGAGATCGGCACCCACTTCAACGGGCACTTCTGCGGCGGCTCCGGCACGGTCGGCAACTGGACTCCCGCCCAGTGGCGCAGTGAGATCGACCAGGCCAAGTCGTTCGTCAAGGAGTGGCGCACCAACACCGGCTGGACCGACCTGCCCGCGCTGCCCTTCGACTACGACAAGGAACTGGTCGGCGGCCGCACCCCCTGTCTGCTCGGCCAGGACAACCTGCTGCCCACCGCGCGCGAGCTGGGCTGGCGCTACGACGCCTCCTCGCCCGGCGGCCGCCAGATGTGGCCCGGCAAGCGCAAGGGCATCTGGGACCTGCCCCTCCAGCAGATACCTTTCCCCGGACACTCCTTCGAGGTGCTGTCCATGGACTACAACATGCTGGCCAACCAGTCGGTCAACTCGACCAAGGCCCCCTCCTACAACTACCCGGGCTGGCGCAAGCAGTCGGCGCAGGCGTACATCGGCGGCTTCCGGCGGGCCTACGAGACCAACCGGGCGCCCTTCTTCATCGGCAACCACTTCGAGGAGTGGAACGGCGGCATCTACATGGACGCCGTCGAGGAGGCGTTCAAGCACATCGCGCGCGAGAAGGAGAAGGGCGCGGATGTGCGCCTGGTCTCCTTCCGGCAGTTCACGGACTGGCTGGACGTCCAGCGGCCCGAGGTGCTGGCCCGGCTGCGCACGCTGGACGTCGGCCAGAAGCCGGCCGGGGGCTGGAAGGGCTTCCTCGCCGCGGCGTGACGGGATGTCCGCAATGTCCCGTGTAAATACGCCCTGAAAGGCGCTTTTCCGCCCGGTAGGGGGGCGGGCGAAACCGCCGGAACAGCCATGCGAAACTTTTCACATGAGTACCCGTAGCCGCGCCGCCCTGCTCGGTGCCGTGGCCGCCGCCGCGGCCCTGACCCTGTCCGCGTGCGGCAGCGGCGGGACCTCCGGCGGAGGCGGCGACACCAACTTCGTCACCGGTCGCAACGGCGTGGACACCGCCGCCAGGGGCGAGCGCGCCCAGGCCCCCGAACTGTCGGGCAGGACCATCGACGGCAAGACCCTCGATGTCGCCGACTACAAGGGCAAGGTCGTCGTCCTCAACGTCTGGGGCTCCTGGTGCGGGCCGTGCCGCCAGGAGGCGAAGTACTTCTCCAAGGTCTCCAAGGCGTACGAGGACAAGGGCGTGCGGTTCGTCGGGATCAACACCCGCGACACCAGCACCACCCCCGCGGTCGCCTTCGAGAAGGCCAACGGGATCGCCTACCCGAGCCTGTACGACCCGACCGGCAAGCTGATGCTCCGCTTCGAGAAGGGGACGCTCAACCCGCAGCTCATCCCCTCCACGCTGATCCTGGACCGGGACGGGAAGGTCGCCGCGCGGGCGCTTCAGGCGCTCGACGACACGGCCCTGGTGAAGATGCTCGATCCGGTCCTCGCGGAGAAGTGACGTGAGCGACCTGCTGACGCTCGCCGCCGTGACGGGCCGCAACGAGACCGTGCACAGCGGCGCCCTGCTCCTCGCGCTGCCCGTCGCGGTCCTCGGCGGGCTGGTCTCCTTCTTCTCGCCCTGCGTGCTCCCGCTGGTCCCCGGCTACCTCTCCTACGTGACCGGCGTCACCGGCACCGACCTGGCCGACGCCCGGCGCGGCAGGATGGCCACCGGCGCCGCCCTGTTCGTGCTCGGCTTCACCGTGGTCTTCGTCTCCGGCGGGGCCCTCTTCGGGTACTTCGGGCAGACGCTCCAGGGCTACAAGGACGTGCTCACGCGGGTCCTCGGCGTCCTGATGATCCTGCTCGGCGTGTTCTTCATGGGCCTGATGCCCTGGCTGACCCAGCGCGAGTTCCGCTTCCACAAGCGCCCGGCCACCGGGCTGGTGGGCGCGCCCGTGCTCGGCGCCCTGTTCGGGATCGGCTGGACGCCCTGCATCGGCCCGACCCTCGCCTCCGTCGTCGCCCTCTCCTCCCAGCAGGCGAGCGCGGGCCGGGGCGCCATACTGACCGTCGCGTACTGCCTCGGGCTCGGCGTGCCCTTCGTGCTCACCGCGATCGCCTTCCGCAAGGCGCTGGGTGCCTTCGGCTGGGTCAAACGCCACTACGTCTGGGTGATGCGGGCCGGCGGCACGATGATGATCGCGACCGGCGTACTGCTGCTGACCGGCGCCTGGGACCACCTGGTGCAGGAGATGCAGACCTGGTCCGACGGCTTCTCTGTGGGGATCTGAACGATGAGCGACACCACGACCGACAACGGCCGGGACCAGGAGGGACTCGGCGCGGCGGGCTCACAGCTCTCCACCGCGCCGCAGGAGGACACCGGGAGCCTGCCGGGCCTCGGCGTCATCGGCTGGGCCCGCTGGTTCTGGCGGCAGCTCACCTCGATGCGGGTCGCGCTGCTGCTGCTCCTGCTGCTCTCCCTCGGCGCGATCCCGGGCTCGCTGATCCCGCAGACCGGCGCCGACGCCGGCAAGGTCGCGGCGTTCCGCGCGGCCCACACCACGCTCGCGCCGATCTACGACAAGACCGGCCTCTTCCACGTCTACAGCTCGGTGTGGTTCTCCGCGATCTACATCCTGCTGTTCGTCTCCCTCATCGGCTGCATCGTCCCGCGCACCTGGCAGTTCGTCGGCCAGCTCCGCGGCCGCCCGCCGGGCGCCCCCCGCCGCCTGGACCGGCTGCCCGCCTACACCACCTGGCGCACCACGGCCGAGCCCGAGCAGGTCCGCGAGGCGGCGCTCGCCCTGCTGAAGAAGCGCCGCTTCCGCGCCCACCGCGCCGGTGACGCCGTCGCCGCCGAGAAGGGGTACGTGCGCGAGCTGGGCAACCTGCTCTTCCACATCTCGCTGATCGTCCTGCTGGTGGCCTTCGCCTCCGGCCAGCTGTTCAAGTCCGACGGCACCAAGCTGGTGGTCGAGGGCGACGGCTTCTCCAACGCGCTGCCGATGTACGACGACTTCAAGTCCGGCAGCCTGTTCCAGAACGACGACCTGGTGCCGTTCAGCTTCGACCTGAAGGACTTCAAGGGCACCTACGAGCTGTCCGGCCCCAACCGCGGCACCCCGCGCACCTTCGAGGCGAAGATCGACTACAGCGAGGGCGCGGACGGGGCCACCCGCTCCAAGCTCGTCCAGGTCAACGAGCCGCTGAAGATCGACGACTCCAAGGTCTACCTGGTCAGCCACGGCTACGCGCCCGTCATCACCGTCCGCGACGGCAAGGGCGAGGTGGTCTACCAGGACGCCGTGCCGCTGCTCCCGCTGGACGGCAACGTCACCTCGCAGGGCGTCGTCAAGGTCATGGACGGCTACCACGACGCCAAGGGCACCAAGGAGCAGCTCGGCATCCGGGCCTTCTTCCTGCCGACCTACGGCGGCGGCGCCTCCGTCCTCTCCCAGTTCCCGGCCCTGCTGAACCCGGTGCTCAACCTGGAGCCGTACCACGGCGACCTCGGCGTCGACTCGGGTCTGCCGCAGAGCGTCTACCAGCTCGACAAGAAGCACATGAAGGGCTTCAAGGGCGACGACGGCAAGCAGCTGCGGGCCAACCTCAAGCCGGGGCAGACCATGAAGCTGCCCGGCGGCGCCGGCACCGTCACGTTCGAGAAGAACGTCAAGGAATGGGCCGGCTTCCAGATCGTCCAGGAGCCGGGCGGCGCCTGGGCACTGGGCGGCGCCGTCGCCGCCATCCTCGGCCTGGCCGCGTCGCTGTTCATCCAGCGCCGCCGCGTCTGGGTCCGCGTGGTCACCGGTGCCGACGGCGTCACGGTGGTCGAGATGGCCGGCCTCGGCCGCAGCGAGTCCGCGAAGGTCCCCGAGGAGCTGGGCGAGTTCGCCGCGATCCTCTACGACCAGGCGCCCGGCGCCCCCGAAACCCACGAAGACACAACCCGCGCAGTACCTGCCGAAGGGGCTGAGAAGTGACTCTCGCCGCCGCGACCGACCTCGCCACCGCGACCAACGAGCATCTGGCGAGCATCAGCAACACGCTGATCTACTCCTCGATGGCCGTGTACACGCTGGCCTTCTTCGCCTACATCGCCGAATGGCTCCTCGGCAGCCGCAGCAAGGTCGGCCGCACCGCGGCCGCGCTCACGGCCGGCACACCGGCGGCGAAGAGCGCCCCCGCCGTCACCGTGAAGCAGGCGGGCGGCACCACCGTGCTGGAGCGCCCGCGGGTCGTCGTCCGCGCCGCCGCCGGAGCCCGTGACGTGCCCGACGGCCCCGGCGCCCACGGCGGCGACGTCCAGGGAGACATGTACGGCCGGATCGCCGTCTCCCTCACCGTGCTCGCCTTCCTGGTGGAGCTGGCCGGCGTGGTCGCCCGCGCGGCCTCCGTGCAGCGCGCCCCCTGGGGCAACATGTACGAGTTCAACCTGACCTTCTCCACCGTCGCGGTCGGCGTGTACCTGGGCCTGCTCGCATGGAAGAAGAACGTCCGCTGGCTCGGCCTGTTCCTGATCACCACGGTCCTGCTGGACCTCGGTCTCGCCGTCACCGTGCTCTACACCGCCAGCGACCAGCTCGTCCCGGCGCTGCACTCGTACTGGCTGTACATCCACGTCTCCACCGCGATCTTCTGCGGCGCGGTGTTCTACGTCGGCGCGGTCGCCACGATCCTGTACCTCTTCAAGGACTCCTACGAGAGCAAGCTGGAGAGCGGCGGCACCCCGGGCACCTTCGCCCGCTCGGTGCTGGAGAGGCTGCCCGCCTCCGCCTCGCTGGACAAGTTCGCCTACCGGGTCAACGCGGCCGTCTTCCCGCTGTGGACGTTCACGATCATCGCGGGTGCCATCTGGGCGGGCGACGCCTGGGGCCGGTACTGGAACTGGGACCCCAAGGAGACCTGGTCCTTCATCACCTGGGTCGCCTACGCCTGCTACCTCCACGCCCGCGCCACGGCCGGCTGGAAGGGCCGCAAGGCCGCCTACCTGGCGCTCATCGCGTTCGGCTGCTGGCTGTTCAACTACTACGGCGTGAACATCTTCGTCAGCGGCAAGCACTCGTACGCGGGCGTCTGAGCGCCCCGTCGGGGACACTGGTGGCATGCGCGGTTCCATCGAACAGGGCATGAGCCAGACCCACGGGAACACCCACATCCGGCACTTCCTGGTGCGGCTGCCGAGGGCGATGGAGGACGTCTGGCCCGCGGTGGCGGCCGCCGAGGGCCTGTCCGCTTGGTGCACCCCGGTCGACGTGCTCGAACCCCGCCTCGACGGCACGGTCGCGCTGCGCGACCTGGGCGCCGGGCGGGTCACCGCCTGGGACGTGGACCGGGTCGCGGAGTACACCGTCGAGGGCGGCGGCAGACTGCGGTTCCACCTCGAACGCGACGGCGAGGCCGGCAGCATCCTCCGCTTCACCCACGAGCACCAGGGCGAGGGCGCGTCGGCGGCCGAGTGGCGCACCCGCTTCGAGCGACTGCTCGCCTTCTGGGGATCAGACGAGCGGGGCCGCGAGCAGGTCCCGTAGCCGCTCCACGTACAGGCCCATGTTCTTCGCCGCCACGTCCGTGTCCGGGTGGCGGCTGGCCAGCCACAGGCCGTCGTGCAGCCGGTTGACCCACACGCACACCTGGTCGCCGTAGGACACCCGCAGCAGCGCGTGCGCGTTCTGCTCCGCCCAGCGGGCCGCGCCCGGGATACCGCGGGTGTCGACGAAGGAGACGATCGAGTACAGGTCCGGCGAGGTCGGCCGGAAGTCCGCGCCCAGCAGGCTCAGCACCCGCGCCAGCGGCATCCGGGCCAGCGTGCGGTTCGCCTGGAGCTCGGCGCGCACCGCCCGCAGCGTGGAATCCAGGTCCGAGGCGTGGTCCAGCGGCACCTCGATCGGGGCACCGCCCACGAACCAGCCGACCGAGTCGTTCCACTGGGACTTCACCCGCGTGTGGAACGGCACCACCGTCCGGTACACCGACTGCTCGCCCAGCTCCTGCACGATCAGCGCGGTCGCCGCCAGCAGCCCGACCAGGCTGCCCCCGTACGGCCGGCAGCGCGCCTCGAACGCGGCCGCCGTCTCCGCGTCCACCAGCGGCTCGCAGATCATCCGCTGCCGCGGCAGCGGACCGCCCGGCTCCACCCCCAGCTCGACCGGGAACGAGGGCAGCGTGCCGTCGCAGCGCCGGATGAACTCCCGCCACCGCGCGACCGTCTCGTGCCCGCCGTCCAGCCGGTCGGCGTCGGCCCGCTCGATCTCGCAGAAGTCCACGTAACTGGCGGCCGGCGTGCGCACCACCGGCCCGCGCCCCTCAAGGCCCGCCGAGTACAGCTCCTCGATCTCGGCCGGGATGCCGTGCAGCGAGTAGGCGTCCACGTTGCTGTGGTCGAAGGCGAGGAAGACGGTGGCCGAGTCGTCCCGGACCACGGCCGCGTAGATCAGGTTGGGCCAGCGCAGCGCGTCCGCGACCGTGTCGAACCGCTCCTGGAGGTGCGCGGTCAGCGCGGCCGCGTCCGTGAAGTCACCGGCCGCCTCCCGGCGCAGGGTGACGTCGTCGGCGTCCAGGGTGAAGCGGCGCAGCTCGTCGCCGTCCCCGCCCGCCCAGCGGAAGCCGCTGCGCAGCGTCTCGTGCCGGACCGTCCAGGCCCGCAGGGCCTCCTGGAGCACATCGAGGTCGACCGGTCCGGGCAGGTCGAAGCAGGTGCCGAGCCAGGTCGGCACGAACAGGCCGTCCTCCCGGACGTGCCGGGCCGTCCGGATGTGCGACTCCTGGATGTAGGCGGGCGGGCGGGAGTCCTCCGGCAGGCCGTGCGCCGTGGCGACGGTCGCCGGACTCAGCGTCCACTCGACGAGCCGCCCCGGCCGGACCTCGCAGCGCTGGATGTCAGTGATTCGCACGCGTCTCCGATCGCAGAAGGGGACCCCGGTGTAAGGGCCCCCCGTCAAGGGAATGCCGTCGCACGCGGTGGAGACATGCCCGCGCGGGGCTTTTCAGCGGAACGGATGGCGGGCCGAACGCCTGACCGTGCGCCGCTCAGGGCCCGGCGACCCCGATGTCCTCGTTCCACAGCGCGGGATGCGCCGCGGCGAACTCCCGCATCAGCGCGGAGCACTCGGGATCGTCCAGCACGATCACCTCCACCCCGTGCGCGGCCAGCCACGCGTGCCCGCCGCTGAAGGTGCCCGCCTCCCCGACCACGACCCGGGAGATCCCGAACTGCCGCACGAGCCCGGAGCAGTACCAGCACGGCGACAGCGTGGTGACCATGGTCGTGCCGCGGTAGGAGCGCCGCCGCCCCGCGTCCCGGAAGGCCGCCGTCTCGGCGTGCGTCGCCGGGTCGCCGTCCTGCACCCGCCGGTTGCGGCCCCGCCCGAGCAGCTCCCCGCCGGGTCCGTAGAGCGCGGCCCCGATCGGGATGCCGCCCTCCGCCCGTCCCGCGCGCGCCTCTTCGACCGCGGTACGCAGCCACGTCCGGGCCGGCTCCAGATCCATGGGGGCACTGTCCCCCGGATCACGCGTGCGCGAAACGCCTCACTCGGTGCCCGGCTCGTCCTTCTTCAGGGAGCGCAGGAAGTCCGGGTCGTCGTCGGGGGCCACCCAGGCCGGGCCGGGACCGGTGGTCCGGCGGACCTTGCCGGTGATCAGCCAGGCCAGCGGGCCGATCAGGACCTCGCCGAAGAGCAGGACGATGAACACCCAGGCCACCTTCGGCAGGTGGCGGACCTCGTCCTCGGGGGTGTTCAGACAGTCCACGAAGGCGTAGATCCACAGCGCCAGGACCAGCAGGAACGGCAGATACCTGAGCATGGTCGCGCGTTCTCCCCACGATGTGGACGGCCCCGGTGACCGAGCCAGCGTATCCGGTGGCCGATACTGGGACACATGGCTTACGACGATCTTCGCTCCCTGCTGCGGGCGCTGGAGCGCGAGGGAGACCTCAAGCGCATCAAGGCCGAGGTCGACCCATACCTGGAGGTCGGTGAGATCGTCGACCGGGTGCAGAAGGCCGGCGGCCCGGCGCTGCTCTTCGAGAACGTCAAGGGCTCCGCGATGCCCCTGGCGATGAACGTCTTCGGCACCGACCGCCGCCTGCTCAAGGCGCTCGGGCTGAAGTCGTACGCGGAGATCTCCGACAAGATCGGCGGTCTGCTGCGGCCCGAGCTGCCGCACGGCTTCGTCGGCGTCCGTGAGGCGTTCGGCAAGCTCGGCGCGATGGCCCACGTGCCGCCGAAGAAGGTCAAGGGCGACAACGCGCCCGTCCAGGAGGTCGTCCTCACCGGTGACGACGTGGACCTGGACGCGCTCCCGGCCCTGTTCACCTGGCCCAAGGACGGCGGCTCCTTCTTCAACCTCGGGCTGACCCACACCAAGGACCCCGAGACCGGCATCCGCAACCTCGGGCTGTACCGCCTCCAGCGGCACGACAAGCGCACCATCGGCATGCACTGGCAGATCCACAAGGACAGCCGGAACCACTACGCGGTCGCCGCCCGCCGCGGTGAGCGCCTGCCGGTCGCCATCGCCTTCGGCTGCCCGCCCGCCGTCACCTACGCCTCCACCGCCCCGCTGCCCGGCGACATCGACGAGTACATGTTCGCCGGGTTCATCGCGGGCAAGCGGATCGAGATGGTCGACTGCAAGACGGTCCCGCTCCAGGTCCCGGCCAACGCCGAGGTCGTCATCGAGGGCTGGCTGGAGCCGGGCGAGATGCTGCCCGAGGGTCCCTTCGGCGACCACACCGGCTTCTACACCCCGCAGGAACCGTTCCCCGCGCTGAAGATCGACTGCGTGACGATGCGGAAGCGGCCGCTGCTCCAGTCGATCGTGGTCGGCCGCCCGCCGACCGAGGACGGCCCGCTGGGCCGCGCCACGGAACGCTTCTTCCTGCCGCTGCTGAAGATCATCGTCCCGGACATCGTGGACTACCACCTGCCCGAGGCCGGCGGCTTCCACAACTGCGCGATCGTCTCGATCGACAAGAAGTACCCCAAGCACGCGCAGAAGGTGATGTCCGCGATCTGGGGCGCGCACATGATGTCCCTGACCAAGCTGATCGTGGTCGTCGACTCCGACTGCGACGTGCACGACCTGCACGAGGTCGCCTGGCGGGCGCTGGGCAACACCGACTACGCCCGTGACCTGGTGGTCGCCGAGGGCCCCGTCGACCACCTCGACCACGCCTCCTACCAGCAGTTCTGGGGCGGCAAGGCGGGCATCGACGCGACGAAGAAGCTGCCCGAGGAGGGCTACACGAGGGACGGGGGCTGGCCGGACATGGTCCTGTCGGACCCCGCTACGGCGGCGCTGGTCGACCGCCGCTGGAAGGAGTACGGACTGTGAGCACCCCGTCCGCCGCCGCGATCCCGCAGCCGGGCCGCACCAAGGCCTTCCTGCGCCTGGTGATGATCGAGCACTCGGTCTTCGCGCTGCCCTTCGCCTACATCGCCTCGCTGACCGCGATGTACCAGTGGGACAAGAACATCCACTGGGCGCGGCTGCTGCTGGTCACCATCTGCATGGTCGGCCTGCGCACCTTCGCCATGGCGGTCAACCGGATCATCGACCGCGAGATCGACGCCCGTAACCCGCGCACCGCCCAGCGCGAGCTGGTCACCGGCGCGATGTCGGTACGGCACGCGTGGACCGGCGCGCTGGTCGCGCTGGTGGTCTTCCTCGGCGCGGCCGCGCTGCTGAACCCGCTGTGCCTGGCGCTCGCGCCGATCGCGGTGATCCCGATGGTGGTCTATCCGTACGGCAAGCGGTTCACCAACTTCCCGCAGGCCATCCTCGGCCTCGCGCAGGCGATGGGCCCGGTCGGCGGCTGGCTGGCGATCTCCGGCACCTGGTCCTGGGACGCGGTGATCCTCGGCCTCGCGGTCGGCGTCTGGATCGGCGGCTTCGACCTGATCTACGCCTGCCAGGACGTGGAGACCGACCGCGAGATCGGCGTGAAGTCGGTCCCGGCCCGCTTCGGCATCCCGGCCGCGATCTGGGGCGCGCGGGCCTGCCACGCCGTCACGATGGCCCTCTTCGCCTGGTACGCGGTCCTCACCCACGCGGGTCCGTTCTTCTGGCTGGGCCTGGTCATCGTGGGTTCGGCCTTCGTCTACGAGCACCGCATCGTGCGTCCGCACGACCTGTCCCGCCTGAACCGGGCGTTCTTCCAAGTCAACGGGTTCATCGGCATCGCGCTCTTCGTGTGCGCGCTGCTCGATCTGGTCGTCCGGGGTCTGACGGTCTGACCGAGGCGCACCCGGCCTGAACACGGCGCGTCACGCCGGTACTCTCAAGGTGTGAACGCAGGAGAATCGCAGCGCGTGCCTTGGATCGTGGGGGTTTCGGGCGCTTCCGGGACCCCGTACGCGGCGGCGGTGCTGCGGGCGTTGCTGGCGGCCGGGGAGGACGTCGACCTGGTGGTCAGCCGGGCCTCGCGGCTGACGCTGCTGGACGAGACGGGGATCTCGTTCCGGGACGCCCACTGGCGCGAGGACCTGCGGGACTGGCTGGCGCGCGGCGCCGACGGCAAGCCGGACACCTTCGCCCCGGACCTCGGCGGGGTGCGGTACTGGAACGCGGGCGACCTCGCGGCGGGACCGTCCTCGGGGTCGTACCCGGTCAAGGGCATGCTGATCGTCCCGGCCTCCACGGCGTGCGTCGCGGGGGTGGCCCTCGGCCTGTCCAAGGACCTGCTCCAGCGGGCGGCGAGCGTGACGCTGAAGGAGCGCAGGCCGCTGGTGGTGGCGGTGCGCGAGACCCCGCTGAACGGGCAGACCCTGCGCCAGCTCGTCGCGCTGGACGAGGCCGGGGCGAGTGTGGTCCCCGCGTCGCCGGCCTTCTACGCGGGCGCCACCCACATCCAGGACCTGGTGGACTTCGTCGCCGGGCGGGTGCTGGACGCGGCGGGCGTGGGGCACGGCCTGTACCGGCGCTGGAAGGGCGAGCTGGGCGGCGGCGCGCAAGGCAAGTAGCGGTACCTCTCATCTCACACAGGCGAATTTCACACCGGAAGGCTTCGATCGCATGGACGCGGTGGACAGGCAGCTCATCCAGGCCCTGAGGGAGAACGGCCGGGCCTCGTACGCGGAGCTGGGGCGCCTCGTCGGCCTGTCGGGACCCAGCGTCACCGACCGCATCAACCGGCTGGAGGCGGCCGGGGTCATCACCGGTTACCGCGCCACGGTGGACGCGGCCTCGCTGGGCCTCGGGGTGACCGCGCTGATCGGCATCTCGCTCTCCGACGCCGCCGACCACGAGGACGTGGCCCGCCGGCTGAAGGACCTCACCGAGATCGAGGACTGCTGGTTCATCGCCGGCGACGACTCCTTCATGCTCAAGGTCCGCTCCTCCGACGTGGACGGTCTGGAGAAGACCATCCGCCGGCTGAGCGGCACCAAGGGTGTCTCCCGCACCCGCACCACCATCGTGCTCTCCACGAAGTGGGAGAACCGGGTCGGGGAGCTGCCCGAAGAGGTGTGACAGCGGGTCAGGGGGGTCGGGGGAGTACGGTTGGTCAGGTTGTCGTGGAAAGGTGTTGGTATGGACGTCGGACTCAAGCGCGAGCTGGAGGACAAGGTCCGCTCCGGTGAGCGGCTGACCCGTGAGGACGGCATCGCGCTCTACGAGTCGGACGACCTGGCGTGGCTGGGCGGCCTCGCCCATGAGGTGCGCACCCGTAAGAACGGTGACGTGGTGCACTTCAACGTCAACCGGCACCTCAACATGACCAACGTGTGCACGGCGTCGTGCGCCTACTGCTCGTTCCAGCGCAAGCCGGGCGAGAAGGACGCGTACACGATGCGCATCGAGGAGGCCGTGAAGCTGGCCAAGGCGATGGAGTCGGAGAACCTCACCGAGCTGCACATCGTCAACGGCCTGCACCCGAGCCTGCCGTGGCGCTACTACCCGCGCTCCCTGAAGGAGCTGAAGGCCGCGCTGCCGCACGTCTCGCTGAAGGCGTTCACGGCCACCGAGATCCATCACTTCGAGACGATCTCCGGGCTGAGCGCGAGCGAGATCCTGGACGAACTGATCGACGCGGGCCTGGAGTCGCTGACCGGCGGCGGCGCCGAGATCTTCGACTGGGAGGTCCGGCAGCACATCGTGGACCACCGCACCCACTGGGAGGACTGGTCCCGCATCCACCGGCTGGCGCACGAGAAGGGTCTGAAGACCCCGTGCACCATGCTGTACGGGCACATCGAGGAGCCCCGCCACCGGGTGGACCACGTGCTGCGGCTGCGTGAGCTGCAGGACGAGACCGGCGGCTTCCAGGTCTTCATCCCGCTGCGCTACCAGCACGACTTCGTGGACATGAAGGACGGCAAGGTCCGCAACCGCCTCCAGGCGCGCACCCAGATGGCGACCGGCGCCGAGGCGCTGAAGACGTTCGCCGTCTCCCGGCTGCTGTTCGACAACGTCCCGCACGTGAAGGTGTTCTGGGTGATGCACGGCGTGCAGACCGCCCAGCTGGCCCTGCAGCACGGCGCGGACGACATGGACGGCTCGGTCGTCGAGTACAAGATCACGCACGACGCGGACAACTACGGCACGCCGAACAAGCTGACCCGCGAGGACCTGCTGGACCTGATCCGCGACGCCGGCTTCCGTCCGGTGGAGCGGAACACCCGCTACGAGATCATCCGCGAGTACGAGGGTCCGGACCCGCTGCGCCGCGAGACTCCGCAGGCCATGCGCGTCTGAGGGACCGGGCAGTTGGTTGAGCCGGGGCCGGGGTAAGGATTACCTTGGTCCCGTGGCTCTTACCTTCACGCTGGACCCCGCCGTCACCCCCGACCTGCGCGACGGCCTGCTCGACCTGTGGACGGACGTCACCAACTCCGGTGGTCCCGTGGGCTTCGTCGCGCCCGTCACCCGTGAGGACATACGGCCCGAGCTGGTCCGCTCGCTGGCGCGGCTCGCCCAGGGGCACAGCAGGCTGCTGGTCGGGCGGGATGACGAGGGCGGGGCGGACGGCGCGGGCCGCGTCGTGGCGGCCGCCTTCCTCACCTTCAACAGCCACCGGCTGATGACCCACTGGCTGTGGCTGTACACCGTGATGGTCCATCCCAAGCACCAGGGCCGCGGGTACGGCCGGGACCTGCTCGCGGCCGCCGCGGACGCCGCGCGCGGCTTCGAGGGCATCGAGTCCGTCCGGCTCGGCTGCCGCGGCGGCGAGGGCCTGGAGCACTTCTACGCCTCCTGCGGCTACCGCGAGGTGGGCCGGGTGCCGGGTGCCATCCGGGTCGGCCCCGGCGCGTACCGGGACGACATCGCGATGCTGCTGGACCTCGGCTGAGCCCGCCACCCCCTGCCAAGATCGGGTAGGACGCGTGCTTCACTGGACGGTGCACGTGATGGGAT
Source organism: Streptomyces sp. NPDC046860 (assembly GCF_040645115.1). Taxonomy (NCBI): domain Bacteria; kingdom Bacillati; phylum Actinomycetota; class Actinomycetes; order Kitasatosporales; family Streptomycetaceae; genus Streptomyces; species Streptomyces sp. NPDC046860. The sequence goes on along the minus strand of NZ_JBEYXQ010000023.1, from coordinate 42,488 downwards.
TCAGGACCATAACGACACGGAAGAGTGGATTGAGATGCTCCGCTACACACTGATGCGCCTCGGCGTCTTCGCCGGCTGCCTCGTGGTCGCCTGGGGAGCCGTCTACTCCGGGATCTTCCCGCGCGGTTTCGGCGCCTCCAACCTCTTCTGGATCGTGCTGCTCGCCATGGTGCTCTCGGCGCCCATCAGCTGGGTGGTGCTGCGCAAGGAGCGCGAGCGGGCGTCCGTCCAGGTCGCCGGCCGGGTGGACCGGATGAAGGCCAACCTGGACGCGAGCCGCAGCCAGGAGGACACGGCCGAGGCCGGGACCCGGGCTTCCTGACCCCGCCCGCCGGCCCCGTGAACGGGCCGGCCCGCGAAGCGGAACATCCCTCACGAAACCTCCGGGACTGCACACGTCCGGCGCCGGACCACCGCCCGGTGTGCACAGGGTCACCACAGGTGCCTCGTACGATCGCCAGCCTGAGCGGCGGCGCACCGTGCCGACGGAAGGCCGCCCTGAACGCCTCGGTGTGCGAGGCGCGTATGTCATGCAGCAAGCAGTACGCCGCTGCACGTCCCAGGAGCCGCCCGTGACCGCCCTGTACCCCAACGCCCCCGTCTCGCCCGCCCCGCACGTCTCGGCCCTCGACTACGACGGCCGGCCGGTGCTGGTGGAACCCGAGATCCGGCGCCTGGACGGGGCCGTGCGGGAGGTGGCGGTGCCTCCGCTCGCGCCCTCGGTGACGCACGGTTCGCTCGCCGACCTGCCCTTCGAGAACGCCGAGGCGGCGCCCGGCGCGGTCGTGCTCAGCCGGAAGAACGCCGACGGCGCGTGGGAGGACGTGACGGCCGAGCGGTTCGCCGCCGAGGTGCTGGCGGTGGCGCGCGGGCTGGTCTCGGAGGGGCTGATGCCCGGCGAGCGGATCGCGGTCATGGCCCGCACCCGCTACGAGTGGACCCTGCTGGACTTCGCCGCCTGGGCGGCCGGTCTGGTCACCGTGCCGGTCTACCCGACCTCCTCCGTCTACCAGACCCGCTGGATACTCCAGGACTCCGGCGCCGTCGCCCTGATCACCGAGACCACCGCCCAGGGCGCCGCCATCGCCCCGGAGCTGGACCAGCTCCCCGGGCTGCGGCACGTCTGGGTCATCGACGAGGGGCACGTGGAGCTGCTCGCCGAGGCGGGCGCGGGCACGCCGGACGGCGAGGTCGCCGTACGCCGGGGCATGCTGGGGCCCGACACCCTCGCCACCCTGATCTACACCTCGGGCACCACCGGCCGCCCCAAGGGCTGCGCCCTGACGCACGGCAACTTCTTCGCCGAGGTCGACAACGCCATCGAACTCCTGCACCCGGTGTTCAAGGTGACGACCGGTGACGAGGCGTCGGTGCTGCTGTTCCTGCCGATGTCGCACGTCTTCGGCCGCATGGTCGCCATCGCCTGCGTCCGGGCTCGCGTACGCCTCGGGCACGCCCCCAGCCTCAAGCCCGAGCATCTCCTGCCGGACCTGGCCGCGTTCCGCCCGACCTGCCTGCTGACCATCCCGTACATGCTGGAGAAGGTGTACAACACCGCCCGCGCGAAGGCCGAGGAGACCGGCAAGGCCGCCGCCTTCGACCGGGCCGCCGCGACCGCCGTGCGCTACGGCGAGGCGCTGGAGGCCCGCCAGACCGGCACCGGCGGCGGGCCGGGCGCGGCCCTGAAGGCGAGCCGCTCCTTCTACGACCCGCTCGCCTACCGCAAGCTGCGCGCCGCCATGGGCGGCCGGGTCCGGTACGCCATCTGCGGCGGCTCCCCCCTCGGCCGCCGGCTGGCCGCCTTCTACGCCGGTGCGGGCATCGAGATCTTCGAGGGGTACGGCCTCACGGAGTCCACCGGGGCGACCACGGTCACCCCGCCGCTCAAGCCCCGCCTGGGCACCGTCGGCTGGCCGCTGCCAGGCACCCGCGTCCGCATCGCGGCCGACGGCGAGATCCTGCTCGCCGGTGACCATGTGCTGCGCGGCTACTGGGACCAGCAGGCGGGCGGTGTCGTCCCCGCGACCCGCGACGGCTGGCTCGCCACCGGCGACCTGGGCGAGCTGGACGACGACGGCTACCTGACCATCACCGGCCGCAAGAAGGAGCTGCTGATCACGGCGGGCGGCAAGTCGGTGGCGCCGGCGCCGCTGGAGAACTGGCTGCGCCAGCACCCGCTGATCTCCCACTGCCTCCTCGTCGGCGACGGCCGCCCGTACATCGCCGCGCTGATCACCCTGGACCGGGACGGCCTGCACCACTGGCGCCAGATGAACGGCAAGCACCCGGTCCCGGCCGAACTGCTCACCGGTGACCCGGACTTGAACGCGGTCCTGCGGGACGCGGTGGAGCAGGCCAACCAGCTCGTCTCCCGCCCCGAGTCCATCCGCCGGTTCGCCGTCCTGCCGGGCGACTTCAGCGAGCACACCGGCCATCTGACCCCGTCCATGAAGCTCCGCCGGGCGCGCATCCTGCGGGACTTCGCGGACGAGGTGGAGGGCCTGTACGAGGGGTCGGGACAGATCACCGGCCCCTGAGACCGGCGCACCGGCGTCATGCGGGACTTCGTGGATACGGCCGGGGTTCCGGGGACTTCCCGCGGGTGTTCCCCGGAGAACCGAGGTACCGGAATGCCCGCGGCTCCGACGGTCAATGGGCGGCTCGCGGGAGAGGGAATTCGCCGGGAATTCATGAAGGGGTCACGGCAAAGGCAGGAGCCCCGTCGCCGGAAGGCGTGGGGCTCCTTGGGTACTGCACTCAGGTTCTGCGATCAGGCAGTGATCAGACGGGGGTGACGTTCTCCGCCTGCGGACCCTTCGGGCCCTGCGTCACGTCGAAGTTCACCTGCTGGTTCTCCTCGAGGGAGCGGAAGCCGGTGGCGTTGATCGCGGAGTAGTGAACGAAGACGTCGGGGCCGCCGCCCTCCTGGGCGATGAAGCCAAAGCCCTTTTCGGCGTTGAACCACTTAACGGTTCCGGTAGCCATAAGCCCTCCTTGGGCTCAAAAGGGTTGCCCTGCTCCAGAACCTGCAAGTGCGGACGGTGCTGCACGACTGCATTCATCTGAAAACGACGAGAGCCCGCGGTCACATGCTCCGCAGGCTCTGTACTGCAAGGGAAACCAAACTGCAACTTGCGGCGAGCCTAGCACGCGGCCCCCGGAAAGCAATAGAGGTCAAGATCACGTCACCCGAATGTTTGAACCGCCTCTCGGGCGCCCCGGTCACGGCCCGGTCCGGGCTTCGTATCGCAAGGGGTCTAGTCTCGCTATGTGGACAATTCTCGCACCCGGCCGCGCGTCGGCCACATCCAGTTCCTCAACTGCCTGCCCCTCTACTGGGGGCTCGCGAGAACCGGCACGCTCCTGGACTTCGAGCTGACCAAGGACACCCCGGAGAAGCTCAGCGAGCAGCTCGTGCGCGGTGATCTCGACATCGGTCCGATCACTCTCGTGGAATTCCTGCGCAATGCCGGTGACCTGGTCGCCTTCCCGGACATCGCCGTGGGCTGCGACGGCCCCGTGATGTCCTGCGTGATCGTCTCGCAGGTGCCGCTGGACCGGCTCGACGGCGCGCGTGTCGCCCTCGGTTCGACCTCGCGCACCTCGGTCCGCCTGGCCCAGCTCCTGCTGGCCGAGCGGTACGGCGTGCGGCCCGAGTACTACACCTGCCCGCCCGACCTGAGCCTGATGATGCAGGAGGCGGACGCCGCCGTCCTCATCGGCGACGCGGCCCTGCGCGCCAACCTGGTCGACGCGCCGCGCTACGGCCTTCAGGTGCACGACCTGGGTGAGCTGTGGAAGGAGTGGACGGGCCTGCCGTTCGTCTTCGCCGTGTGGGCCGCCCGGCGCGATTACGCCGAACGCGAGCCGGAGATCACCCGCAAGGTGCACGAGGCGTTCCTCGCCTCCCGCAACGTGTCCCTGGAGGAGGTCGGCAAGGTCGCCGAGCAGGCCGCCCGCTGGGAGGCGTTCGACGAGGCGACCCTGGAGCAGTACTTCACCACCCTGGACTTCTCCTTCGGGCCCCCGCAGCTGAAGGCGGTCGCGGAGTTCGCCCGCCGCGTCGGCCCGACGACGGGCTTCCCGGCCGACGTGAAGGTGGAACTGCTCGGGGCGTAATCACTACCCTGCGAGGGCGCGGCTTTTACGGGGGAGCCCGCGGGGGAGGGGTCGCCATGCAGCCGCTCGGAGCGGACGAACCGGCCGCGGTCGGACCGTACCGGCTGCTGGGCCGGCTCGGCTCCGGCGGCATGGGCCGGGTCGCCGGCTACGAGCTGCCCCGCGCTCTCGGCAGCGCGGCCGAGGACACCCCCGAGGCCCGCCTGTCGAGGGTGGCACCCCGATGACTGAGCTGACTGAGCTGCCTGAGCTGACTGAGCTGCCTGACCTGCTCCCCGTGGCGATCGCCGCGCTGTGGGGCGCGCTGACCGGAGCCCTGCTCCCCAGGGCCGCGTACCGCTTCACCACCCCCCAGGGCACCCCGTGGCGCACGGCCTGCGAGACGGCGGACCACCCCCTGACCGGCTGGCTGGGCCCGACCCCGTGCCCCCGGTGCCCGCACACGAAGGCGGCCACCCTCCCCCTCCTGACGGCCGCGATCTGCGCCCTCCTGGCCCTGGCGACGGGGCCCCGCCCGGAACTGGCGGCCTGGCTGGCCCTGACCCCCGTGGCAGTCCTCCTGGCAGCGGTGGACGTACGGGTGCACCGCCTCCCGGACCCCCTGACCCTCCCGCTCACCCCTGCCGTTCTTGCCCTCCTGGCCCTAGCGGCGTGGCTCCCCGAACACACCGGGACCTGGCGCACGGCCCTCTACGGCGCCCTGGCCCTCGGCGCCGGCTACCTCGCCCTGCACCTCCTGAACCCCTCCGGCATGGGCTTCGGTGACGTCAAACTGGCCCCGGCCCTGGGCGCGGCCCTCGGCTGGTACGGCTGGCCGACCCTGATGCTCGGCACCTTCGCCGCGTTCGCCACGGGGGCGCTGTACGGCGTCTGGCTCCTCCTCACCCGCAGGGCCACCCGCAGATCGGCCATCCCCTTCGGCCCGTTCCTCCTGACGGGGACCCTGCTCGGGGTGCTGGCGGGCGCGTACGCCTCCTGAGACGAGGCGGGCCACCCCCTCCTCCGGAGCCCCCACACGGCCTGAAGTCGGGTGATCCGTGCCGCTGGCGTAGGCTGGCGACGTCCGTCCACAACCCTTGACGAAAGGGACGCCCGGTGACCGAGAAGGCCGAACTCGCTTCTTTGGATGTCGCAGCCGTGCTGGACCGAGCCGCAGCGGGCGGACGCATCACGCCCGAGGAAGCGCTCGTCCTCTACCGCGACGCCCCCCTGCACGCGCTCGGCGCCGCCGCCGACGCGGTGCGCCGCCGCAAGTACGCGGGTATCGAGCACATCGCGACGTACATCATCGAGCGGAACATCAACTACACGAACGTGTGCGTCACGGCGTGCAAGTTCTGTGCCTTCTACGCGGCCCCGAAGGACACCAAGAAGGGCTGGACCCGCGACCTCGACGACATCCTGCGCCGCTGCGCGGAGACGGTCGAACTGGGCGGCACCCAGATCATGTTCCAGGGCGGCCACCACCCGGACTACGGCGTCGAGTACTACGAGTCGCACTTCAAGGCGATCAAGGACGCGTTCCCCCAGCTGGTCATCCACTCCCTCGGCGCGTCCGAGGTCGAGCACATGGCCCGCATCTCCAAGGTCTCGGTCGAGGAGGCCATCACCCGCATCCACCGGGCGGGCCTGGACTCCTTCGCGGGCGCCGGCGCCGAACTCCTCCCGGAGCGCCCCCGCAAGGCGATCGCGCCCCTCAAGGAGAGCGGCGAGCGCTGGCTGGAGATCATGGAGACGGCGCACAACCTGGGCGTGGAATCCACGTCGACCATGCTGATGGGCACGGGCGAGACCAACGCCGAGCGCATCGAGCACCTGCGCATGATCCGGGACGTGCAGGACCGTACGGGCGGCTTCCGGGCCTTCATCCCGTACACCTACCAGCCCGAGAACAACCACTTGAAGGGCCGCACGCAGGCGACGCTCTTCGAGTACCTGCGCATGATCGCCATCGCGCGCCTCTTCCTGGACAACGTCCAGCACATCCAGGGCTCTTGGCTGACCACGGGCAAGGAAGTGGGCCAGCTCTCGCTGCACTACGGCGCGGACGACCTGGGTTCGATCATGCTGGAGGAGAACGTGGTCTCCTCGGCCGGCGCCAAGCACCGCAGCAACCGCCTGGAGATCATCGACCTGATCCGCAAGGCGGGCCGTACCCCTGCGCAGCGCGCGACGACCTACGAGCACCTCGTGGTGCACGACGACCCGGCGAACGACCCGGTCGACGACCGCGTGGTCTCGCACATCTCCTCGACGGCGATCGAGGGCGGCACGGCCCACCCCGAGCTGAAGCTGATCGCCTCCAACTAGGCGCAAGGTGCTGACACTTCACGTCGCCGAGAACTCCCCCGAGACGGCGGTCCTGGTCGACGGGGCGACCGTGGCGGCCGTAGGCCCGTACGAGAGGCTGACGGCCGCCGTCCCGCAGGCCAGGGTCCGCCGCTGGCCGGGCATCCTCCTGCCGGGCCTGCTGAACCCGTACGCCCCGGAACTCCTGGAGGAGACCTACCACCCGGACCCGAGGGAGGCGGACGCGCTGGGCACGGAGCCGATCACGGGAGAGCGCGCACAGGCGCTCTTCCGCGAGGACTCGTCCCGCCTGGGCGCGAGCGCCCGCAGGGGCGTGCAGCGCATGCTGGCCCACGGCACGGTGGCGGTCGCAGGTGACCTGCGCACCCGCACGGTGGCGGACGTGATCCGCAGAGCGGCCCTGGCGGTGGGCCAACGCCCACCCCGCCTCCCGGGCCCTCCGTCCCTCTCCCCCCGCCCCCTGATCCTCCTGCCGCCACTGACACGGGGCGGCGCGGCCCGCTTCGCGGTGTTCGACGTGGAAACCCGCGAGGACCTGGTGAACCGAGGCGCAAGCACTTGCGTGGCGACGGTGATGGCGGGCCGCCTCGTCTACCGAGGCTGCTGAGCAACGGAAACGGCCGGCCGGCGACGGCGAGGAGGGGACGTGTCGGGGGGTGTCCGCCCGCAGCGGCCGGCGATCAGGCAAGTTGTGCTCCACCGGAGAAACCCAAGTCGCCGGACCGAGGACGGACACCCCCCGGCGCGGCCCCGCCCCCACGACGCACCGCACCCGTACCGACCCGAATCCAACCGGCCTGCAACAATGACAGCGTGACCCGCGCCTCCCTGAACAAGCAGCCGCACGAAGTCGCCGAGATGTTCGACGACGTGGCGGAACGGTACGACCTCACGAACGACGTGCTGTCGCTGGGCCAGGACCGCCGCTGGCGCAAGGAGGTGGCGAAGGCGGTGGACGCCCGCCCCGCGCAGAAGGTCCTGGACCTCGCGGCGGGCACGGCGACGTCCTCGCTCCCCTTCGCCCGCACGGGCGCCTACGTGGTCCCCTGCGACTTCTCCCTGGGCATGCTCCAGGTGGGCAAGAAGAAGTACCCCTGGCTCCCGATCACGGCGGGAGACGCGACGAGGCTGCCGTTCAGGGACGACACCTTCGACGCGGTGACGATCTCCTTCGGCCTGCGCAACGTCCAGGACACCGACGCGGCGCTCCGCGAGCTGTACCGGGTGACCAAGCCCGGCGGCCGCGTGCTGATCTGCGAGTTCTCGCACCCCACGTGGACCCCGTTCCGCACGGTGTACACGGAGTACCTGATGCGCGCACTGCCCCCCGTGGCCCGCTCGGTGTCGTCGAACCCGGACGCGTACGTGTACCTGGCGGAGTCGATCAGGGCGTGGCCCGACCAGCCCGCGCTGGCGGAGAAGCTGCAGAAGGCCGGCTGGTCCAGGGTGGCCTGGCGCAACCTGACCGGCGGCGTGGTGGCCCTGCACCGGGGCTTCAAGCAGCTCTGACCCGCTCAGCGCCCGATCATCTCGAACGCGTCACCGGGCTCGCCCAGTTCGCGCTGGAGCCCGCCGGAGGGCGGGGCCGGGAGCCGCGGCTCCCGCACGCCCCCGCCCCCTTCGCCCTCGCCGAAGTCGAACCACACGTAGACGACGGAGTCCGGCGGGACTTCGGCCCCGGGCGCCGGGAACTGCCGTACGACGTAGTCGACGACGACACCGGCGAACTCGGGCCGGTCGGGTGTGTTGAGGAACAGCCCCCGGGACCGGGCGGCCGCGCGGGCGTCCACGGCCATGAGCCCGACGAACCGGGGCACCCGCACTTCGGGCGTTTTGGGTGGTATGCGCACTGATGTCACCCCCAGTGGTACTGGCAGGGTAACTCCGGGGGAGCGCACCCGGAAGCGGCATCTGTCTTTCTGTGACAATCGACTACACGGAGTCACAACTCCAGTGAGTAGCAGTGCCCTTCCCGCTCGGAGGAGGGCGTGGTGAACCGCTCGGAGAGCCGCATCCCCAGCCGCCGCGTGACCGCGATGGACCGCTCGTTGTCGGCGTCGACCATGGCGACGACCCGGCGTACCCCGGCGGCACGCACCCGCTCCAGACAGGCGGAGGCGGCGGCGGAGGCGTATCCCAGCCCCCAGTGCGGCCGCCCGAGCCGCCAGCCGATCTCGATCTCCCCTGCGGGCCCCCACGCGTGGGGCCACGGCTGAGCCCCGGTGAACCCCACCACGTCCCCGGAGGAGTCGAGCACGGACCACAGGCAGAACCCCAGCTCGGCGTCGTGCCGCCGCTGCCGCGCGGTGAGTTCCTCGTACACGGACAGCTCGGCCGCGCGCCCCCCGTGGAACCGCATGACCTCGGGATCGGCGAAGACCCGGTGCCAGACGAAGGCGTCCTCGTCGGTGGGCACACGCAGCCGTACTACGGGGTGAGTTCGGTTCACGGAGCAGCCCTTCAGCCGGTTGATCAATTCTGCTGAATAGACTGCCCATGTCCAGTGCCCGACGGCACGAAGATTCACGACCTTGGGGAGAACCCGCCGTGACTGAGCCCCTCTCCGACAACACCGCAGACGTGATCGTCGTGGGCGCGGGGCCTGCCGGCTCCACCACCGCCTACCACCTCGCCAAGGCCGGACTCGACGTCCTGCTGCTGGAGAAGACCGAGTTCCCGCGCGAGAAGGTGTGCGGTGACGGCCTCACCCCGCGTGCGGTCAAGCAGCTCGTGGCCATGGGCATCGACATCTCCGAGGAGGCGGGCTGGCTGCGCAACAAGGGCCTGCGCATCATCGGCGGCGGCTCCCGGCTGCAGCTCGACTGGCCCGATCTCGCCTCGTACCCGAACTTCGGTCTGGTGCGGAAGCGCGACGACTTCGACGAGCAGCTGGCGAGGCAGGCGCAGAAGGCGGGCGCCCGCCTCTTCGAGCTGTGCAACGTCAGCGGGCCGATCATCGACGACCGCACGGGCCGCATCACGGGCGTGACGGCGAAGCTGGGCGACGACAAGCGCCCGGTGACCTTCCACGCACCCCTCGTGGTCGCGGCGGACGGCAACTCCACGCGGCTCTCCCTGGCGATGGGCCTGCACCGCCGCGAGGACCGTCCGATGGGCGTCGCGGTCCGTACGTACTTCGAGTCGCCCCGTCACGAGGACGACTACCTGGAGTCCTGGCTCGAGCTGTGGGACCGCCGGGGCGCCCAGGACCGGCTGCTGCCCGGCTACGGCTGGATCTTCGGCATGGGGGACGGCACGTCCAACGTGGGCCTCGGCGTGCTCAACACCTCCGAGTCCTTCAAGGAGCTGGACTGGCGCGAGGTCCTCAAGGCGTGGTGCGCGTCCATGCCGGAGGAGTGGGGCTACACCCCGGAGCACATGACGGGCCCGATCCGGGGCGCCGCCCTGCCGATGGCCTTCAACCGCCAGCCGCACTACACCAAGGGCCTGCTGCTGGTCGGTGATGCCGGCGGCATGGTGAACCCGTTCAACGGCGAGGGCATCGCCTACGCCATGGAGTCCGGCCAGCTCGCCGCGGACGTCATCGTGCAGGCCCACGCCCGCCCGACCCCGGCGGCGCGCGAGATCGCCCTCCAGCGCTACCCGCGCGTCCTGAAGGACACCTACGGCGGCTACTACACGCTGGGCCGCGCCTTCGTGAAGCTGATCGGCAACCCGAAGGTCATGCAGATCGGCGCCCAGCGCGGCCTGACGCACCCCCTGCTGATGAAGTTCGTCCTCAAGCTGCTCGCCAACCTCACCGACCCCACGGGCGGCGACGCGATGGACCGCGTGATCAACGGCCTCACCAGGGTGGCCCCGAAGGCCTGAGTGCCCTGAGGACACGCGAAAGGCCGCTGCCCCCCGAGGGCAGCGGCCTTTTCGTGTTGCTGAGCCTGTGGTGAGGTCAGAGGACCCGGACCGCGCCGGTGGGCGGGTCGTAGGAGAGAGGCTTCTCGGCGACGCCCGTGGCGGAGTTCTGCGCGCCGACGAACATGCCGTCGCCGACGTAGACGCCCACGTGGTACGCGCTGCCCGCGCTGCCCCAGTAGAGGATGTCGCCGGGCTGGAGGTTGTCCAGGGAGACCTGGGTGCCGGCCGTGGACTGGTCCTGGGAGACGCGCGGCAGGCTGATGCCGACCTGCTTGAACGCCGTCTGGACCAGACCCGAGCAGTCGTACGCGGAGGGGCCGGTGGCGCCGGAGACGTACGCCTTGCCGACCTGGGACTTCACGAACGACACGATGGACGCGGCCGAACCGGTCGCGCTGGACGAGCCGGTGACGGTCGAGCTGCCCGCGGAGGCGGACAGGACGGTGCGCTCGGCGTTGCGGGTGGCACGGGCGGCGGCCTCCTTGCGGGCCTCCTCCTGCGCCTTCTTCTTGGCCTCGGCCTTCTGCTGGGCCTCGGCGAGGTCCGCCTTGGCCTGCTTCGCGGCGTCGGCGGCGGCCGCGTCACGCTCGGCCTGCAGCTCGTAGTTCGCGGCCGCCTGCTGGGTGGCGTCCGCGGACTGGGCGACCTGGTCGGCCACGTCGGCGGTGAGGGTGGGGAGTTCGAGCGTCTGCGTCACGGGCTGGGCCTCGGCCGCGTTCGCGTAGCCCGCTCCGGCGACCGCCAGGGTGCTGAGGACGCCGCCGGCGACACCCGAGCGCACGGCGATGGACGACGCGCTGCGGCGGGGCTTCCGGTGGCTGCGTATGTGAGCGGTGTGGGACATGGGAACAACCGGTACCAGGGGCTCCTTCATATCTTCAACAAACGTGTGCTGCGCCACAATTGTTCAATCCGATCCCCGAAACTTGTTCGCGACACTCTTTATTGACGCCGTAACGGACATAGTGGACGGGGCCCATTGGGCCGTTGATCACGGTCTTTGATCATTACGTCCGAATTGCCCCGCGCCTACCATCGGTTGGGGTGGATGGCCAAGCCCGGTTCCGGAACGGCCGCCACCGGTGTGGCGGAGGTCACGGAACGGTCACCGGAGCGGACGCGTCCGCGTCCGGCGCACGCGCGTCCGGAGTTCGTGAACGCGCGCACGTGCCCGGAGCGCGTCCACACCGCGCCCCGGATCTCCCCCCGAGGTGTGAACGCCATCCTCTAGCAGGCATATGCGTCCAGCACCAATTTGCATGCGCCGGAACCCTCTTGATATTGAGGCATCCCCTTCGCACCCCCTCTGGCCTGCGCCGACGAGCGGGATTGTCACTTCTGGTGATCAACTGAACGCTTCGCGTACGAAGATCACTCATCCTCCGCCTTCATGATCCTTCGTCAGGTGGTGGAGATCACAAAGCTTGTGCAATACCCCGTGTCGCAGATCACAGAGCGTCGGGCATAAGATGCGGAGCAGTTGGGCTTGTGACCTGCTTCACATGTTCTCGATCTTCGCCGGGACAGGTGGGGTCAGTGGGACGGAAGAGGCAGATGTGAGCCCCTGAACCGCCACCAGTCAATGCCGACTGAAGGGAGCGAGGAGCGGTGAACGCGTACGCGCCCATCCTCGTACTGGGAGCCCTCGGGGCAGGCTTTGCGATCTTCTCCGTGGTCATGGCCGCGCTGATCGGTCCGAAGCGCTACAACCGCGCCAAGCTCGAAGCCTACGAATGCGGCATCGAGCCGACCCCCACGCCGGCCGGCGGCGGGCGCTTCCCCATCAAGTACTACCTGACGGCGATGCTCTTCATCGTCTTCGACATCGAGATCGTCTTCCTCTACCCCTGGGCCGTCACCTTCGACGCCCTCGGGGTCTTCGGGCTCGTGGAGATGCTGCTCTTCGTGCTCACCGTCTTCGTCGCGTACGCGTACGTATGGCGGCGCGGCGGCCTGGAATGGGACTGAGGGGCCTTTAAGTCATGGGACTCGAAGAAAAGCTGCCGAGCGGCTTTCTGCTGACCACCGTCGAGCAGGCCGCGGGCTGGGTGCGCAAGGCGTCCGTCTTCCCGGCCACCTTCGGACTCGCCTGCTGCGCCATCGAGATGATGACCACCGGCGCCGGACGCTACGACCTCGCCCGCTTCGGCATGGAGGTCTTCCGCGGCTCACCGCGCCAGGCCGACCTGATGATCGTCGCGGGCCGGGTCAGCCAGAAGATGGCGCCCGTGCTGCGGCAGGTCTACGACCAGATGCCCAACCCGAAGTGGGTCATCTCCATGGGCGTCTGCGCCTCCTCGGGCGGCATGTTCAACAACTACGCGATCGTCCAGGGCGTCGACCACATCGTCCCGGTCGACATCTACCTCCCCGGCTGCCCGCCCCGCCCCGAGATGCTGCTGGACGCGATCCTCAAGCTCCACCAGAAGATCCAGGGCGAGAAGCTCGGCGTCAACGCCGAGGAGGCCGCCCGCGAGGCGGAGGAGGCCGCGCTCAAGGCCCTGCCCACGATCGAGATGAAGGGGCTGCTGCGGTGAGCGACGACAAGGGCACCAACGGCGTCAACCCCGAGAAGGACCTCTCGGCCTCCAACCTCCCCGGCCAGCGCGGCCAGGGCGGCGAGGAGATCCGGGTCCAGCGCGGCATGTTCGGCGCGAACAACGGCGGCGACACCTCCGGCTACGGCGGCCTGGTCCGCTCGATCCGGCTCCCCGGCGCGGCGGGCCGCCCCTACGGCGGCTGGTTCGACGAGGTCGCCGACGAGCTGGAGGGCGCGCTGGAGGAGCAGGGCCTGCTCCCGGAGAACGCCGTCGAGAAGACGGTCGTCGACCGCGGCGAGCTGACCTTCCACATCGAGCGCGAGCACCTGGTCCGCGTCGCCCGCACCCTGCGCGACGACCCCGCGCTCCGCTTCGAGCTGTGCACCGGCGTCAGCGGGGTGCACTACCCGAGCGACAAGGGCCGCGAGCTGCACGCCGTCTACCACCTGCGCTCGATCACCCACAACCGGCTGATCCGGCTGGAGGTCAGCGCCCCCGACGCCGACCCGCGCATCCCGTCCCTGGTCGCGGTCTACCCGACCAACGACTGGCACGAGCGCGAGACGTACGACTTCTTCGGCATCGTCTTCGACGGCCACCCGGCCCTCACCCGGATCATGATGCCGGACGACTGGCAGGGCCACCCGCAGCGCAAGGACTACCCCCTCGGCGGCATCGCCGTCGAGTACAAGGGCGCCCAGATCCCGGCTCCGGACCAGCGGAGGTCCTACTCGTGAGCACTTCCCACGCGTCAGCGCGCGAGACCACCGAGGGAACCGTCTACACGGTCACCGGTGGCGACTGGGACGAGGTCGTCCAGTCCGCGGCCAAGGCGGACGACGAGCGCATCGTCGTCAACATGGGGCCGCAGCACCCGTCCACCCACGGCGTGCTCCGGCTCATCCTGGAGATCGAGGGCGAGACGGTCACCGAGGCCCGCTGCGGCATCGGCTACCTGCACACCGGCATCGAGAAGAACCTCGAGTACCGCACGTGGACGCAGGGCACCACCTTCGTCACGCGCATGGACTACCTGACGTCCTTCTTCAACGAGACCGCCTACTGCCTCGCCGTCGAGAAGCTCCTCGGCATCGAGGACCAGATCACCGAGCGGACCGACATCATCCGGGTGCTCCTGATGGAGCTGAACCGGATGTCGTCGCACCTGGTGTGCATCGCCACCGGCGGCATGGAGCTGGGCTCCACGACGATCATGATCTACGGCTTCCGCGACCGGGAGATGATCCTCGACATCTACGAGCTGATCACCGGCCTGAGGATGAACCACGCGTACATCCGCCCCGGCGGCCTCGCGCAGGACCTCCCGCCCGGCGCGGTCGACCAGATCCGCGAGTTCGTCAAGAAGATGCGGAAGAACCTCCCGGAGTACGACAAGCTCGCCACCGGGAACCCCATCTTCAAGGCCCGTATGCAGGACGTGGGCCACCTCGACCTGGCCGGCTGCATGGCGCTCGGCGCCACCGGCCCGATCCTGCGCTCCACGGGCCTGCCGCACGACCTGCGCAAGACGCAGCCGTACTGCGGCTACGAGACCTACGACTTCGACGTGCCGACCGCCGACACCTGCGACTCCTACGGCCGCTTCCTGATCCGGCTGGAGGAGATGCGCCAGTCGCTCAGGATCATCGAGCAGTGCCTGGACCGGCTCCAGCCGGGCCCGGTCATGGTCGCCGACAAGAAGATCGCCTGGCCCGCGCAGCTCGCGCTCGGCCCGGACGGGCTCGGCAACTCCCTGGACCACATCAAGAAGATCATGGGCACCTCCATGGAGGCCCTGATCCACCACTTCAAGCTGGTCACCGAGGGCTTCCGGGTCCCGCCCGGCCAGGCGTACGCGGCCGTCGAGTCGCCCAAGGGCGAACTCGGCGTGCACGCCGTCTCCGACGGCGGCACCCGCCCCTACCGGGTCCACTTCCGCGACCCGTCCTTCACCAATCTCCAGGCCATGGCGGCGATGTGCGAGGGCGGCCAGGTCGCCGACGTCATCGTGGCCGTGGCGTCCATCGACCCCGTGATGGGAGGCGTCGACCGGTGACCACCTCTTCTTCCGAGCGGGGCGTCGGCCTGGGCATGCCGGAACTGCCCCCGCCCGCCTACCCGGACGACGTCCGGGCCCGGCTGGAGGCGGACGCGCGCGAGGTGATCGCGCGCTACCCCGACTCCCGCTCCGCCCTGCTGCCGCTGCTGCACCTCGTGCAGTCCGAGGACGGCCACGTCACCCGCACCGGCATGAAGTTCTGCGCCGACGTGCTGGAGCTGACCACCGCCGAGGTCACCGCCGTCGCCACCTTCTACTCGATGTACCGGCGCCGCCCCTCCGGCGACTACCAGGTGGGCGTCTGCACCAACACCCTGTGCGCGGTCATGGGCGGCGACGCCATCTTCGAGACCCTCCAGGAGCACCTGGGCGTCGGCAACGGCGAGACCACCGGTGACGGCAAGGTCACCCTGGAGCACATCGAGTGCAACGCGGCCTGCGACTACGCGCCGGTCGTGATGGTCAACTGGGAGTTCTTCGACAACCAGACCCCGGCCAGCGCCACCCGCCTCGTCGACGACCTGCGCGCCGACCGGCCGGTGGAGCCCACGCGCGGCGCCCGGCTGTGCACCTTCAAGGAGACCGCCCGCATCCTGGCCGGCTTCCCCGACGAGCGCCCCGGCGCCGTCGAGGAGGGCGGCAGCGCGGGCCCCGCCTCCCTGGTCGGCCTGCGCCTGGCCCGGGGCGAGGCGCACCCGGCCCGCGTGGTGCACCCGCGCGACGCCGCGCCGCCCGAGGAGAGCGCGGTGCACGAGCCGTCGCCCGCCGAACGCCTCAGCTCGCACGACCCCGTCGAGACCTCGGCCTCCGACCCCTCCCACCCGTCCGGTCCGACCGCAGAGGAGGGGGAGTGATGACCGTGGTGACCGACGTCAAGGACGACACCAGCCCCGAGAAGCTGCTCGCCCCCGTGCTCTCGGCCTTCTGGGACGAGGACCGCGCCTGGTCCCTGGACGTCTACCGCCGCCACGACGGCTACGAGGGCCTGCGCAAGGCCCTCGCGATGTCCCCGGACGACCTCATCGCCTACGTCAAGGAATCCGGACTGCGCGGCCGCGGCGGCGCCGGCTTCCCGACCGGCATGAAGTGGCAGTTCATCCCGCAGGGCGACGGCAAGCCGCACTACCTCGTCGTCAACGCAGACGAGTCCGAGCCCGGCACCTGCAAGGACATCCCGCTCCTCTACGCCAACCCGCACAGCCTCATCGAGGGCATCGTGATCGCCTGCTGGGCGATCCGCTCCTCGCACGCCTTCATCTACCTGCGCGGCGAGGTCGTCCCCGTCCTGCGCCGGCTGCACGAGGCGGTGCGCGAGGCCTACGAGGCGGGCTTCCTCGGCGAGAACGTCCTCGGCAGCGGCATGGACCTCGAACTCACCGTGCACGCGGGCGCGGGCGCGTACATCTGCGGCGAGGAGACCGCGCTGCTCGACTCGCTCGAAGGGCGCCGCGGCCAGCCGCGGCTGCGCCCGCCCTTCCCGGCCGTCGAGGGCCTGTACGCCTGCCCCACCGTGGTGAACAACGTCGAGTCCATCGCGTCGGTTCCCGCGATCCTGCACCAGGGCAAGGACTGGTTCCGCTCGATGGGCAGCGAGAAGTCGCCCGGCTTCACGCTGTATTCGCTCAGCGGGCACGTGGCGAGCCCCGGCCAGTACGAGGCCCCGCTCGGCATCACCCTGCGCCAGCTCCTCGACATGAGCGGCGGCATGCGCCCCGGCCACCGGCTGAAGTTCTGGACGCCGGGCGGCTCGTCGACGCCGATGTTCACCGACGAGCACCTCGACGTCCCCCTCGACTACGAGGGTGTCGGCGCCGCCGGTTCCATGCTCGGCACCAAGGCGCTCCAGTGCTTCGACGAGACCACCTGCGTGGTGCGGGCGGTCACCCGCTGGACCGAGTTCTACGCCCACGAGTCCTGCGGCAAGTGCACGCCCTGCCGCGAAGGGACGTACTGGCTGGTGCAGTTGCTGCGGGACATCGAGGCGGGCAAGGGCTCGATGAACGACCTCGACAAGCTCAACGACATCGCCGACAACATCAACGGCAAGTCCTTCTGCGCCCTGGGCGACGGCGCGGCCTCGCCGATCTTCTCCTCGCTGAAGTACTTCCGCGCGGAGTACGAGCAGCACATCACGGGCCGGGGCTGCCCCTTCGACCCGGCCAAGTCGACGGCCTGGGCGGACCGCCCGGAGGTGAACGCATGACCGTGACCACGAATGCCCCCTCAGGCGGGGGGCAGGCGGCGGTCCCGCCGGAGGACCTCGTCTCGCTGACGATCGACGGCATCGAACTCAGCGTGCCCAAGGGCACCCTGGTCATCCGGGCCGCCGAACAGCTCGGCATCGAGATCCCGCGCTTCTGCGACCACCCCCTGCTGGACCCGGCCGGTGCCTGCCGCCAGTGCATCGTGGAGGTGGAGGGCCAGCGCAAGCCGATGGCGTCCTGCACCATCACCTGCACCGACGGCATGGTGGTGCGCACCCAGCTCACCTCGCCGGTCGCCGAGAAGGCCCAGCACGGGGTGATGGAGCTGCTGCTCATCAACCACCCGCTGGACTGCCCGGTCTGCGACAAGGGCGGCGAGTGCCCGCTGCAGAACCAGGCCATGTCGCACGGCAGCGCCGACTCCCGCTTCGAGGGGCGCAAGCGCACCTACGCCAAGCCGGTCCCGATCTCCACCCAGGTGCTGCTGGACCGCGAGCGGTGCGTGCTGTGCGCCCGCTGCACCCGGTTCTCCAACCAGGTCGCGGGCGACCCGATGATCGAGCTGATCGAGCGCGGCGCGCTCCAGCAGGTCGGCACCGGCGAGGGCGACCCGTTCGAGTCGTACTTCTCCGGCAACACCATCCAGATCTGCCCGGTCGGCGCGCTCACCTCGGCCGCCTACCGGTTCCGCTCCCGGCCCTTCGACCTGATCTCCTCGCCGTCGGTGTGCGAGCACTGCTCGGGCGGCTGCGCCACCCGCACCGACCACCGGCGCGGCAAGGTCATGCGGCGGCTCGCCGCCGAGGACCCCGAGGTCAACGAGGACTGGATCTGCGACAAGGGCCGCTTCGCGTTCCGTTACGCGCAAGCGCGCGACCGGCTGGACACCCCGCTGGTCCGCAACGCCGAGGGCGTGCTCGAACCCGCCTCCTGGCCGGAGGCGCTGGAGGCGGCCGCGCGCGGCCTGGGCGCCGCCCGCTCCCGCGCCGGGGTGCTCACCGGAGGCCGGCTGACCGTCGAGGACGCCTACGCGTACAGCAAGTTCGCGCGGGTGGCGCTCGACACCAACGACATCGACTTCCGCGCCCGCGTGCACAGCGGCGAGGAGGCCGACTTCCTGGCCGCCCGGGTGGCCGGCCGGGGCCGTGACCTCGACGGCACCGGGGTCACGTACACCGCGCTGGAGCAGGCGCCCGCCGTGCTGCTGGTCGGGTTCGAGGCCGAGGAGGAGGCGCCCGGCGTCTTCCTG
This sequence comes from Streptomyces sp. NPDC046860, assembly GCF_040645115.1. Classification (NCBI taxonomy): domain Bacteria; kingdom Bacillati; phylum Actinomycetota; class Actinomycetes; order Kitasatosporales; family Streptomycetaceae; genus Streptomyces; species Streptomyces sp. NPDC046860. The sequence goes on along the minus strand of NZ_JBEYXQ010000023.1, from coordinate 24,134 downwards.
CGGCTGCGCAAGGCCTGGCGCAAGCACGGCCAGAAGGTCTACGCGCTGGCCACGCACGCCACCCGCGGCCTGACGAAGGCGGGCGGCACGCTGCTGCCGGCCGCGCCCGGCACCGAGCCCGAGTGGCTGGACGCGCTGGCCGGCGGGACCGGTCTGGAGGCGGCCGGTACCGAGGCGGCCGGGGCGCTGCGCGCCGAGGGCGCCGTGATCGTGGTCGGCGAGCGGCTCGCGGGTGTCGCGGGCGGCCTGACGGCCGCCGCGCGCGCGGCGGCCGCGACCGGCGCCCGGCTGGTGTGGATTCCCCGGCGGGCGGGGGAGCGCGGCGCCGTCGAGGCGGGCGCGCTGCCCTCGCTCCTGCCGGGCGGCCGCCCGGCCACCGACCCGCGCGCGCGGGAGGAGGTCGCCGCCGCCTGGGGGCTGGCCGAACTCCCCGCCCGCTACGGCCGCGACACCCAGCAGATCGTGGAGGCCGCCGCCACCGGCGAGCTGTCCGCGCTCGTGGTGGCCGGGGTCGAGGTCGCCGACCTCCCCGACCCGGCACGCGCGCGTGAGGCGCTCGACAGCGTCGGCTTCCTGGTCTCGCTGGAGCTGCGGCCCGGCGAGGTCACCGAGCGTGCCGACGTGGTGCTCCCGGTGGCCGCGGTGGCCGAGAAGACCGGCACCTTCCTCAACTGGGAGGGCCGGGTGCGTTTCTTCGAGGCCGCGCTCAAGCCCGACCAGATGACCCGCCGCCTCGCCCCGGCCGACGCCCGCGTCCTGCAGATGCTGGCCGACGCCATGGACGTCCACCTGGGCCTGCCGGACCTGCGCACCGCGCGTGCGGAGATCGACCGGCTCGGCGCGTGGACCGGGGCGAGCGCCGCCGATCCGGTGCACGGCGGGGCCGCGCCGCCCCGCCCGGCCGCCGGGGAGGCCGTGCTCGCCGGGCACCGGCTGCTGCTCGACCTCGGCGTCCTCCAGCAGGGCGACGAGGCGCTGGCCGGCACCCGGCACGCCGCGCACGCGCGCGTGTCCGCGGCGACGGCCGCCGAGGCGGGCGTCGAGGAGGGCGGCGTGCTCGCCGTCACCGGTCCCGCCGGGACGACCGGATTCCCGCTGGAGATCACCGAGATGCCCGACCGGGTGGTCTGGCTCCCGCTGGACTCGGCGGGCCGGGGCGTCGCCTCCGACACCGGGGCCCGGCCCGGCTCCCTCGTCCGTATCGGCCCGGCGGTCCCCGCCGCCGAGGCCCCCAAGGAGGTTCGAGGATGAGCCCGTTCCTCGCCGCTGAAGACCTCTCGCTGTTCGGCCGCGACCCGTGGTGGCTGGTCGTCGTCAAGGCGGTGTTCTGCTTCGCGTTCCTGATGCTGACGGTGCTGCTCTCCATCGTCTGGGAGCGCAAGGTCGTCGCCTGGATGCAGTTGCGCATCGGCCCCAACCGGCACGGCCCCTGGGGCATGCTCCAGTCGCTGGCCGACGGCGTGAAGCTGATGCTCAAGGAGGACGTCGTCGTCAAACGCGCGGACAAGGTGGTCTACGTCCTCGCGCCGATCGTCGCGGTCATCCCGGCCTGCATGGCGATCGCGGTGATCCCCTTCGGACCCGCCGGCAACGAGATCTCGATCTTCGGCCACCGCACCACGATGCAGCTCACCGATCTGCCGATCGCGATGCTGTACATCCTGGCGGTCGCCTCGATCGGCATCTACGGCATCGTCCTGGCGGGCTGGAGCTCCGGCTCGACCTACCCGCTGCTGGGCGGACTGCGCAGCTGCGCGCAGATGATCTCCTACGAGATCGCCATGGGCGCCGCGTTCGCGTCGGTGTTCCTCTACTCGGGGTCGATGTCGACCTCCACGATCGTGGAACAGCAGCAGGACCGCTGGTACATCCTGCTGCTGCCGGTCTCCTTCATCCTCTACGTGATCACGATGGTGGGCGAGACCAACCGCGCCCCCTTCGACATGCCGGAGTCCGAGGGCGACCTGGTCGGCGGTTTCAACACCGAGTACTCCTCGATCAAGTTCGCGCTGTTCATGCTCGCCGAGTACATGAACATGGTGACGGTGTCCGCGGTGACGGCCACCCTCTTCCTGGGCGGCTGGCGGGCTCCCTGGCCCATCAGCACCTTCTGGGAGGGCGCCAACCACGGCTGGTGGCCGATGCTGTGGTTCGTCATCAAGGTGCAGCTGCTGCTGTTCTTCTTCATCTGGCTGCGCGGCACCCTGCCCCGCGTCCGCTACGACCAGCTGATGAAGCTCGGCTGGAAGGTCCTCATCCCGGTCTCGGTCGTCTGGCTGATGCTGGTGGCGACCGTGCGGGTGCTGCGCAACGAGAACTACGACTTCGCCGACATCGCGCTGTACGTCGGCGGCGGTGTGCTCGCCCTGCTGCTGATCTCCTTCATCGCCGACATGTTCCGCGAGAAGGCCAAGGCCGAGGAGGCGGCGGCCCCGCAGCCCGGATTCGATCCGCTGGCGGGCGGCTTCCCCGTACCGCCGCTGCCCGGACAGCAGTTGCCCGCGGTGCCCAGGCGCCGTCCGCGCCAGGAGCGGGAGCTGATTGTCAGTGGTGGAGCGGACACTGTCAGTGACGGAACTTCGGATGGAAAGGAGGCGTCCGATGGCTGAGGAGCCCAAGGAGACCGCACCCGGTTTCCAGAATCCCGTGGCCGGCTTCGCCGTGACCTTCAAGGCCATGTTCAAGAAGCGGCTGACCGAGCAGTACCCGGAGCAGAAGAAGACCACCGCTCCCCGCTTCCACGGACGGCACCAGCTCAACCGCCATCCGGACGGCCTGGAGAAGTGCGTCGGCTGCGAGCTGTGCGCCTGGGCCTGCCCCGCCGACGCCATCTACGTCGAGGGCGCCGACAACACCGACGAGGAGCGCTACTCCCCGGGCGAGCGGTACGGCCGCGTCTACCAGATCAACTACGCCCGCTGCATCCTGTGCGGGCTGTGCATCGAGGCGTGCCCGACCCGCGCGCTGACGATGACCAACGAGTTCGAGCTGGCCGACTCCAGCCGGGCCAACCTCATCTACACCAAGGAGCAGTTGCTCGCCGGTCTGGACGAGGGCATGGTCGACTCCCCGCACTCGATCTTCCCCGGCACCGACGAACAGGACTACTACCGGGGCCTGGTGACCGAGGCCGCCCCCGGCACGGTCCGCCAAGTCGCCACCTCCAAGGGCGAGAAGCCCGAGGACGAGGGGGTGGAGGCATGAGCACACAGCTCGCCGCCGCGGCCACTCTCTCCGCGGGCACCTCCACCGGTGAGGCGGTCCAGTTCTGGATTCTCGGCAGCGTCGCGGTGATCGGCGCCCTGTGCACCGTCCTGATGCGGCGCGCGGTGCACAGCGCGCTCTGTCTCGCCGGGACCATGATCATCCTGGCGGTGTTCTACCTCGCCAACGGCGCCTATTTCCTGGGGGTCGTGCAGATCGTCGTCTACACCGGCGCGATCATGATGCTCTTCCTCTTCGTGGTGATGCTCGTCGGTGTGACCGCGGCGGACTCGCTGAAGGAGACCATCAGGGGCCAGCGCTGGCTGGCCCTGCTCTGCGGGCTCGGCTTCGGCGTCCTGCTGCTGGGCGGCATCGCCAACGCCTCGCTCACCCGGTTCAACGGCACCGGCCAGGCGAACGCGGGCGGCAACGTGGAGGGTCTGGCGACCCTCATCTTCACCAAGTACGTCTTCGCCTTCGAGCTTACCGGCGCCCTGCTGATCACCGCCGCCGTCGGCGCGATGGTGCTCACCCACCGCGAGCGCACCGAGCGGGCCAGGACCCAGCGCGAGCTGGCGGCCGAGCGGGTCCGCGAGGGCAAGCACGTACCGCCGCTGCCCGCCCCCGGTGTCTACGCCCGGCACAACGCGGTGGACATCGCGGGCCTGCTGCCCGACGGCACCCCCGCCGAGCTGAGCGTCAGCCGGACGCTGCGCGAACGCGGTCAGATCCGGGACGTCTCCGCCCAGGCCCTGGTCGACCTCAAGGCGCTGGAACAGCGCGCCGAGGAACGCCTGGAGCGCACGGAGCACGAACCGGCGAACTTCAAGCGGACGGAGGACGCGGCCCAGTGAACCCCGTCAACTACCTCTATCTCGCGGCCCTGTTGTTCACCATCGGCGCCACCGGCGTGCTGATCCGGCGGAACGCGATCGTGGTGTTCATGTGCGTGGAGCTGATGCTCAACGCCTGCAACCTCGCCTTCGTCACCTTCTCCCGGATGCACGGCAACCTCGACGGCCAGATCATCGCCTTCTTCACGATGGTCGTCGCCGCCGCGGAGGTCGTGGTGGGCCTGGCGATCATCGTGTCGCTGTTCCGCACCCGCCACTCGGCCTCGGTCGACGACGCCAGCCTGATGAAGCTGTAAGGGGTCGGAAGAATCGTGGAGAACCTGATCGCGCTGCTCATCGCGGCGCCCCTGCTCGGAGCCGTCGTGCTCCTGCTCGGCGGCCGGCGCCTGGACGCCGTCGGCCACTGGGTCGGCACCCTGCTGTCGACCGCCTCCTTCGGTATCGGCCTGGTCCTCTTCGCCGGGCTGCTGGGCGAGGACCCCGAACACCGCACCTGGACCCAGCACCTGTGGAACTGGATCTCGGTCGGTGACTTCCAGGCCGACGTCACCCTGCGGCTGGACCAGCTGTCGATGACGTTCGTGCTTCTGATCACGGGCGTCGGCTCGCTGATCCACCTGTACTCCATCGGGTACATGGAGCACGACGAGCGGCGCCGCCGCTTCTTCGGCTACCTCAACCTGTTCCTCGCGGCGATGCTCCTGCTGGTCCTCGCCGACAACTACCTGCTGCTGTACGTCGGCTGGGAGGGCGTGGGCCTCGCCTCGTACCTGCTGATCGGCTTCTGGCAGCACAAGCCGAGCGCCGCGACCGCCGCGAAGAAGGCGTTCCTGGTCAACCGGGTCGGCGATGTGGGCCTGTCCATCGCCATCATGCTGATGTTCACCACCTTCGGCACGTTCGCCTTCGGGCCGGTGCTGGAGAACGCGGGCCAGGCGTCCGAGGGCCGACTGACCGCGATCGGCCTGATGCTGCTGCTCGCCGCGTGCGGCAAGTCGGCCCAGGTGCCGCTGCAGTCCTGGCTCGGTGACGCGATGGAGGGCCCGACCCCGGTCTCGGCCCTGATCCACGCGGCCACCATGGTGACGGCCGGTGTCTACCTCATCGTCCGCTCCGCCGCGATCTTCAACGGCGCCCCGGACGCGCAGCTCGTGGTCACCGTCGTCGGCGCGGTCACGCTGCTGTTCGGTGCGATCGTCGGTTGCGCCAAGGACGACATCAAGAAGGCGCTGGCCGGCTCGACCATGTCGCAGATCGGCTACATGGTCCTCGCGGCGGGCCTCGGCCCGATCGGGTACGTCTTCGCGATCATGCACCTGGTCACCCACGGCTTCTTCAAGGCCGGGCTGTTCCTCGGTGCCGGTTCCGTGATGCACGGCATGAACGACGAGGTCGACATGCGCAGGTACGGCGCCCTGCGCAAGTACATGCCGGTCACCTTCGTCACCTTCGGCCTCGGCTACCTCGCGATCATCGGCTTCCCGGGCCTGTCCGGCTTCTTCTCCAAGGACAAGATCATCGAGGCGGCGTTCGCCAAGGGCGGCACCGAGGGCTGGATTCTCGGCGGGGTGGCCCTGCTGGGCGCGGCCATCACCGCGTTCTACATGACCCGCGTGATGCTGATGACGTTCTTCGGCGAGAAGCGCTGGCAGGCCGATGCGGAGGGCCACGAGCCGCACCCGCACGAGTCTCCGAGGACCATGACGATCCCGATGATCGTGCTGGCCGTCGGCTCGGTCGCGGGCGGTGCCTTCTTCGACGTGGGCGACCGCTTCCTGCACTGGCTGGAGCCGGTCACCGGGCACGCCGAGGGCCACTCCCCGCTGAGCGCGCTCACCGTCACCGGGGCCACCATGGTCTGCCTGGTGCTCGGAGTGGGCCTGGCCTGGGCGCAGTACGGCCGCAGGACCGTGCCCGCCGTCGCCCCGCGCGGCTCCGTGCTCACCCGCGCCGCCCGGCGCGACCTGTACCAGGACGACTTCAACCACGTCGTGCTGGTGCGCGGCGGCGAGCACCTGACGCGCTCGCTGGTCTACGTCGACCACACCCTGGTCGACGGTGTCGTCAACGGCACGGCGGCCGGTTTCGGCGGCCTGTCCGGGCGGCTGCGCCGCGTCCAGAACGGCTTCGCCCGCTCCTACGCGGTCTCGATGTTCGGCGGCGCGGCCCTCCTGGTCGCCGCGACCCTGCTGATGAGGGCGGTCTGATACCGATGTCGATGTCATTTCCCCTGCTGACCGCGACAGCGGCGCTCCCGGCGCTCGGGGCGGTGGCCACGGCCGCCGTGCCGGCCCGGCAGCGCACCGCCGCCAAGTGGCTGGCCCTGCTGGTCTCGCTGGCCACGCTCGCGCTGGCGATCGTCGTCCTGGTCCGCTTCGACCCGGACGGCGCCCGCTACCAGCTCACCGAGTCCCACTCCTGGATCAGGGACTTCGGGGTGCGCTACGAACTGGGCGTCGACGGCATCGCGGTGGCCCTGATCGGGCTGACCGCGCTGCTGATGCCGTTCATCGTGCTGGCGGGCTGGCACGACGCCGACCCGCTGGAGACCGGCAGCAAGCGGTGGCGGCCCACCCAGGGCTTCTTCGCGCTGATCCTGGCCGTCGAGGCGATGGTGATCATCTCCTTCGAGGCGACCGACGTCTTCGTCTTCTACATCTTCTTCGAAGCCATGCTGATCCCGATGTACTTCCTCATCGGCGGCTTCGGGGACCGGGCCCACAGCCAGGGCGAGGAGGCGGCCTCCCGGCAGCGGTCGTACGCGGCCGTGAAGTTCCTCCTCTACAACCTGGCCGGCGGTCTGATCATGCTGGCCGCGGTGATCGGGCTGTACGTGGTCGCCGGGAGCTTCAGCCTCCAGGAGATCACCGAGGCCCGCGCGAACGGCTCGCTCACCATGGCGACCGGCACCGAACGCTGGCTGTTCCTCGGCTTCTTCTTCGCCTTCGCGGTGAAGGCGCCGCTGTGGCCGCTGCACACCTGGCTGCCCAACGCCATGCAGGAGTCCACCGCGCCGGTCGCGGTGCTCATCACGGCGGTGGTCGACAAGGTCGGCACGTTCGCCATGCTCCGCTTCTGCCTCCAGCTCTTCCCGGAGGCGTCGAAGTGGGCGACTCCGGTGATCCTCGTCCTGGCCCTGGTGAGCATCGTCTACGGGGCGCTGCTGGCGGTCGGCCAGCGGGACATCAAGCGGCTGGTGGCGTACGCGTCGATCTCGCACTTCGGCTTCATCGTCATGGGCATCTTCGCCATGACCAGCCAGGGGCAGTCCGGCGCGACCCTCTACATGGTCAACCACGGCATCTCGACGGCCGCGCTGATGCTGGTCGCCGGGTTCCTGATCTCCCGGCGCGGCTCCCGGCTCATCGCCGACTACGGCGGTGTGCAGAAGGTCGCCCCGGTGCTCGCCGGCACGTTCCTGATCGGCGGTCTGGCGACCCTGTCGCTGCCCGGACTGGCGCCGTTCGTCAGTGAGTTCCTGGTGCTGGTCGGCACGTTCAGCCGCTATCCGGTGATCGGGATCATCGCCACGCTCGGCATCGTCCTCGCCGCGCTGTACACGCTGGTGCTGTACCAGCGCACGATGACCGGCCCGGTGCGGCCGGAGGTCTCGGCGATGCCCGACCTGAGGGTGCGCGAGGTGCTGGTGGTCGCGCCGCTGATCGTGCTGCTGGTCTTCCTGGGCGTCTATCCCAAGCCCCTGACGGACATCGTGAACCCGGCGGTCAAGCAGACCATGTCCGACGTACATCAGAAGGACCCCAAGCCCGCGGTGGAGGCGGCCAAGTGAGCGCTGTAGCCGTCCACAGCCTGTGGACAACGGCGGCCGATCCGATCTCCAAGATCGACGCGCCGAAGATCGAATACGGACAATTGTCGCCGACGCTGATCGTGTTCGGCGCCGCCCTGATCGGGGTGCTCGTCGAGGCGTTCGTGCCGCGCCGCTCCCGCTACTACGCCCAGGTGTTCGTCTCGGCCGTCGCGCTGTGCGCCGCGTTCGCCGCGGTCGTCGCGCTCGCGGCGGCCGGGTACGGCACCACCAAGGCGCACATCGCGGCCATGGGCGCGATCGCGGTGGACGGACCGGCCCTGTTCCTGCAGGGCACGATCCTGCTGGCCGGACTGGTCGGCCTGTTCACCTTCGCCGAGCGGCGCCTCGACCCGTCGGCGCACGGCAACCGGGTCGACTCCTTCGCCGCGCAGGCCGCTTCCGTGCCGGGCGGCGAGGGCGAACAGGCGGCCGTGAAGGCCGGGTTCACCACGACCGAGGTGTTCCCGCTGCTGCTCTTCGCGGTCGCGGGCATGCTGGTCTTCCCCTCGGCGAACGACCTGCTGACACTGTTCGTGGCCCTGGAGGTGCTCTCCCTCCCGCTGTACCTGCTGTGCGCGCTGGCCCGCCGCAAGCGGCTGATGTCGCAGGAGGCCGCGGTCAAGTACTTCCTGCTCGGCGCGTTCGCCTCGGCGTTCACCCTGTTCGGCATCGCCCTGCTGTACGGCTACGCGGGCTCGGTGTCCTACGCGCGCATCGCGGCCGTCGTCGACGGCACGGTCAGCGGGGTCGACCCGGCGCTGGCCGACACCATGGGCAACGACGCCCTGCTGCTGACCGGCATGGCCCTGCTGGTGATGGGCCTGCTGTTCAAGGTGGGCGCGGTGCCGTTCCACATGTGGACCCCGGACGTGTACCAGGGCGCGCCGACCCCGGTGACCGGCTTCATGGCGGCCGCGACCAAGGTCGCCGCGTTCGGCGCCCTGCTGCGGCTGCTGTACGTGGTGCTGCCGGGGCTGCGCTGGGACTGGCGACCGGTGATGTGGGGCGTGGCGATCGTCACCATGGTGGTCGGCGCGATCGTCGCCATCACCCAGACCGACATCAAGCGGCTGCTGGCGTACTCCTCCGTCGCGCACGCGGGCTTCATCCTGGCCGGCGTGATCGCCACGACCGAGGACGGCGTCTCTGCGGTCCTCTTCTACCTGGCCGGGTACTCCTTCGTGACGATCGGCGCGTTCGCCGTGGTCACCCTGGTCCGGGACGCGGGCGGCGAGGCGACCCACCTCTCCCAGTGGGCCGGTCTCGGCCGCCGCTCGCCCCTGGTCGCGGCGGTCTTCGCCGTCTTCCTGCTGGCCTTCGCCGGTATCCCGCTGACCAGCGGCTTCGCGGGGAAGTTCGCGGTGTTCCGGGCGGCCGCGGAGGGCGGCGCGGCCCCGCTGGTCGTGGTCGGCGTGATCTCCTCGGCGATCGCCGCCTTCTTCTACGTCCGGGTGATCGTCCTGATGTTCTTCAGCGACCCCAAGCCCGACGGCCCCACGGTCGCGGTCCCGTCCCCCCTGACGACGACCGCCATCGCGGTGGGCGTCGCGGTGACGGTGGTCCTGGGTGTGGCCCCGCAGTACTTCCTGGACCTGGCGGGACAGGCGGGGGTGTTCGTCCGCTGACCCGACACGACGGCCCGGCAACCTGCGGTTTCGGGGGCCGGGCCGTCGTGCGTGTGCTTGCGGTGACTACTCGACTGTGCCCCGGCGGGTCTTGATCCTGGTGAGGTCGAGGTCGACGGGGAACGGCGCCTCGACCTTCATCCGATCGCGGAAGATGCCCACGCTGGTGTACGTACCGGTGGTCGGCTCCAGCTCGAAGGCGTGGATCACGGCACGCCCCCGCTCGTTCTCGACGCGCCAGAAGTGCGGGATCTTGGCGCGGGCGTACTTCATCGGCTTGGTCTCGCGGTCGCGGGAGGCGGACTCCTCGGACATGACCTCGATCGCCAGCAGGACCGCGCTTACGGGAAATCGCGTCTGCGTCAGGTCTTCCGCAGCGTCCGCGCGCACTACGACCACGTCGGGTTCCGGCCTGTTCTGCTGGTCCAGATCGATGGTGAGTTCGCGGAAGATCTCGAAGTCGTCCGGTGCGACGGACTGAAGCTGCCACTTGAGGTAGTCAATGGCACGCTCATGAAAGATGGTCTGCGGACTCACGAAGACGAGGCTCCCGTCGATCAACTCCGTGTGCGGAGGAAGATTCGGAAGCTGGTCCAGGTCGTCGGCGGTCCACCCGCCCTCCGGCGGGGTCGGCCAGGCGGGTTTGGACGCCTTCGGTGCGACGCTCATCAGTGCTCCCATGGGACGGAGTCTCGCCGGAGCATCCAGACTATCGACGGGAAACCGGCAGGTCTCCCGCGAACGTGTGGACTACGGCCGAGATCCGGACAAGGCCGATCGGCATATGTCTAGGGCATGGATCTCCGCGAGCCTGTGGATAACTCCCGGCCCTGTCGGCGCGGGCGCCTATGGTGGATGCGGTGGTCGAGTGACGGCGCACGGGGCGGGCGATGAGTGGGACAGGTGGGATCAGCGGGATGACGACGGTGACCGAGGGGCCCGGCGTGGACGGGAGCGAGGCGCTGGCCACGCTGAACCGCGTCTTCGGGTACGACTCCTTCCGCGGCGAGCAGGAAGCGATCATCGAGCACGTGGTGGCGGGCGGCGACGCCCTGGTGCTCATGCCGACCGGTGGCGGCAAGTCGCTGTGCTACCAGATCCCGGCCCTGGTCCGGCCCGGCACCGGTGTGGTCGTCTCACCGCTGATCGCGCTGATGCAGGACCAGGTGGACGCGCTGCGCGCCCTCGGGGTCCGGGCCGGCTTCATCAACTCCACCCAGGACTTCGACGAGCGCCGCACGGTCGAGGCCGAGTTCCTCGCCGGTGAGCTGGACCTGCTCTACCTGGCCCCGGAGCGGCTGCGCGTGGACGCCACGCTGGACCTGCTCTCGCGGGGCAAGATCTCCGTCTTCGCCATCGACGAGGCCCACTGCGTCTCCCAGTGGGGCCACGACTTCCGCCCGGACTACCTGACCCTCTCCCTGCTCGGCGAGCGCTGGCCGGACGTCCCGAGGATCGCCCTCACGGCCACCGCCACCCGGGCCACCCACGAGGAGATCACCCGGCGGCTGAACCTCCCCGAGGCCCGGCACTTCGTCGCCAGCTTCGACCGGCCCAACATCCAGTACCGCATCGTCCCCAAGGCCGAGGCCAAGAAGCAGCTCCTCTCCTTCCTCCGCGAGGAGCACGCGGGCGACGCCGGGATCGTCTACTGCCTCTCCCGCAACTCGGTGGAGCGCACCGCCGAGTTCCTCACCGCCAACGGCATCGCCGCCGTGCCGTACCACGCGGGTCTGGACGCGGCCACGCGCGCCCGGCACCAGTCCCGGTTCCTGCGCGAGGAGGGCCTGATCGTGGTCGCCACGATCGCCTTCGGCATGGGCATCGACAAGCCCGACGTCCGTTTCGTCGCCCACCTCGACCTGCCCAAGTCCATCGAGGGCTACTACCAGGAGACCGGCCGCGCGGGCCGTGACGGACTGCCCTCCACGGCCTGGATGGCGTACGGCCTGGGCGACGTCGTGCAGCAGCGCAAGCTGATCCAGTCCGGCGAGGGCGACGAGGCGTTCCGCCGCCGCGCCGGCGCCCACCTCGACGCGATGCTCGCCCTCTGCGAGACGGCCCGGTGCCGCCGAGGCCAGCTCCTCGCCTACTTCGGCCAGGACCCGGCCGAGGCGGGCTGCGGCAACTGCGACACCTGCCTCACCCCGCCGGAGACCTGGGACGGCACGGTGGCCGCGCAGAAGGTGCTCTCCACCGTCGTGCGGCTCCAGCGTGAGCGCGGCCAGAAGTTCGGCACCGTGCAGATCGTGGACATCCTGCTCGGCAAGCGCTCCGCCAAGGTCATCCAGTTCGACCACGACCAGCTCTCCGTCTTCGGTATCGGCGAGGACCTGGCCGAGGGCGAATGGCGGGGCGTGGTGCGGCAGTTGCTCGCCCAGGGGCTGCTGGCCGTCGAGGGGGAGTACGGCACGCTGGTGCTCACCGAGGCGAGCGGCGAGGTGCTGCGCCGCGAGCGCGAGGTGCCGCTGCGCAAGGAGCCCAAGCGTCCGGCCGCGTCCCGCTCCTCCGGCCGGGGCGAGCGCAAGGGCAAGACGGCGGCGGCCGAGCTGCCCGCCGAGCTGGTGCCCGTCTTCGAGGCGCTGCGCGCCTGGCGCGCGGAGCAGGCGAAGGAGCAGGGCGTCCCGGCGTACGTCATCTTCCACGACGCCACGCTCCGCGAGATCGCCTCCAGCCGTCCCGCCTCGGTGCGCGAGCTGGGCACGCTGAACGGCGTCGGCGAGAAGAAGCTCGCCACGTACGGGGAGGGCGTGCTCGCGGTGCTCCAGGCCCAGTCCGCCGGCGGGACCGGCACCCCGGAAGCGGCGGAACCGGCAGCGGCCGCCGCCCCCGCACCCTCGGCCTCCGGTCCGGGTGAGCCCTCCGATCTGTACTGGCCCGAGGGCGAGGAGGAGCCCGAGCCGGACTGGAGCTGACCGGCGGGCGCTACGCCAGCGCCGTCAGCCCCGGGGCGAACGTGATCAGCAGCGGCAGCAGCGGTACCAGCGCGGCCAGGGCGGTGGTCAGCGCCCGGTGTCCGCGCCGCAGCCGGGGCGGCGGCTCCAGCAGCCGGTCCACCCGCTCACCGAGCAGGCGGTGACTGGAGGCGCAGGACAGCACGCCCCGGTGCTGGTTCAGCTCGATCAGCGCCAGCGCGGTGGTGACGTGGCCGCAGCGCCGGGAGGCGGCGTCGTCGGCGGCCAGCTCGACCAGCCGGTGCGTCTGCTCGCAGAAGTGCGCGAAGAGCGGCACCCGCGGGAAGCCCGTGGCGAGCGCGCTCGACAGGTGCAGCAGCCAGTCGTGGTGGGCGCGCGCGTGGCCCCGCTCATGGGTGAGGACGGCGTCGAGCTGGTGCCCGGTGAGCCGGTGCAGTGCCCCCGTGGTCACGACCAGCCGGGCCGGGTGGCCGGGCATCCACCAGGCGTCCGGGTACTCGTCCTCCAGCACCAGCAGCGGCCCCCGGGACGGGGGCAGACCGGCGGGCAGGTCGGGCGCCCGCTCCCGCAGGTGCGCGCGGGCCGCCACGCGCCGCCGCCGGGCCTCGGTCAGTTCGCGGCCCAGCATCGCCGTGGTCCACGCGGCGCCCGAGGCCAGCAGCAGGGTGAGGGCGGTGGCCCAGACGGGCGCGGCGGTCAGGTCGTAGGCGGCGGTCACGGCGGGCGGGGCCGGGGCGAAGACATGGTCGCGGACGGTGTGGAAGACGGCCGCCGCGCCCAGGACCAGCGCGGTCAGACAGCACAGCAGCACCGTGGCGACCAGGCACTGCCACACCCACAGCGCCACCACCGGCTCCCGCTCCGGCCAGTCGGCACGCGTCAGCGCCCGGGGCGCCGGTACGGCGGCCGTCAGGGCGAGGACGGTCAGCAGGAGCAGGCAGACGGTCATGCCGGGGCTCCGGTTCCTGGTCGGACGTGCCTGGTCGGAAAGGGGTGGGGCCTGCGGGAGCGCGGGGTGCGCGCCGCCCGGTTCGTACGCCGTCAGTATGACGGCCCGGGCCCGCCGAATACAGGCGTACGGCACCACACGCGCCCCGCCGCCCCCGCCCCCCCGTCCCCGACCCGCGCTCACCTCACCCGCTGACGATCCGCCCCTCGACCTCCCCGAGCCCGACCCTGCTGCCGTCCCGGCCCGGCGCCCAGGCCGTGAAGGTGACCACGTCGCCGTCCTCCAGGAACGCCCGCTTGCCGTCGGGGAGTTCGAGGGGGTCGCGGCCGTTCCAGGTCAGTTCCAGCAGCGAGCCGCGCTGCCCCTCCGCCGGGCCGCTGACCGTGCCGGAGGCGTAGAGGTCGCCGGTGCGCAGCGAGGCCCCGTTCACCGTGAGGTGGGCGAGCTGCTGGGCGGCGGTCCAGTACATGGTGGAGAACGGCGGCTCGGACACCACCTGTCCGTTGACGGCGACGGAGATCCGCAGGTCGTAGCCGCCGGGCTCGACGCCGGGGGCGGAGTCGTCGAGGTAGGGCAGCAGCGGGTGGGTGCGCTCGGGCGGGGCCACCCGTGCCTCCTCCAGGGCGGCCAGCGGGGTGATCCACGCCGACACCGAGGTGGCGAAGGACTTGCCGAGGAAGGGGCCGAGCGGGACGTACTCCCACGCCTGGAGGTCCCGGGCGGACCAGTCGTTGAGCAGGCAGAGCCCGAAGACGTGGTCCCGGAACCCGGTCAGCGGGACCGGGGTGCCCTGTGCGGAGGGCACGCCCACCACGAAGCCGACCTCCGCCTCGATGTCGAGCCGGACGGAGGGCCCGAAGACCGGCGCCGGGTCGGCGGGGGCCTTGCGCTGGCCCGAGGGGCGGACCACGTCGGTGCCGGACACCACGACGGTACCCGCGCGGCCGTGGTAACCGATCGGCAGGTGCTTCCAGTTGGGGGTGAGGGGGTCGGGGGAGTCGGGGCGGAAGATCTGCCCGACGTTGCGGGCGTGGTTCTCCGAGGCGTAGAAGTCGACGTAGTCGGCCACCTCGAACGGCAGGTGCAGCGCGACCCGTGACAGCGAGTGGAAGTGCGGTTCGACGGCGGCCCGGTGCGCGGGCAGCGTGACCCATTCGGTCAGCGCCTCGCGCACCTCGGACCAGACGGCGGGCCCGGCCGCCAGCAGCGGGTTCAGGGTCGGCGCAGTGAGCAGCTCCGCGTGCGGGGAGCCGAGCGCGGAGGCGGCGGCTCCCGCGTCCAGGACATGGCCGCCGAGCCGGACGCCGACGCGGCGTCCGGTGCCGTCGGTGCTGCCGGAGGGCGAGAACACGCCGTAGGGAAGGTTGTGCGGGCCGAAGGGGTCGCCCTCGGGAACGTCGAACGGGGGCACGGGGGGCATGGGGTGCTGCCTCACTCTCATCCGCGTCTGCCTGGGTTGATGATCCATAGCGTCGGGCCACACGTTACGGCGGGACCGGGTGTTCTGGGCAGGGTCGGGCGGCCGTAGCGGGCCATGTCTAAAGAGTTCGCAATGTCCGAGTAGTGCTTGTCGGAGGGATGTGTTCCGGCTTAGCGTCCTTCGGGGACACGGACGGGGTGGGTCCGGCCCGAAAAAGGGGGGACACGTGGGGGGACCCGTGGCCGCGAGCCGCTTCGGCGCGCCTTTCGAGGCGGACCGTGAAGTGCCGGGCCTGATAGTCAAGTTCGGCGGATACCCGCTGCACCACGGCGGGGTCGGCGCGGTCCGCAGTCTCGGCCGGCTGGGCGTGCCGATGTACGCCATCACCGAGGACCCGTACACCCCGGCCGCCGCGTCCCGTTATCTGCGGCGGGCGTTCGTGTGGCCGACGACCGGCGCGGAGGAGCCCGGGCACCTGGTCGAGGGGCTGCGCCGGATCGGGCGCCGCATCGGCCGCCCGGCGGTGCTGATCCCGACCGACGAAGAGGCGGCCGTCCTGATCGCCGAGCACCAAGACGAGCTGTCCGGCGCCTTCCTCTTCCCGCGCGTCGAGCCCGACCTGCCGAGGCGGGTGGCCAGCAAGCAGGGCCTGTACGAGCTGTGCCGGGAGCACGGCATCGACACCCCCGCGACCGTCTTCCCGCGCTCCTACGACGAGATCGTGGCGTTCGCGGACGAGGCGCGGTTCCCGGTGGTGGCCAAGAACCGGGAGGCGTTCGTCCGGCGCAGACGCCCGGCCGTGGGCGGCACCACCCGGATCGCCACCCGCGGCGGCCTGCTGGCCCTCGCCCGCGACTGGGGCGACGACCCCGGCGTGATCCTCCAGGAGTACCTGCCGAGGGAGGCGGCCGAGGACTGGATCGTGCACGGCTGCTTCGACGCCGACGCGGGCCCGCTCGCCGTCTTCACCGGCGTCAAGGTCCGCTCCTGGCCCCCGCACGCGGGCATGACGGCCAGCGCCTTCGTCGTCGACAACCCCGAACTCGCCGATCTGGCCACGCGGTTCGTCAAACAGCTCGGCTTCGCCGGGGTCGTCGACCTCGACCTGCGCTTCGACCGCCGCGACGGCCGGTACAAGCTGCTGGACTTCAACCCCCGCATGGGCGCCCAGTTCCGGCTCTTCGAGAGCGAGTCGGGCGTGGACGTCGTACGGGCCCTGCACCTGAACCTCACCGGCCGGCCCGTCCCCGAGGGCGGACAGCGGGCCGGCCGGCGGTTCGTCGTGGAGAACATCGACCTGCCCGCCTGGCTCGCCTACCGCCGCAGCGGTTACACCACGCCGCACGCCCCGGCGCGGGCCAGCGGGACCGAGCTGGCCTGGCTCGCGGGCGACGACCCGATGCCGTTCCTCACGATGCTCGCCCGCTTCGCCCGCCCCGGCGCGAAGCACCTCTACCAGCTCTGGCGGACCGGCCGCCGGGGCGGCGGCACCTCGCACTCCGCGAAGTAGGCAAGGCCACGCACGTGGCGTACCGCGTCCTGGGAGGGACTTCGTGATCCGACCGGTTGCAGTCATCGGGGCCGGGCCCTACGGCCTGTCCACCGCCGCCCATCTGCGGGCGCGCGGGCTCCCGGTACGCGTCTTCGGCGACCCCATGGTGAGCTGGCGCGACCACATGCCCGAGGGGATGCTCCTGAAGTCGACCCCGGCCGCCTCCAGCCTCGACTGTCCCCAGCCCGGCCACACCCTCGCCGACTACTGCGACGCGGCGGGCGTGCGCCGCCTGGTGACCGACGAGGACATCATCCCGGCGGAGACCTTCATCGCCTACGGGGAGTGGTTCCGGCAGCGGCTCGTGCCGGACCTGGAGCGGGTCCGGGTGGTGTCGGTCGAGCGCGGGCGGCCCGGCGGCTTCGAGCTGAAGCTCGACTCGGGGGAGCAGTTCGCCGCCCGCGCGGTCGTGGTCGCCACCGGACTGTCCGGCTTCGCCCACCTGCCCGCCGAACTGGCCGGGGCCGCGCTCGACGGGCCCGCGCCGGTCTCGCACAGCTCCCAGCACCACGACCTCGGCCGGTTCGCGGGCAAGGAGCTGATCGTGGTCGGCGCCGGGCAGTCCGCGCTGGAGACCGCCGCCCTCGCCGCCGAGGCGGGCGCGCGGGTGCGGGTCGTCTCGCGCGGCCGGGGCCGGGTCGCCTTCGGCGCGCCGCCCTGGAAGCAGCCCCGGTTCCGTCCGGAGTCGCCCTTCGGCCGCGCCTGGTCGCTGTGGGCGCTCAGCTATCACGCCGACCCCTACCGCTTCCTGCCCGAAGGCGTCCGGCACCACCTGGTCCGCCGGGTCCTCGGCCCGCTCGGCGCCTGGTGGCTGCGCGAACGCTTCGAGGAGCGGGTGCAGGTGCGGGAGGTGGCGCGGGTGGTGGCCGCCGAGGCGGTGGACGGCGCCCCGGTGCTCACCGTGCGCACCCACGGGGGCCGCACCGACCGGCTCACCGCCGACCACGTCATCGCGGCCACCGGCTACCGGGTCGATCTGGCCGCGCTGGACTTCCTCGGTCCGGGCCTGCGCGCGGGCCTCGCGGTCACCCGGGGCGCGCCCCGGCTCGGCCCCGGCTACGTCTCCTCGCTGCCCGGCCTGTACTTCACCGGCCTGCCCGCGGCGGCCTCGTACGGTCCGGTGATGCGCTTCGTGTGCGGTACGGAGTTCGCCTCCCCGCGGCTGGCGCGGCACCTGGCGGCGGCACACGGCGCCCGGAGCTGAGCGGCGCGTCAACTCCCGTGACCGCGTGGTGAGTCGGGGGGACCTGTGATCCGTATTCTCTGATCATGGCCGCACCCTCCGCTCGCTCACTCATCGCCACCGACCTGGACGGGACGCTGCTGCGCGGCGACGACACGGTCTCCCCCAGGTCGCTCGCCGCGCTCGCCGGAGCGGCACGCGCCGGCGCCCGGCATCTGGTGGTGACGGGCCGCCCGGCGCCCCGCGTGCGCCCCCTGCTGGCCGCGCTCGGCGGCACGGGGCTCGCGGTGTGCGCCCAGGGCGCGCAGGTGTACGACGCCGGCGCCGCCCGCATGCTGTGGTCCGTCCAGCTCGACCGGGAGCTGGCCGAGACCGCGCTCGGCAAGATCGAGGCTGAGGTGGGCCAGGTGCACGCGGCCGTCGACCAGGACGGCGTGGACGGGCTCACGCTGATCGAGCCCGGTTACCGGATGCCGCACCCGACCCTGCCCGCCGTGCGGGTGGAGCGGCGCGAGCAGCTCTGGCGCGCGCCGATCAGCAAGGTGCTGCTGCGCCACGACGGCCTGTCCGACGACGAACTGGCGGCCACCGCCCGCTCGGTCGTCGGCTCGCTGGCCACGGTCACCATGTCGGGGCCGGGCACGGTCGAGCTGCAGCCGTGCGGGATCACCAAGGCGACGGGTCTGGCGCTGGCCGCGGAGCACCTGGGTCTCGGCCGGACGGATACGGTCGCCTTCGGCGACATGCCGAACGACATCCCGATGTTCCGGTGGGCGGCCCACGGCGTCGCCATGGCCGGGGCCCACCCGGAACTGAGGGCGGTGGCCGACGAGGTCACCCTCTCCAACGAGGACGACGGGGTGGCCGTGGTCCTGGAGCGCCTGTTCGCGCTGTGACGGCGAGCGCCCCCGTCGCACGCGCGAGGCGTGCGACGGGGGCGCGGCGAACAGGCCGTGGGGCCGGTCCGGCCTAGTACGGGCCGTTGACGTTGTCGATGGAGCCGTAGCGGTGGTACGCGTAGTTGCACGCGGCGGTGATGTTGGCGACCGGGTTGTACGGGTCGAGCGAGGTGCCGGCCACGTGGTACGTCTTGAAGGTCGGGTCGATCACCTGGAGCAGGCCCTTGGACGGGGTGCCGTTGATGGCGTTGATGTCCCAGTTGTTGATGGCCAGCGGGTTGCCCGAGGACTCGCGCATCACGTTGCGGTGGATGCCGTTGTAGGTGCCCGGGATGCCCTTCTCGGCCATGATCGCCAGGGACTGGCGGATCCAGCCGTCGAGGTTGTTCGGGTACACCGTGGAGGCGGCGGCGGGCTTGGCGGCCGGGGCGGCGGAGGCGCTGGTGGCGCCGATGAGGGGGAGCGCGAACATCGCGGCACCGGTACCGGCGACGGCGAGCGTGCGGGCGATGCGCTTGGTGCGGGCATGGCGCGGCTGAACGGCAGCAGTCATGTCGTTGTTTCCTCTCCGTCGCCTGCGAGGTGAGCTGTCGGGTTCGGGCGGGGAGGTGCCCGGCCGCTTCGTCCCCGGTGCCCGTCGGACACCGGGGACGATTCGGCTTCACCCCGAGCCGTTCCGGAGCGACATGTGTCGTCCGGTCCGGCGGCTTACCTGGGTCCCCCGCTCCTGCCGTACGAATGAGTTCGTGAGTGGGTTGTCAGGCGCGGCAGGATTCGGCGTTCGCCTGACAGGCCGGGAACGTATGCGACCGCACATGTCCGGAACAAGTACCGGAATCACCCGAAGTGCTAGTTGACCTTGTTCTGTCCCAATTGGCCCACTTGATCCTTTGCGGTCGCCAATCCTCAACTTCCCTACCGGGCACGGTAAGAAGGGGGTGAGAGGGGGGTTTGCGCGGGTAGGCGCGAGACGGGAGGGCGCGTGAGCCAACTCACGGAATCGCAAAATACGCAAAATTAGACATGGGGGATTATGTGCATTTGGTCCGTCTGTGCGTATTAGGGGGCATCGGTCCCCTCGGGACGGAACCCGGGGGGCGCTCCCGTTCGTTGGTTCGGTGTGACCCCCGGAGTGCCGGATCGCCCGACTGAGGACCTATATGTCCCCCTTGTCCACCCATCCGGCACATGCCGGACGAAAACCGATACCTCATGAGCTGGACCGGTGGGTGCGATCGGTGATCCAAAGAGGACCGGATACGCTGACTTGACTGATGGCAGCGACCTATCGACAAGCCGTGAAGTCGCCAGCAGACACCAGCAGACAGGAGATACCTCGTGACCGTCGTCGGGCCGTTCGGGCTGAGCGTGCGGGACCAGGCACTGGAAGCCGATGTCCAGGCCGGACTGGCGGCTGTCGAGGCGGGCCTGCTAGAGGCCACCAAGAGCGAGGTCCCCTTCATCACCGGCTCCGCCCAGCACCTGGTGCGGGCCGGCGGCAAGCGGTTCCGTCCGCTGCTGGTGCTGCTGTCCGCCCAGTTCGGCGACCGGCACGCCCCGCGCATCGTCCCCTCCGCCGTCGTCGTCGAGCTGACCCACCTGGCCACGCTCTACCACGACGACGTCATGGACGAGGCGGCCGTGCGGCGCGGCGTGGACAGCGCCAACACCCGGTGGGGCAACTCCGTCGCGGTGCTCACCGGCGACTTCCTCTTCGCCCGCGCCACGCAGATACTCGCCGATCTCGGCCCCGAGGCCGTCCGCGTCCAGGCCCTCGCCTTCGAGCGCCTCGTCACCGGCCAGATACTGGAGACCGCGGGTCCCCAGGACGGCCGCGATCCGGTCGAGCACTACCTCGACGTCCTCTCCGGGAAGACCGGCTCCCTGGTGGCCGTGTCCTGCCGCTTCGGCGCCATGATGTCCGGCGCCGACGAGAGCGTCGTCGACGTGCTCACCCAGTACGGCGAGCGGCTCGGCGTCGCCTTCCAGCTCGCCGACGACGTGCTGGACATCGCCTCCGAATCCGACGAGTCCGGCAAGACCCCCGGCACCGACCTGCGCGAGGGCGTGCCCACGCTGCCGGTGCTGCGGCTGCGCGAGCGCGCCGCCCGGCTCGGCGAGCCCGCCGACCTCGCGCTGTGCGAGCTGCTCGACTCCGACCTCACCGACGACGCCCGGCTCGCCGAGGCGCTCGCCGCGCTGCGCGTGCACCCCGCGCTGGAGCAGGCCCGGCGCGACGCCGTGCGGTACGCGGAGGAGGCCCGCGCCGCCCTCGCCCCGCTGAAGGACTGCACCGCCAAGACGGCTCTGATCGAGCTGTGCGACGCGGTGGTCCACCGGGCCGGTTAGGACAGGCCCCAGGAACGCCCGCCCGACCCCTACGGGTAGGCGCGGGTGTTCCGGTCCGTCTGTCATACCGCAGGTGTACGCCGAGTTGGCTCCGTGGGCTGACGCTCCAGGACTGCGGAGTTGGTCTGATGGGAACCAGGGAAACCACCACTGCTCACCGATCCCGGTGAGAATGGCGGCTCGGGTGGATCCCAGCGAGCGCAGCCGCCGCCGACGACGGAGGTAAGGCACACATGGCACCGTACGAATCCGACCACGCGACCGGCACCGGCCCCGACGAGGACCCGCGCACCGGACGCCGCAAGGCCGCCCGGTACGTCGTGCCCGTGGCGGTGGTGGGTGTGGCGGCGGCCACCATCGGGCTGGTCCCGGCGCTCGCCGCCGCCGGTGACCCGGACCTGCCGGAGATCACCGCCCAGCAGCTCGTCGAGAAGATCGCCAAGTCCGACGTCCAGCAAATGTCCGGCACAGTCAAGGTCAGCACCGACCTGGGCCTGCCCGACCTCGGCGCGCTCCAGGACGGCATGGGCTCCGGCCGGGACGGCGACGGCTCCTCCGCCGACCCGCGCACCAAGCTCACCGAGCTGGCCTCCGGCACCCACACCCTGCGCGTGGCCGCCGACGGCCCCGAGAAGCAGAAGGTCTCGCTGCTGGAGCGCGACGCCGAGTACAGCCTCATCCACAACGACAAGGACGTGTGGGGCTACGACAGCGCGAGCAACGAGGTCTTCCACACCACCGCCCGGCACTCCGGCGAGGAGCGCGGGCACCAGCGCTCCGCCACGCCCGACGACTTCGCCGAGGAGGCCCTGAAGTCGGTCGACGACACCACCTCGGTCACCGTCGACGGCACCACCCGCATCGCCGGCCGGGACGCCTACAAGCTGCTGATCAAGCCCAAGCAGTCCGGCTCCACCGTCGGCGCCGTCACCATCGGCGTCGACGCGAAGACGGGTCTGCCGCTGAAGTTCACCCTCACCCCGAAGAGCGGCGGCGCCGCCGTCCTCGACGCGGGCTTCACCAAGGTCTCCTTCGCCGCGCCGCCCGCCTCCACCTTCGACTTCCGCCCGCCCAAGGGCGCGAAGGTGACCGAGGAGAAGCCGGGCGACGACGGCAGGCGCGAGCACGCCCCGGGCTTCGGCGGCGAATTCGCGCCGGGCGGTCTGAAGGGCGCCGACACCATCGGCGAGGGCTGGACCGCCATCGCCAAGTTCGGCACCGGCGCCGAGGGCGGCCCCACCGGCTCCCAGGACGGCGCGATGGGCGGCTTCCTCGGCTCGCTCGGCGACCCGGTCTCCGGCGACTTCGGCAAGGGCACCGTCTTCTCCACCCGCCTGGTCAACGCCCTGATCACCGACGACGGCACGGTGTACGCGGGCGCGGTCACCAAGGAGGCCCTGGTGAAGGCGGCCGACGCCGACAAGTGACCCACCGGGCACGACGGAGCTCACGCAGGGGGAGCCGATGGACCGACCCTCCGCCGCGCGGGACGATGCCGCGCCGGTCATCGCCACCCGTGGCCTGACCAAGCGGTTCCGTGGCGGACAGCTCGCCGTGGACGGTCTGGACCTGACCGTCCCGGCGGGCAGCGTCTTCGGCTTCCTCGGCCCCAACGGCTCCGGCAAGACCACCACCATCCGCATGCTGATGGGGCTGATCGAACCGACCTCGGGCACCGCGCACGTCCTGGGCCGCCCCATGCCGGGCGCCGGGCGTGCCGTACTGCCCGAGGTCGGCGCCCTCATCGAGGGCCCCGCGCTGTACGGCTTCCTCTCCGGCCGGGACAACCTGCTGCGCTACGACGCCGCCGACCCGGCCGCCGACCCCCGCACCCGGCGCGCCCGCGTCGCCGCCGCGCTGGAGCGGGTGGGGCTCGCCGCCGCCGGGGGCAAGAAGGCGAAGGCGTACTCCCTCGGCATGAAACAGCGCCTCGGGCTGGCCGCCGCCCTGCTCACCCCGCGCCGCCTGCTCGTGCTGGACGAGCCCACCAACGGTCTCGACCCGCAGGGGATGCGCGAGATCCGCGGCCTGATCCGGGAGCTGGCCGCCGACGGCACCACCGTCTTCCTCTCCTCCCACCTCCTCGACGAGATCGAGCAGGTGTGCACCCACGCGGCGGTGATGACACGCGGCCGGCTCGTGACCCAGGGCGCGGTGGCCGACCTGTCCTCCGGGGCGCGCGGCCGGCTCGCCGTGACCACCCCGGACCCGGCGGAGGCGGCCCGGGTGCTGGGGGAGCAGGGCGTCACCGGCCTCACGGTGACCGGGGAGACGGTCACCGGGGAACCGCCCGCCCGCGACCTCGCCGAGGTGAACGCCGCACTGGTCGCGGCGGGCGTGCGGGTACGGGGGTTCACCCTGGAACGCGCCTCGCTGGAGGACGCGTTCGTGGCGCTGACCGGAGAGGGCTTCGATGTCGCGGGATGAGACCACGTACCCCACGGCGCCCCGGCCCCTGTGGACGTTCGGGCTGCTGCGCAGCGAGCTGGTCACCACCCTGCGCCGCTGGCGCACCCTGGTGCTGCTCGCGGTGCTGGCGGCGGTGCCGGTGCTGATCGGGATCGCGGTGCGCGTCGAAACCGGGGACGGCGGGTCGGCGGGCGGCGGGGGCGGCCCCGCGTTCATCGCGCAGATCACCAACAACGGCCTGTTCCTGGTCTTCACCGCGCTCGCGGCGACCCTGCCGTTCTTCCTGCCGATGGCGGTCGGCGTGATCGCGGGCGACGCCGTCGCGGGCGAGGCGCAGGCGGGCACCCTGCGCTATCTGCTGGTCGCCCCGGCGGGCCGGACCCGGCTGCTGCTGACCAAGTACGCCGCCGTCCTCGCCTTCTGCCTGCTGGCCACCCTGGTCGTCGCGGTGTCCGCGCTGGCGGTGGGCGCGGTGCTGTTCCCGCTCGGCGAGGTCACCACGATCTCCGGCACCCGGATCGGCTTCGGCGAGGGCCTGCTCCGGGCGCTGCTGATCGCCCTGGCCGTCGCGGCCTCGCTGACCGGTGTGGCGGCGCTCGGGCTGTTCGTGTCGACCCTGACCAGCAGCGGCATCGCGGCGATGGCGACCACCGTGGGGCTGCTGATCACGGTCCAGATCCTCGACCAGATCCCGCAGCTGCACGCCGTCCAGCCGTACCTGTTCTCCCACTACTGGCTGTCCTTCGCCGACCTCCTGCGCGACCCCGTCCTCTGGGACGACCTGCGCAGGAACCTCGTCCTCCAGGGGGTCTACGCGGCCGTGTTCGGCACGGCAGCGTGGGCGCGGTTCACGTCGAAGGACATCACGGCCTAGGCCGTGTCCGCAAAGTGGCGCCTGGCTCGCGACGCCTGGCACGCACGCTCGCCGCGTTGTCGGGATCGCCCTCGTACATCCAGTACGAGG
>NZ_JBEYXQ010000022.1:0-96447 GCF_040645115.1 Streptomyces sp. NPDC046860 | reverse complement strand
AGGCGGAGGAGGGCGTCGACGCGGAGCGTCGGCAACCGACGACAACGCCGCAGACGCGCGTGCCAGACCCCGCGACCCCGGCAAGATCCGGAAGACAGGCCCTAGGGGCGCGCCTTGGCCGCCCTCCGGGTCCTGCGCGTCACCGTCCGCAGCTTCTGCCGTACCGCTCCCGGCACGTCCACCGCGCGGACCTCCAGCACCAGCGTCGTCTCCGACGCCTTCTTCACCGGACCGGCGGAGAAGGGGCGGGCGATGTGGAACCAGCGGCTGCGGCCGAGGCCGGTGAGGTACGGGACGGCGGCGACGGGGGAGGCGCCGGGCAGGGCCAGCGTGACCGTCCAGCGGCCCGGACGCAGGCCCTTGACGGGCAGTTCCGCCGTGAACGCGCCGCCGGAGCGGATGAGGGCGGCCGGGGCCTCGCGGCGGTCGCCCGCCGCGTTCTCGGCGCGCAGGGTCAGGCTCCGCACCTCCTCGGCGCCCTCGCCGGCCAGCGTGCCGGTCACCACCAGCGTGCCCTTGCGCGACCGGTGCCAGGACGTCGCGGTCACCCGGCCGGGGGTGTCGCCACGCGGCGTCTCCTGGCCCACGTCGAGGGACAGGTTCCCCCAGTTCGTCACGTACGGGGTGACGGCCGTCGGCTTGCCCGAGCGCGTGGTCACGATCGTCTGCGCGGGGGCCGGCTCGGACCCCGGGGCCTTCAGCCGGACCGTACGGCTCACCCCCTGGGCCCGCACGTCGAGGAAGAGGTTCCAGCGGCCGCGGCCGAGCGGAGTCCCGGACGCCGCCGTGAGCACGGGGAGGTCCGCGACGAAGCCCGCGTCCGCGTGGAGCCCGTCGTCCGGCACCCCGGCGGCCGTGTGCACCCGCACCGGGACGCGGATCTCCTCGTCGTCGGCGTCGTAGCGGCGCAGCACCAGTTCGGTGGCCGGGTCCAGGGAGGCGACGTTCTCGATGTAGGCGTGGCCGGTCAGCCGCAGGACGCCGTTCTCCCGCCAGGTGGCCGAGTCGACCTGGTGGCGCACGGGCAGCCGGCCGGTGACGTCGAAGGCGCTGTCCGGGACACCCACCGCCGCGTCGCGGAAGAACGGGTGCCGCCAGTAGACCCGGCCGCCGTCGACGACGTGACCGCGCCCGGCGTCCTCGTCGGCGTTCCGGATGGCCGTGATCACGTCGTCGAACCGGTCGGCCCGCAGCAGGTGCAGCAGCAGCCGGTCACGCGGGACGAGCTTCTCGATGATCGGGTCGGTGACCCAGTTCTCCACCCACTCGCGGATCTCCGGGTAGAAGCGCTCGCGGATGTCCTCCTCGCTCTCCCTGAGCAGCAGCCACCACAGCGGCCCGCACAGCTCCCACTCCACGTGCCGGCGCATGATCTGGTCGCGGCGCGGCCCCGGCTCCAGGTAGCGGGCCACCGTCTCGAAGCACAGCCGGGTGCCCTCCATGCGGTGGCTCAGGTTCTGCGCGGTGAGGGTGAGGTTGTTCCCGTTCGCGCGATCGCGCTGGTAATAGCAGTCGTAGTCCGCGACGACGGAGATGCCGTCCGCGTTGAGGTAGGCGGCGGCCGTGAACGGCTTGTCCTCGGTGTTGCGGAACGGGGGGAAACGCAGGTTCAGCCGTTCCAGCAGCGAGCGGCGGAAGAGCTTCCAGCAGCCGAGGGTGCGATAGGCGGCCGAGGAGAAGATGTCCGTGCGGGGCTGGGTGTTCTTGAAGACCGCGGTCGGCACCGCCCGGCCGCCGACCGACACCATCCTGCCCAGCACGATGTCGGTGTCGTTCTCGTCGGCCATGGCCACCATGCGGCGCAGCGCGTCGGGGCCCAGCCAGTCGTCGGAGTCGAGGAAGAAGACGTAGTCACCGCGGGCGAGGTCCAGGGCGACGTTGCGCGGGATCGCCGCGTTGCCCGAGTTCTCCTGGTGGATGACGCGCAGGGAGGGGCAGGACGCGGCCAGGCGGTCGAGCTCCTCCCCGGTGCCGTCGGTCGATCCGTCGTTCACCGCGATGATCTCGAGCTCGTCCAGGCCGATCGTCTGCTCGATGGCCGAGGTGATGCACTCGGTGAGTTCGGGCATGGCGTTGTAGGCGGGGACGATCACGCTGACGCGGGGATGATGCATTGCGGTCCTCTGGCGACTCGGCGGCGGTGAAATGCACTCACTGCCTCCTGTATGACGGCGCGTCGTTCAGCACCCGGTTACCGGTGGTATCGGTTCCCGGGTGTGGCCGCTTCAAGGAGACATGTGCGAAAAATTCGCTGAGTACGTGTAGATGGACACACCGGCTCGTCAAAAGGTTGCACACGTGGTCCAAGTGGAACCGGGTGGTCCGGTCACACCTCCGGATCAGGCCTTCGCGGGACGCCTGTGCGACCCGGTGCGTGCGGGGCGGAAACTGAATACGAGTCAATAATTCCGGGGGTACCGTTCCGCGGCGGGAGAAACCTTGTTACGCGCCGTCACTCTGTGCAAAAGTGTGCGTCGCCGCAGCGTGGGCGATTTTCGGCCCCGTATGATTCCGGCCGCTCCGATGCGTTCCGCTCGCCTCAAGTGAGCTTTCGCTGAGCGGAGTTGGGCACACCGCCGTATCCGTCGTCCTGCCGTCTGGTACGGACCTGATTCCGCGTGGATTCTGGGAGGAACAGAGCCGTGAAGGGCGAAGGACCGTCGAATTCCCCTGAATCCGCGAGGCCGTTCGGCATATCCGACGGTGAACTCAGCGCGGAACTCAAGAAGTGGACGGGAACGGCGCCCGGGCCGCATCCCGTGGGGGAACTCCTGGACCGCCACTGGGCCGCCGCTTTCGCCTACGCCCGGCTGTGCGCCGACGGACCGCGCGCGGCGGGCATGCTCACCACGGCCGCTTTCACCCGCCTTTTCGGCGAGTCGCTCCGCCACGCCGGACCGTCCGCCGCCTGGCGCCCCCGGCTTCTCGTCACCGTCCGGCGGATCGCCGCCGAATGGGACGGCGACGGCCGCCAGGAACTCCTGCACCCCGCGCTGCGGCCCGGCCCCGCCGGCGGCGAGCGTGCCGCCGCCCGGCTGCTGCCCGCCCCCGGCAGGCGGCTGCTGGCCCGCGCCTTCCAGCAGCTCCCCGAGGCCTCCCGCGCCGTGCTCTGGCACACCGAGGTCGAGGGGGAACCCCTCTCCGTGCCCGCCGCGCTGCTCGGCCTGGACGAGGAGAGCACCGCGGTCGAACTCGGCCGCGCCCGGGACCGGCTGCGCGAGGAGTGTCTCCAGACCCACCGCGAACTGGCCCCGGACGCCGAGTGCGGGCGCTATCTGCGCATGCTGGACGTCACCTTCCGGCGCGGCGGCGGCCTCGCCATGGACCCGGACCTGCGCGGCCACCTCGACACCTGCGGACACTGCGCACGCACCGCCGACCAGCTCGCCCGCTTCAACGACGGCCTCGGCCTCGCGCTCGCCGAGGCCGTGCTCGGCTGGGGCGCCGACGCCTACCGCGACGCGCGTGCCTCGCGCGCCGACGACACCGCCCCGCCGCCCGTGCCGGCCCCGCCCGTGCCCGCCGGCGGCGAGGACTTCGCGCCCCCGGCCGCCCCCGCCGCGCGGAGCGAGGCGCCCACCGCGCCCACCGCGCCCACCGCGCGCTCCGGCCGCCGCGCCGCCCGGCGCACCCGCCGCCGCAACCTCTCGCTGGCCGTCACCACCGTCAGCGCCCTCGTCGCGCTGCCCCTCGTGCTGTGGTCCGTGCTCGGCTCCGACGACGGCCCCGGCCCCGCCCCCGGTACCTCCCCGACGGCCGGCCCCCCCTCGAAGCCCGCGCCGCAGCCGTCCTGGGCGGGCGCGGACGGCAACCGGCCCACCGTGCGCGGACGGCTGCACAACGTGGCCTCCGGGCGCTGCGTCGGCATCGTGGGCGGGAAAGCCGTCGAGGGCGCCGAGACGGGGCTCGTCACCTGCTCCTCGGCGCCCGGCCAGCGCTGGCGCTACGAGACGGACGGGCGGCTGCGCAGCGACGCCGCGCCGGACCTCTGCCTCGACTCCCGCCTCGGCTACGCGGTCCGGCTCTCCCCCTGCTCGGCCACCGGCGACGACGGCCGCTTCGTCCGCTACGACTTCACCCTCCAGGGCACGCTCGTGCCCCGCTGGGACCAGAACCTCGCCCTCACCCCGGCGGCGACGGACGGCTCCGGGGCGCTGGTGCTGAAGAACCGCGCCGAGACCGCCCTCCAGCGCTGGGTCGTTGACGCCGCCCGTAACGACCCCCAGATGGAGACCGTCAACTGGGACAAGGGGGCGACCACGAAGCCGCCCGCCCGCGGCGCCTCGGCCGGTCCGTCCGCCGCGCGGTCCTCACGCCCGGCCGACCCGAAGACGCCCACCACCACACCCACGCCCACCGCCACGCCGTCCGCCACCGCGACGTCCGGCGAGCGGGACGAGGACACCTGCTCCTCCTACCGCGACCGCTGCGGCCGTGACGGTGGCGGAGGACGGTACGGAGGCGGTCACGGGGGCGGCTACGGAGGCCGTCACCGCTGAACGGCGCGCGGCGCCGGGCCGTTCGCGGTGCCCGGCTCAGTGGTGGTGCGGCGGCGGGGGGATCGTGCCCAGGCCGGGCGTCGGCCCGGGCCAGACCAGCAGGACCGGGCACGGGGCGTGGTCGACCACGAAGCGGGACGCCGGCCCCAGACTGTGCGGGCCGAGGCGGGAGCGGTCGCCGTCCCGGGCCAGCACCAGCAGGTCCGCGCCCTCGGCCGCCGCGACCACCTCGCGCTCCGGACGCCCCGCCCGCTCCTCGCGCAGGCACGGACGGCCCAGGCGCTCGGCGGCCGCGTCCAGCAGTTCCGCCGCCGAGCCGTCGCCCAGCGCCTCCAGCCGGTCCCCGGGGTCGGCCTCCCAGCCCTCGCCCCGGCCCTGCCCCCAGGACCCGCCGCGCCCCATCAGCCCCGCGAACGCGCCGTGCGCCACATCGGGTACCTCGCCCCCGGTGACATGCAGCAGCACCACGTCACGGGCGTGCGGGGCGTGCAGGCGCACGGCGTCCACACAGGCGGGCCAGGTGCCCTCGACGAGCCAGACGACCGCACGCATCCCATGTCCTTTCCGGCTCACGCCGTCCCGTCAGAAGATCCGCAGTGCTCCCCACAGTGCCACCACCGACACCGCCAGCGCGGAGGGCACGGCGATCAGCCCCAGCCGGGTGAACTCCCCGAGGCCCACCCCCTCGTCGTGCTGGTGCACGATCCGCCGCCACAGCAGGGTGGCCAGCGAACCGGCGTAGGTGAGGTTGGGGCCGATGTTCACCCCCAGCAGCACCGCCAGCACCGCGCCCGCCCCGCCCGGCGCCGCCAGCGGCAGCAGGACCAGCACCGCGGGCAGGTTGTTGATCAGGTTGGCCAGTACGGCGGCCAGCGCGGCGATGCCCAGCAGCGCGGGCAGCCCGCTCCCGGACGGCAGCAGATGCCCGAGCGCGTCGGAGAGGCCGTTGTCCACCACCGCCCGCACCACCACGCCGAGCGCCAGCACGAACGCCAGGAACGGCGGCGCTGCCGCCCGCACCACGGACAGCGGTGTCGCACGGCGCCGCAGCACGGCCCGCCCGGCCAGCACCAGCGCGCCCGCGGCCGCCGCCCACGCCGGATCGACGCCGAACAGGGAGGCCACCACGAACCCCGCGAGCGTGCAGCCCACGGTGACCAGCGCGAACAGCGGCAGCGGCGGCTCCTGACCCCTCTCCCCGGTGGCCGGTGCCGCCGCCGACAGGTCGCGGGCGAAGAAGCGCCGGAACACCACGTACTCGACACCGATCGCGGCCAGCCACGGCAGCGCCATCAGCGCCGCGAACCGGGTGAAGGACAGCCCGCTCGCCGCGAACGCCAGCAGGTTCGTCAGATTGGAGACCGGCAGCAGCAGTGACGCCGTGTTCGACAGGTGGGTGCAGGCGTACACATGCGGCTTCGGGCGCACGCCGGAGCGGGCGGCCGTGGCGAACACCACCGGCGTCAGCAGCACGATCGTCGCGTCCAGGCTCAGTACGGCGGTGATCACCGAGGCCAGCGCGAACACCGCCGTCAGCAGCCGGACCGGCCGCCCCCGCGACCAGCGGGCCATCCACGCTCCGCACGCCCGGAACAGCCCCTCCACGTCGCAGAAGTGGGCCAGCACCAGCACCGCCGCCAGGAACCCCACCACCGGGCCCAGCCGGGCCACTTCGTCACGGGCGTGGTCCAGGGAGATGGCGCCGGTGGCGATGGCGACGCCGGCGGCGGGCACCGCGAGCACGGCCTCCGCCCACCCGAAGGGCCGTACGACCGCCCAGGCGAGCACGGCGACGAGCAGGACGGCCGACAGGGCCTCGGCGAGCGGGGTGTTCAGGGCGATCCTCCGGACCTGTGGTGATGTGCCCGCTCATGAAAACAGACCTCGGCGCGCCGGACCGACCCGGCCCGGCGCGCCGAGGTCCGCTCAGGCGCCCGAACCGGCGGCGAAGACGGTGAGCCGGACCGAGGACGCGTTCCCGGACACGGGCACCGCGCCCGCCGTCCACGTCACCTTCAGCGGGTCACGCTCGTCGGGCGGCGTGACCACCAGCGCGGCCGGCTTAGCCGACTTCGCGCCGCTGACCTCCGGGTTGGAGAAGGTCAGCCCGGCCCACGCGCTCTGGCCGGGCCGGAGCGTGACCGTCACCGGCGAGCCGGGGGTGCGCTCGGGATCGCGGCCGAGCTGGGTGCCGGAGGCGTTCACGAAGGCCGCGCCCGGATAGCCGCGCAGGGTGCAGGTGCGGGAGGACTTGTTGGTGAGCACCACGGGGAAGTTCTCCTGCCCGGCACCCGGATCGTTGCGGCCCACGGCCGTCCGCAGCTCGGAGGTGTGGCAGCGGGTGCTCTTCGCGGTGTCCGGGGCGACCGTCCTCGTCGCCGTGCCCGGCGCGTCGCCGGGGGTCGAGGTGCCGCCGCTCTGGGTGACGGGGGAGGGGGTGTCGGCGGCGGCGGGCGAGCTGACCGGCTTCTTCGCGCCGGGGGATTCCGTCGCAGGCGCGGCCGAGCCGGACATCGTCCTCGCCGGCTCGGCGCCCACGTGGGTGTTGCCGCAGGCCGTCAGAAGGCCCAGTACGGCGGCGGTGCCCGCGAGCAGAGTTCCGCGCCGCCTGGCCGGGGTCGAGTTCGCCATGTCGCACAAGCCTCCCTTGAGGTCCACGGCACGCGGGGCCGCGTGCCCGCGGCGCCCGAGGCGCCGTCACAGCTTCCGATGCGCCGTCCGGCGGAAAAGTTCGGGACGTGGTGGAAAAATCTTCCGCGCCCGCAAAAGTCTCCGCTCACCGGGGCCTCACCGCCACGGCGGGCGAAGGTTCCCCCCGATCAGGTGACCCGCAGCGAACGGAGTATGCCGTCGGTGGCGTCCGCGCCCGCGCTCTGGCGCACCTGTACGTACACCTGCGGGCCGTGCGCGCCGTCCGAGGGGCGCAGCGCCGACTCGGTGACCGACCCGCCGCCCGCGCAGCCGCTCCAGACCCGCACCGTGCCCCGCCAGCCGGACACCGAGAACGCGTGCCGGTCCGTGTGACGGCACCCGGCATGCGTGAGCGCGTCCACCCGTTCGGCGAGACCGCCCTCGCCCAGGCCGACGAAGACGCCGTTCACCGGTGCCGCGAGGTCGGGCCAGCGGGAGATGTCGTCGGCCACCACGAGCCCCGGCTCCCGCCCGCCCGGCAGCCCGAGGGCCCGCGGGTCCCAACCGGAGTCGCGCAGTTCCCGGTTCCACCCGGCGGGCACCTCCACCGCTATCCGGCCGGAGGCGTCCCGCACCCGCGCCGGCCCGTCGGCGCCCCCGGCGGGCCGGTGCAGCAGCAGCGCCGCAGCGCCCCCGGCGGCCGCCAGCGCGACCACCGCCGCCCCGGCGAGGACCGCACGCCGCGCCCGCGCCGCGCCGGACCGTCCCGCCCGGCCCGTGCCCGCGGCCAGCCGGTCCAGTTCGTCGGCGAACGCCCGCGCGCCCGGCCAGCGGCTGGCCCGGTCCGGCTCCAGGGCCCGCAGCAGCGCCCGCTCCACCTCCGCGTCCAGCCCCGGCCGCAGCCGGGCGGGCGGCACCACCCTGCCGGGCGTCCCCGGCACGGTGCCGGTGAGCAGTTCGTAGCCGACGGCGCCCAGGCTGTAGACGTCGGCGCGCTCGTCCACGCCCGCGCCCGGCTCCGCCTGTTCCGGGGCCCGGTAGCCCGCCGAGCCCGCCGCGAGGGTCAGCGCCGAGCCCTGCGCGAGGCTCTTGGCCAGCCCCAGGTCGGCCAGCAGCAGCCGGCGTCCGCCGTCCGGGGCGGTGCGCAGAAGGAGGTTGACCGGCTTGATGTCCCGGTGCACGATCCCGGCCTCGTGCAGCGCGGCGGCGCCCCGCGCGGCCAGCGACGTCAGCCCCAGCGCCTCGGACACCGGCAGCGGGCCGTCCTCCAGCAGGTCGGCGAGGGTGCCGCCGTCGGCGTACTCCATGACGAAGTAGGGCCTGCCGTCGTCCAGTTCGCCGATGTCGTAGACCTGCACCACCCGGCTGGACCCGGCCCGGCGCAGCAGCCGCGCCTCGGACAGGAAGCGTTCGCGCACGTCGAGGCGGTGGGACCAGTTGTCGGCGAGGACCTTGACCGCCACCAGGGCGTCCAGTTCGTCGTCCTGGGCGAGCCACACCGTGGCGAACGCCCCGCTGCCCAGGCGCTGTCGAAGGCGGTACCGGCCGATCCGCTCCGGGGGGTGCATACGACTATCATGCCTGGCCGAGATCGACTCCGAGGGGGGAGCTGACGTGGCGGACGCGGCGGCGGCCGAAGAGCTGGCCCGGCTGGCGGCGGCGGGCGACCGGGCGGCCCTGGACCGGCTGCTGGCCGAGCTGCGGCCGGAGGTGGTGCGCCGCTGCGGGCGCTTCCTGCCCTGCCGGGAGGACGCCGAGGAGGCCGCGCAGGACGTGCTGCTGCAGGTGGCCCGGCACATCGGCGGCTTCGAGGGCCGCAGCCGCTTCAGCACCTGGCTGTACACGGTCGTCGCCAACTGCTGCCGGGGCAAGTACCGCGAGCTGAAGCGGCGGGCCGCCGAACAGCCCGCGGTGACCGGGGTGCCGGAGCCCGCCGACCCGCGCACCACCAGCGTCATCGCGGGCTCCCGCGTCGACCTGCTGGAGGCGCTGGACCAGCTGGAGCGCGAGCATCCGCACCTGGTGGCGCCGCTGGTCTACCGCGACCTGTGCCAGCTGGACTACGCCGAGGCCGCCGAACGCGCGGGCATCCCGCTCGGCACCCTGAAGTCCCGGCTGCACGAGGCCCGCAAGCGGGTGCGGCCCTGGCTGAGCGCCCACTGACCCGCCACCATGGCGGGCCCGGGGCCGCGTGGTTCACCCGCTCGTGTCTCGCCGCCGGCTCACTTCTTGTAGCCGAGGACCCCCATCATGCCGCTCTCCGAGTGGTACTGGTTGTGGCAGTGCAGCATCCACAGACCGGGGTTGTCGGCGTCGAAGTCGATGACCAGCTTGCGGTGCGGCAGCACCACCGCGGTGTCCTTGCGGGCGCCCACGGAGTCGAGGCCGGTCACCGCGAAGGTGTGGCCGTGCAGATGCAGCGGGTGCCACATGTCGGTGGCGTTGATCAGGGTCATCCGGACCCGCTCGCCCGCGCGCACCGCGTACCGCTGCCGCACGTCGTACTGCTTGTGGTCGAAGCCCCAGTCGTACTTCTCCATGGTGCCGGTGACCCGGATGCGCATCTCGCGGTCCGGCTCGCGGTCGTCCAGGGCGACCGAGTCGTCGGGCCGCAGACGGCGCGCGGGGAGCACCTCGCGGTCCAGCTCGGCGGGCCTGACATCCGCCGGCGGAACGGTTCTGCCGTTGTCGGTGCGGAGCACGGCGAGCGCCTGGCCGACCTTCCCCTCGGCCATCGCGACCAGCGGGAACACACCGTCCTTGGCCGTGATCAGCACGTCGTACCGCTCCGCCATGCCGATCAGCAGCGCGTCCGTGGTGCGGTGCTTGACCGGGTAGCCGTCGGTGTGGGTGACCGTCATACGGTGGCCGCCTAGCGCCACCCGGAATGCGGTGTCCGAACCCGCGTTGATGATCCGCAGCCGGACCCGCTCACCGGGACGGCACCGGAACGAGGTCGGCGCGCCCGGCCTGCGGCCGTTGGCGAGGTAGATCGGGTACGCCACGTTGCCGCCGACCCCGTCCAGGATGCGGCTCTTCGGCCCGTGCAGCATCCGGTTCGGGCCGGTGTTCTTCGGCGGGTGCGGCATGGCCGAGCCGGGGTGCTCGTGAGGGTGGGCGGTCGGGCGCTGTGGGCCCATCATGGCCATGCCGCCGCCCGGCTTGAGCTGCTGCAGCACCTTCTCCGGGGTGGAGCCGTCGACACCGTCCACCCAGTCGTCCAGGACGATCAGCCACTCCTTGTCGTACTTCAGCGGCTCCCTGGGGTCGTCCACGACGAGCGGCGCGTACAGGCCCCGGTCCGGCTGCATGCCGACGTGGCTGTGCAGCAGGTAGGTGCCGGGGTCGGCGACGGTGAAGCGGTAGTTGAAGTCCATGCCCGGGGGGATGGACTCCTGGGTGAGGCCGGGCGCGCCGTCCATGTCGCAGCGCAGCCGGACGCCGTGGGAGTGGAGCGTGGTGGTCTCCGGCAGCCGGTT
Source organism: Streptomyces sp. NPDC046860 (assembly GCF_040645115.1). Taxonomy (NCBI): domain Bacteria; kingdom Bacillati; phylum Actinomycetota; class Actinomycetes; order Kitasatosporales; family Streptomycetaceae; genus Streptomyces; species Streptomyces sp. NPDC046860. The sequence goes on along the minus strand of NZ_JBEYXQ010000022.1, from coordinate 85,838 downwards.
GGCGAGCGTGATGCTCAGCACGTCACCGGCCGTGGCCCGCACCAGCGGTCCGGGCAGCTCGTCGTGGTACGCCCAGGTGCGCACGGACCGGCCGCCCAGGTCCAGCGTGGTCTGGCCGGCCGTGAGCGCGTACATGCGCACCCGGCCCGACCCGCGCCGCCGCTCGGCGGCCCGGACCTCGGGGCCCGACGGGTCCACGTATCCCGCGGGCCCCGGCGGGACGAAGTTCCCCGGCTCCATCATCGTGCCGTGCGGTCCGGGACGGGGCCGGGGGCCGGAGTCGGAGCAGGCGGCCAGGAGTCCCGCGCCAGCGGCCGCGAGCGGAGCGCGGAGGAGAGTACGCCGCGAAGGTGTATGCATGAAGGAAATAAGACACTTTTTGTGCTCATATGTGATGGATCTGGGGGCGGCGCGTCTGCTGGTGTCGGCCCGGCGGGGTGCCGAAGAGGCCGGGTACCGGGGCCGTGGACGGCTGAGCTGGCTCGATTTACGGGTGAGTACCCTCGCGGTACCGTGAGGGCATGCCAGCTCTCAACGTGGAGTTCAGCGAGCGCGAACTAGCGGACCTGCGGCAGATCGCCAAGGAACGCGGTACGTCGATGAAGGCCCTGGTGCGGGAGGCGGCCGCGGCGGACATCGCCCGGCACCGGGCGCTGAAGGAGGGCGCGGAGACCTTCCGGGCCTTCTTCACCGCGCACGCCGAGGAGTTCGCCGCCGCCTTCCCCGAGGACGAGGCCGCACCGGCCAGGACAGAGGCCGCCTGAGCGGCGATGCCCCCCGTCATCCACATCGACGTTCCCTGGCTGCTCCAGCGCCATGAGGACGTACTGCCCGAACAGCCCTCGGTGGACGACTTCTCCGCGCTGGTCGCCGCCGTCGCCCGGCACCGGGTCGACCCGCCCCGGCTGGGCACCGACTCCGACCCCGCCTGGCGGGCCGCCGCCCTGCTGCACACCCTCGCCGTGCTCCGCCCGCTGCCCGCCGCCAACGCCCGCTTCGCCTGCGCCACCGCCGTCGCCTACCTGCACATCAGCGGCGCCGGGATCGACCCCCCGTACGGCGCCCTGGCCGGGCTCGTCCGGGATCTGGCCGACGGCCGCGCCGACGTCTACGACGCGGCCGCCCGGCTCCGCTCCTGGCGGATCTGACGCCGCCCCGGCCGACGGGGGAAGCCGTACGGCTGTCGGCCGGAGCGGACCCGGCCCGCCGCTCCGGGCGGGCCGGAGGCCAGTCCACACCCGCCCCGCGCGCCGGGAGAAGCGTGGGCGGGCGGCCGGCGTGTGCGCGGGATTCACACGGGGCGCGCGAAACCCGCCCGACTTTCGACTTCCCTGCAAACCCGTCGATGTGGGACGTGCTCCTTGTTGCGTGTGGAGAAGTTGTGCGAGGGTTGACACTCCCGCGCGGGGGGTGAAGTCCGGGACAGATTCGGCAGTTGGGCGACCAGGCCGGAGCGACGCCGGAAGCGGGCCCCCTGGGCCCCCGCTCCCCGTGCGCACCCCGGAGGTTCGCCCCTACGCTCCGCACGCGCCAAAGGAAACCGCTCAGTGACCACTCCTCAGCCTCCCCTTCCCCCCTACCTGCCCGGCATGGCGGCGGGGGAGTCCGACGAGTCCACGGCCGCCGCGCTGCGCGCCGGCTCGGACACGGAGGCGTCCCGGTCCGCCGCCCTGCTGATGGCACGGCACTGGCAGCCCGCCGCCGACTACGCCGTCATCTGCCTGGCCGGCTCCGGACCGCTCGCGCACATGGTCACGGCCGCCGTCTTCCACCAGGCGCTGGACCGGCTGACCCTCGGCGAAGGCACGGAGGCGCTGCGGCCCCGGCTGCTGGTGGCCGTACGCGACACCGTCCTGGACTGGGCGGCCACCGACCGGGTCACCGCCGTCCTGCCCGGCCTCGGCAAGCCCGCCGGAGGGCGCGGCATGCGTGCCGCGAACTCCCTCACCCCGGAGAACCGCACCCTCGCCGAGCGCGCCTTCCACGGCCTGCCCCGGCTCGAACAGACCCTGCTGTGGCACACCGAGGTCGAGGCCGAGCCCGTGTCCGTGCCGGCGACCCTGCTCGGTGTGGACCCGGTCGGTGCGGCCGCCGCGCTCGAACAGAGCCGGGACAAGCTCCGCGCGGGTGTGCTCCGCGCACACCGCGAGCTGGCTCCCAGTGGGGAGTGCCGCCACTACAACCGGCTGCTCGACGCCCCCGTGCAGCGGGGCGGCGCCGTGCTGCCCGACGTCCGCCGGCACCTGGACGCCTGTTCCTACTGCCGCCACGCCGCCGAACAGCTCGGCCAGATCGACGGCGGCGCGGGTCTGCTGCTCGCGGAGGCGGTGCTCGGCTGGGGCGCCCGCCGCTACCTCGACTCCCGCCCCGGACGGGGACAGGCCACGGTCCAGCAGGACGCCCCACGTCCGGGCAGCCGCCGGCGCGGCGGGAAGCGGGCGGCACCGGCCCGGGGTGCCAGGCGGGGGCGCGGCACCGGGTGGTCGTTCCGCACGGGCGCGGGCTTCCTCTCGGCCGGACTGCTGGTCACCGGCCTGGCCGTCGCCGTGTGGCCCGAGGACGACGCCGACCGCACCCCCATCGCCTCCGCCGGCGCCGCGCCCGCCGCGGACCCGCGTACGGCACAGCCCTCGGCGACGGCCTCCGCGACCCCGCCCCTGGCCGGACGGCCCGTCAGGCTGCGCAACGCCGGGGCCGCGCTCTGCCTCGGCATCAAGGGCGAACCCGAGCGCGGCGCGCTGGTGACGCTGGCCCTGTGCTCCGACACCGTCACCCAGCAGTGGACGTACGACGCGGACGGCCTCCTGCACAGCCAGGCCGACCCCCAGCTCTGCCTGGACTCCCACGCCGACGCCGCCGTCGTGATCCTCGGCACCTGCGACGACGCGGGCACCGAGCGCGGCAAGGACGTGCGCTACGACCTCACCGTGCGGGGCGAGTTGCTGCCGCTGTGGGACGAGACCCTAGCCCTGGCCGCGGCGGACGCGCGTCCCGGCGCCGACATCGTGGTCGCCCTCCGCGACCGCTCGCCCGCCCAGCACTGGCTGACCGACACCCCGTCGGCGACCCCCGGCTCCCTGTCCATAGCGGAGACCCCCGACGCCACGGCCCGGCAGGCGGAGGCACCGGAGCAGGGCGCCTGATCAGCGCGCGCGGCGCCGGGCACGGACGAGGAGGGCGGCCAGGAGCCCGGCCAGCGCGAGGGCTCCGGCGCCCGCGGCGGCGGCCCACGCCATGCGGGTCCAGCGGTCGTTCCGCTCGAAGGTGATGGGCGCGGTGCTGTTCCCGTGGTCGGAGTCCGCGCGCAGTACGGACGCCGACGCGGCTATACGGACGTTGCCGCCGGTGAGCCTGGACGGGTCGTCGATCCGCAGCTCGAAGGGAAAGGGCTTGTGGAACCCGTCCCTGAGCACGGGTTCGTCGAAGCCGTCGGTCTTCAGGCCGTAGTCGCACACATAGAGCCTCGGCTTCCCGCGGGTGTTCCGGCAGTCCTCGGGAGCCCTCACGACCGATACGCCGCCGGGGAGCCGCACCTCGACCCTGGCGAACGGGTCGTCGTTCTCGACGCTGCTCTGGGCCCCTACGTCGGCGCCGTGGAAGTCCATGGCGAGGCCGGCCGTGACCGTGTCGCCCTTCCCGCCCTTGAGCGTGGCTCCTGTGACCTGAAGGTCCCAGGTGTTCTCCACGGGTACGTCGACCCCGTCGCTCCAGCCCCGGCCGGGCCTGGCGGCGGCCGGGGGCGCGCTGTCCGTCCGCTTCAGGAGGCTCAGCTCGCCGCCCTGTCCCCGGTGACGGTCCCGCCATCGGTCGGCCGACCAGGCCATGGGGGTCCAGCCCTCCACGAACACGTTTTCCGAGAGCGCGAATTCGTCCACCTGCACGGCGAGCGGCGGCAGGTCGACGGACTCTCCCGGTTCGATCTCCGTGTCGACGAGGCACACCGCCACGTGCTTGGTCCGTATCTCGGGGTCTCGCGCCAGCGTGCCGTACTCGCAGTTGCCGTACTCCTGCCGGAAGGAGAGCTGTTCGGACAGCGTGACGGCGATCCGCGCCTGCCGGAGTGTCTTCTCGCCTTGGTACGCGAATCCGGCGCGCACATGGAACGTCGATCCCACGCGCGGGTGTTCACCGCCGTCCCGCTCCAGACGGTCGATCGACACCTTCTTGGCGTCCTCGATCCGATACGGGAGGTCGTCCGCCACGGGCCGCATCCCCACATCCGCCGCCCCCGGATGGTGCGTCACCGACGCGCCCAGGAGCAGTCCCGTACCCAGCAGGGCGGTCGTCGCCGCGCGCGGCACACCGAGCCGCAGCCGCCTCATCATGTCTCTCTCCCCTCTCACCGGACACGGACAGCGCCCGGGGCACCGGCGAGCCCACAGAGCCCTCGGCCGTACCCAACAGGACTCATCCGGCCCGGTGGAGGTTGTACCGGATCTTGGTCCGACCGGAGGGTGCCTAGCCGGGTTCCACCGTCAGGGTGGCCGGGTCCAGGGTGGTGGGGGAGGCGTGGCCCGAGAGGGCCAGGGTGAGGTCGAGTTCGGCCAGGACGCTGCGGACGACGTGCTCGACGCCCGCCTGGCCGTCCAGGCCGAGGCCGTACACGTAGGGGCGGCCGAGCAGGACCGCGCGGGCGCCCAGGGCGAGGACCTTGGCGATGTCGTCGCCGGTGCGGATGCCGCTGTCGAACAGCACGTCGAGCCGGTCGCCGACGGCGTGCACGACATCCGGCAGCGCGGCCGCGGCGGCGACCGACCCCGCGACCTGGCGTCCGCCGTGGTTGGAGACCACCACCCCGTCCATCCCGGCGTCGGCCGCCGCGACGGCGTCGTCCGGGTGCAGGATGCCCTTGAGGACGATGGGGCCGTCCCAGTGCTCGCGCAGGAACGCCAGGTCCGGCCAGGTGTGCCCGGCGTCCCCGAACAGGCCGAGGAAGTGCAGGACGGCCGCGTTCGGGTCCTCCTCCACCGGCTTGGCGAGACCGGCCCGGAAGGCGGGGTCGGTGAAGTAGTTGGCGGTGCCCACCCCGTGCAGGAACGGCAGGTAGGCGCGGTCCAGGTCGCGCGGGCGCCAGGACAGCAGCGGGGTGTCCAGCGTGACGACCAGCACCGAGAACCCGGCCGCCTTCGCCCGGCCCAGGAAGCTCCGGGTCACCTCGCGGTCGCTGCCCCAGTACAGCTGGAACCACCGCTCGGCGTCCCCCATCGCCTCGGCGACCGTCTCCATCGGCGTGCTCGACGCCGACGACAGGACGTACGGCACACCCTGCGCCGCGGCCGCCCGCGCGGCCGCGCACTCCGCGTCCGGGTGCATGATCGACAGCACCCCGACGGGGGCGAGGGCCAGCGGTGCGGGCAGCGTACGGCCCAGCACCCGCACCGAGAGGTCCCGCTCCCGCACGTCCCGCAGCATGCGCGGCACGATCCGGAGCCGTTCCAGCGCGGCCCGGTTGGCCCGCTCGGTGCTCCCGTCACCGGCGCTCCCCGCGACATAGCCGACCGGCCCCGGCCCGAGCCGGTGCTCCGCCAGCTCCTCCAGCCGGGTCAGATCGGTGGGCAGCCGGGGCACCGTTCCGTTCAGCCCGTTCAGATAGATCTCGTACTGGAAATCAGCCCACCGAACGCCCACGCCGCCGCTCCCTCTCCGTCCACGGTGTCATGCTCAGCTCAGTGTGCCCCAGGGGCGGGCCCGGCCGGAGTCCGCCCCCTGGTCAGGCGGGGTTGTCCCGGAGCCAGGCCAGCCGCTCCTCCGCCGTGCGGGTCAGCGGGTGGTCGCGCCCGAAGACCCGGGCGTAGTCCGCGCGGCACCGGGTCAGGAGCGCCGTGGCCTCCGCGCGGTCACCCTTGTCGATGAGGACGTTGGCCAGGTTGTCACGGGCGTGGAGGGTGTCGGGATGGCCGTCGCCCTTGCGGCGGGAGACCAGGTCCAGCACCTCGCGCAGGACCCGCGCCGCTTCCGCGTAGCGCGCGCGGGCGTGCAGCATGGCGGCGAGGTTGTTGCGGGTGGACAGGGTGTCGGCGTGGTCCCGGCCCTTGGCCCGCTGCTGGGCGCCGAGCACGGAACGCATCACCGCCTCCGCCTCGTCCAGCCGGTCCAGCTGGCACAGCGCGGCCCCCAGGTTGGCTCTCGCGGCCAGGCCGATCTCGTCGTCCTGGAGATCGCGCCGCTCCAACCGCGCCACCAGCGACCGCAGTTCGCGTTCCGCCTCGGCCCAGTGACCGGACTTCACCAGCGCCGCCGCATGGCTGCCGGTGTCGGAGAGCACCGCCGGGTCGTCCGGGTCCAGCAGCCGCTTGCGGCGTTCCAGCACGTCCCGGCGCAGCGCCGCCGCCTCCGCCTCCCGGCGCAGGTCCTCCAGCACCGAGGCGAGCGCCGACGCGCCGGTCAGCGTGTCCGGGTGGTCCTGGCCCAGGAGTTCGGCGCGGCTCGTCCACACGCTGCGCCACACCTCCTCGGCCTTGCCCAGCTCGCCCGTGACATGCATCAGACCGGCCAGGTCGGCGGCGGTGGTCAGGGTGTCCTCGTGGAGGTACCCGATGGTGAGGGCCTGGATGCGCACCAGCTCCATCAGCCGCTCGCGGGCCTCCTCCCGGCGGCCCTCCATGTGCGTCAGCACCCGGGCGTAGTCGCGGAACGCCAGTAAGGTGTCCGGGTGTTCGGGGCCCAGCCGCTGGTGGGCGGCGTTGGCGCGCATGCCGTAGAACTCGTGCGGGGGCAGGCCGACGCGGGTGATCTCCTCCTCGCGGCCGTCCTCCCCGAGCAGGGTGACGACCAGGTCGGCGGCCGGGGGCAGTTCCGGCTCGGCCGGGGTGCCGTGCTCCGGCTCCTCCTCGCGCTTCCTGCGCCTTTTGAAGGGCATGTCCCGCCCTCCTCTCTCCGACGGCTCCGGGGTCTCATGCCCCGGAGTGCACATGGGCGGCCCACAGGCTGGGGCTGCCGGGGAAGCCCGCCCGGCACTCCCGGACGGCGTGGTGCAGCGCGAGGGCGGCCTGCCCGGCATCCAACTCCACTCCGCCGGTGCCGTGTTCGTCGCGCAGGCGGCCGTACAGGCTCCGGGTCACGCGGACCGCCACCGCGTCGTGCACCGGCCACAGGGTGCCGATCGCGTGCGGGTACCCGGCGATCTGGAAGGCCGAGGTGATGTGGATGGACTCGTCGGCCAGCAGCTGAGAACCCCGCGCGGTCTCGCAGGCCGACAGCACGGCGAGCCGGGCGTCCGGGAGGTCCAGCCGCGAGATGTGACGTACCGTCAGCGGACGGTCCCGGTGGTCGTGCACCAGCAGCCGGGCCCGTGACGGATCGTCGGGATCGCTCACGCCGTGGCAGGCGAAGTGCGCGTACGGATGCGCGGGCAGCGCCGCCATCACCCCGGCGAATGTGGCCCGCGGGCCCGCGAGCACCTCGGTCGGCAGCAGCGCGCTCAGCTCCCGCACCTCCCGGCGCACCCCGCCGAGCTTGCGGGTGCCGGGGGCGTCGGGGACGACCACCGCGAGGACACGCCCGGCGGGCGGCGGGCCCGCGGCGCGGGCCCGGGCGTAGGCCAGGGCTCGGACCGTCGGGGTGTACGACGAGACCACGAGGTCCAGGACCGTACGGGAGGGGTCGCCGTGGTGGCCGGCCGCGTGCAGCGGCAGCGCGGCGAGCGGCCCGCCCGGCGACCACCACAGCCTCGGCCAGGCGCCGTCCGGCGGCGGCGCGGACAGCCCCAGCGCACCGAGGACCGGACCGGTGACGTGGTCCCAGGTCCAGGCGAGCACCCCGGCGACGGCCTCCTGGGCGGCCCGCTCCCCGTCCGGCACCGCCGCCGCGGCGAGCGCCGCATCCAGCCGCCTCACCTGCGCCTCCACCGCCGCGAGGGGGGCGCCGGGCAGCGGGACCGGCAGGACCCGGTCCGGCAGCAGGACCAGCGCGTCGCTCCGGTACGGGCTCGCGTACACCACGACCACGGGACCCTGCCCGGCGCACGCGCGGATCTCGGCGGGGGCCGGGCCGCCGAGGAAGCCGCCGAAGCCCGGCAGCGCCCGGATCTCGGCGACCAGCCGCTCCCACCGGGCCGCGAGCGCGTGCCGTTCGTCGGTGTTCTCCTCCGCCGCCCCGGTGTCCAGCGCGTCGATGAGGTCGCGCAGCTCCGTGAAACGCCCGGCGGCCTCCGGGTGGACGGCACGCAGCCGCTGAAGTTCGGCGCGCGCGGCGAGGGTCTGCCCCATCAGCACCCCGCGTCCCCGCTCCAGCAGCAGCACCGCGTGATCCGGGCGGCCCAGCCGCACGGCACACGCCGCCGCGTCGGCCGCCAGCCCCTGCACACCGGTCAGGCCGTGCTCCTGGTCGCCCCGGGTGAGCCGCCTGCTGATGCTGAACGGCAGTAGCGTGAGGGCGAGTTCGAAGCCCTCCAGGGCCTGCTCCCAGCGGTCCGCGTCCGCCGCGGCGATGCCCCAGGAGTACGCGGCCCGCACCCGCTGCGCGGCGGGCAGCACGGTGATCCGGGCCACCTGCCGGTAGGCGTCCTCCGCCGCCAGCAGCACGGCCGGGTCCCCGGTGTCGTCGTACAGGGTGCGCAGCGCGGACGCGTACGACTGGAGCCGGTTGGCGCTGTGCGCCGTGCCCGGGGCCGACGCCCACACGGACCGGCCGAGCGTGGTCACCGCCTGGTTCAGCAGCACCGGGTCCTCCTCCTCGCGGGCGCCGGTGAGCTGGGCCAGGCCCAGGTTGTGCAGATAGTCGGCGTGCTCCGGGGTGCCGTGCGCGGTCCGCTCCACCGCCTCGGACAGCATGGCGACCGACTCCGCCAGGTCGGGCGGCGCGCCGCCGGACCGGTACCGCTTGAACAGGGCGTTGCCGAGGTGGTTCAGCCGCGAGGCCCGCTCCACGCCGTCCGGCCGGGTCCGGGCCAGGACCCCGCGTGCCGTGTCCACGGCCTCGGCGGCGGCGTCGGTGTCGCCCGTCCGGTCGTACCAGGTCTGCAGGACGACTCCGAGGTTGGCCAGCTGGGAGTCGGACTCCTCCGGCCCCCGTGCCGCGCCCAGCGCCGACCGGGCCAGGCGGGCGGCCTCGCGCAGCGTCTGAAGATCGCCCGTCTGGTGGTAGCGCTCCCGCAGCGCCACGGCGAGGTTCGCCACCCGGCCGAAGTGGCCCTCCTCCTGCGGCGAGGGCTCCGCCACGGCGGCGCGCAGGACGCGTACGGACTCGTCCAGCAGCCCGGCGTTCCCGGTGCGCGCGCCGAGCCGGTGCAGCGCGTTGCCGAGGCTGTTCAGCCGCTGTGGCCGGGCCGGGCCGCCCTCCGGCGTCTCCCGTACGGCCTCGCCCAGCAGCGCCACGGACTCGCGCAGCGGCTCGGTGTCCTCGGTGTGCTCGGCCGCCAGCCGGAGCGCCACCCCCAGCCCGGTGAGGGCGCGCGGACGCAAGGGATGGCCGTGCGGGGTCGCGGCGAGGGCGGTGCGGTGGGTGGCGACCATGGCCTCGATGTCCGTTGCCGCGCGCGTCAGTCCGGCTCTCGTCTGCCAGGCCGTGGCCAGGTGGAGCAGGGCCAGCGGTCGCCGGGGCGAGCCGGAGGGGGTGCCCGCGAGGGCCGCGTCCAGCAGGTCGACGGCCTCGCGGGCCCGGCCGGGGTCGCGGTGGAGCTCGGCACCGTGCCGGAGGGTGCCCGCCAGGTTGTTCCGTACGGTCGACAGCTCCGGGGAGCCGGCCGGGAGCAGGGCCAGGGCGGCCCGCCGCAGCGCCTCCGCCTCGGCGAGGTCGGCGGTGTCCCCGGTGGCCTCGCCGCGTTCGGCCAGCAGACCGCCGAGGGTGTCGAGGACGAACGGCCGCTGGTCGGCGCCGCTCACGGGCAGCCCGGCGGCACGCCGCAGGGCCGCGATGCCCCCCTCCAGGTCGGCGGGGTCGTGGGTCAGGTCATGGCGGTCGGCCAGCATGCGGCCCAGGAGGCGGAAGTCCTGCTCGTGCGGGACGGGGCCCGCGGTGAGAGCCCGTCCCTCGCTGATCGACTCGTCCAGGTCGCGCCGGTCGCGCGACGCGTTCCAGCGCAGCACCAGGGTGGTGCGCAGTCCCTCCCGGCACACGGTGCGGGCGCGGCTCCCGGGCGGCGCCGCGCTCAGGGCCTCCCGGCAGATCCCGACCGCGTCGTCCAGCGGGCGGCGGTCACCGGTCCGTTGGAACGCGTCGATCAGGGCGGCGACTTCGTGCAGCGCCCGCCGCGCGGCTCCGTTCGCGTCCGACATGACCGGCTCCCGTATGTCCCGCCGTGGGCTCCCGACCGCGGGAAGTTCCCGGAGCCCGATTTTACCCAAGTGGTCCGCCCGGCGCCCTCGTTATGCTGAGTCGCCGGTCGCCTGGTCCAGGGAGGTACGACGATGAGCGGGCTCGACGAGGGGGACGGTCCGGGGCACGAGCGGCTGGCGGCGCTGTGCCACCGGCTGGCCGGGCCGGCACCGGAACTGGGCCCGGAGTGGGACCGGTTGGTCGGCGCCGTCACCGCTCAGGTGCGCGGTGGCCGCCCGCCGGAGGAACTGGAGGACTCCTTCGACGAGTTGGAGGACCTGCTGCTGGCCGCCGGGTTCACCGCCGGACTCGGCTCGTACCGTACCGACACCCCGCCCGTCTACCAGCGCTTCCCCGGCTCCGGGCACCCCCTGCTGCATGTCCTGGCGTGTCCGGGCGGCGGCTGCGCACGCGTCGAGGCCCCCGCGTCCGGCGGCCCGGCACAGTGCCGGATCTTCGGACGGCCGCTGCGGGAGATCAGGCTGCGCCCGTGACCGCGTTCCTCAACGCGCTCGGCGGCAAGCTGGCCGAACGCTGGCTCGCCCTGCTGGCCGTGCCCGGCCTGGTGTACCTCGTCGCGCTGGCCACCGCACTCACCCTCGGCCGGCGGCACTGGCGCGACACCGGGCTGCTGCGGGAGCGGCTCGACGCCCTGGCCGCCGCGCCGGGCGCGCACAGCGCGGGCGTGCTCGTGGTCTGCGCGGTCGCCGTGCTGGCCGGGGCCGCGCTGACGGGTGCCGGTGTGCAGGCGTTGGGGGCGCTGGTCGAGCGGGTCTGGCTGACGGGTCCGCGCGGCCCGGTCACCCGGTGGCTGACGGAACGCCGTTCGCGCAGGTGGCGGGCGGCCGACGATGCGTACCGCACGGCCCTGGTCGCGGCCGGCCGGGCCAGGCTGGCCGGTGCGGCCGACGCGGACGCCCTCGCGGACGAGGCGGAGGCGCGGTACGCCCGCCGCCGCGAGGCCGGCCTCGACGCACCGCGCCACCCCTGCTGGACCGGTGACCGGGTCGCCGCGCCGGACCGGCGCGTGTGGCGGGCGTACCGCCTGGACCTGACCGTCGCCTGGCCGCACCTGTGGCTCCTCGCCCCCGACAGCACCCGCGCCGAACTGGGCACCGCACGCGCCGCGTTGAGTGCCGCGGCCCGGCTGACGGCCTGGGGGCTCGCCTATCTCCTGCTCGCCGTGTGGTGGTGGCCCGCCGCACTGGCCGGCGTGGCCACGGCCGTGACCGGAGTGGTACGGGGCCGTGGGGCGGCGGCGTCCTTCGCCGAGCTGACCGAGGCCCTGGTCGACCTCCACGGGCGGGACCTCGCCCGGGCGCTCGGTGTGGAGTGCGAGGGCCGCCTCACCCCGGAGACGGGGGAGGAGGTGACCCGGCTGCTGGGCAAGCCCGGCTGACCTGCTCAGCGGAAGGCGGCCGCGTTGCGCGCCGCCCACTCGGCGTAGGAGCGGGGCGCCCGGCCCAGGACCCTGGCGACGTCCGGGCTTACCCGCCGCAGGCCCGCCGACGGCGTCCCGAGGATGTCCAGCGTGCTCTGTGCCGCGGGCTCGGGCATGAACCGCGTCATCAGCGCCTTCGCCTCCTCCCGCGACTGCTCCACGAACCGCACCGGCTCACCCAGCGCCTCCCCGATCGCGGCGGTCTGCTCGCGCGGCGACACGGGCGCCGGTCCGGTCAGCTCGTAGACCTGCCCGGTGTGGGTGTCGTCCCGCAGCGCCACGGCGGCCACCTCCGCGATGTCGGACGGGTCGACGTACGGCAGCGCGACGTCCCCGAACGGTGCCGTCACCGTCCGCTCGGCGCGCACCCGGTCCGCCCACCGCAGCGTGTTGGTGTGGAAGCCGCCCGGCCGCAGCATGGTCCAGCCCAGCCCCGAGGCCCGCACGGCGTCCTCCGGGCCGGACGGGTGGTCGCCCGTGCCGACCCCCTGCGAGGACAGCAGGACGATCCGCTCGACGCCGCCGGCCCCGACGGCCTCCAGCAGGCCGGCCAGCGCGTCCTCGGTGGCCGCGAACTCGCCCGAGGTCAGCAGGAACAGCGCCTGAGCCCCGTCGAGCGCGGGCGCGAGGCTCTTGGGGTCCGCCAGGTCGGCCCGGTGCTCGCGCACCCCCTCCGGGAGCCCGGCGGAGCCCCGGCGGGACACCGCCGTCACCTGCCGGCCCGCCGCCAGGAGCGCCCGCACCAGCGGCTGTCCGACGTTCCCCGTCGCTCCGGTCACCACGATCATGTTGTCTCCGTCCCGAGTCCGACTGTGTCGTGCACGGCGAAGCTACTGTCGCGGAGGCAGTAGGTACCTAGAGGAAAGCGGCGCCCTTGTGGCGCAGGTCACACGGAGGTCAGGGCGGGCGCCTCCGTGATCGGGGGCACCGGCACCTCCTTGGTCCGCACCCACCGCGCGCCCTTGGGCCCGTAGGCCGCCCGGGGCTCCGGGAACAGCCGGAGCAGGGACAGGTGGAGCACGGCCGCGACGGCCAGCGACAGCGGCAGGCTGATGTCGACCCCGTTCGCGAGTCCGCCCAGCGGGCCCACGAACTGGCCGGGGATGTCGGTGAACAGCACGCCCAGCACCGCCGCCACCCACCAGGCCGTCATCCCGCGCCAGTTCCAGCCGTGGGTGAACCAGTAACGGCCGCCGCGCTGGCGGCGGTTGAAGACCTGGAGGGCGTCCGGGTCGTACCAGCCGCGGCGGGTGAAGAAGCCGATGATCATCACGACCATCCACGGGGTGGTGCAGGTGATGATGACGGTGGCGAAGGTGGAGATCGAGCGCACCAGGTCCAGGGCGAACCGCCCGGCGAAGATGAACGCGATCGACACCACGCCCACCAGAAGCGTCGCGCGCACCCGGGACAGCCGGGGGAACACCGAGGAGAAGTCGAGGCCGGTGCCGTACAGCGCGGTCGTGCCCGTGGACAGGCCGCCGATCAGGGCCAGCAGGCACACCGGCAGGAAGAACCAGTCCGGCGAGATCGCCAGCAGCCCGCCCACGTAGTCGGGCGCGGCCGGATCGACGTACTTCGGGGCCTTCGTCGCGATGATGCTCGCCGTCGCCAGACCGAACACGAACGGCAGCAGCGTGGCCACCTGGGAGAGGAACGCGGCACCGACCACCCTGCGGCGCGGCGCGTCGGCCGGGATGTACCGCGACCAGTCGCCGAGGAACGCCCCGAACGACACCGGGTTGGACAGCACGATCAGCGCCGAGCCGATGAACGACGGCCAGAACATCGCCCGCGTCGCCGCGTCCGCCGAGCCGGTGAAGACACCCGCGTACGACGGGTCGAAGTCACCGGCGAACGCGACCGCGCCGAGCAGGAAGAGCGCCGTCGCCGACATCACGGCGATCTTGTTGACGAACAGCATGAACCGGAACCCGTACACGCACACCGCGAGGACCAGTCCGGCGAACAGCGCGTAGGCCACCACGTACGACGGCGTGCCGCGGTCCAGGCCGAACAGCCGGTGCGCGCCGCCGACCAGGGCGTCGCCCGAGCTCCACACCGAGATGGAGAAGAACGCCACCGCCGTCAGCAGGGAGAGGAAGGAGCCGACCACCCGGCCGTGCACCCCCAGGTGCGCCGAGGAGGACACCGCGTTGTTGGTGCCGTTCGCCGGTCCGAACACGGCCATCGGGCACAGGATCAGGGCACCCGCCAGCACGCCGAGCACGGTCGCCGCCAGGCCCTGGAGGAAGGAGAGCCCGAACAGGACGGGGAACGCGCCCAGCACGCAGGTGGAGAAGGTGTTGGCGCCGCCGAACGCCACCCGGAAGAGGTCGAACGGGGTCGCGGTGCGCTCCGCGTCGGGGATGCGCTCGACACCGTAGGGCTCGACCTCGGTGAGCGAAGGCGCCGGGGCATCGGTGGGCTGTGAGGTCAACAGGGGCTCCAGGGAAGGGGGTCCGCCGACGCTACGGCCGGATCGGCACCCGGGGCCAGGGGATGTTTCGTCCACCCGGCGCGGCCGCGATGGAGGGTTCGCCCATCCGCCCGGTCCGGCGAAACCCGCGCGAACGCGAGGAATCGTGAAGGTGTCACGGGCGGATCGTGAAAGCGGCCCCGGCGCGGGGGAGCGGAATGTTTCAGGCCGATTGCGCAGGCGGTGAGTTCCGGCCATCGGGCCGGTGCGCGTGTTCGGAATCCCCGGCGTTACGGGGTCGACGTGTTCGAATTCCGTGACTTCGCGCCACTGATTCAATACGCAATGTTACTGAAAGTCATGGGTGGGATGTGTGTTCCGCCCGCGGACTCGGCAGAGTGGCGCTCGCCGTCGCGGCGCCCCACCGGGCACCGGCCGGCACACCCTCAATGATCGAGCGGAAGGATGCACACCATGCGGAACACCGCGCGCTGGGCCGCGGCCCTCGGCCTCACCGCCGCCGCCGTCTGCGGACCCCTGACCGGTTCCGCCGTAGCCGCGCCCGCCTCCCTGTACGCGCCCTCGGCACTGGTCCTCACCACCGGCCACGGTGACAGCGCGACCACGGTCACCCCGGAGCGCGCCGTCACCCTGAGCTGCGCTCCGACGGCCACCGGCACCCACCCGGCCGCGGCGGAAGCCTGCGCCGAACTGCGCGGCGTCAGAGGCGACTTCAGCGCCCTCAAGGCCCGCGCGGACGTCCACTGCACCCGGCTGTACGACCCCGTGGTCGTCACCGTCCAGGGTGTGTGGCAGGGCCAACGGGTTTCCTACGAGCGCACGTTCGGCAACGCTTGCGCGAAGGACGCGCTCGGCAGCAGCGTCTTCGCGTTCTAGACCGGGATCGCACGGTCTCCGTGCCGCCGGGTCGGTTTCGTCAATGGGGAGTGCGGCCCCTGGAGCGGAGCAGCCGGCGATCCCGTACCGGGAGGGCGAGGCGGAGTGGGGCCGCCGCCTTCCGGACCCACAGCCGCTTCCCGGCCAGGTCCGTGGGGGGCCTCGCCGGGAAGCGGCACACCCACCCCTACGCCATCTGCCTGCGCACCAGTTCGTGCAGCCGGCCACCGGTGTCGGCGAGCAGTTCGGCGGGGGTGCCCTGCTGGATCACCTTGCCGTCCTCCATCACCACCACCCGGTCCGCGTCCATCACGGTGGACAGCCGGTGCGCGATGACCACCCGGGTGGCGTTCAGCTTGCGGGTGGACTCGATGACCGTGCGCTGGGTGTCGTTGTCCAGGGCGCTGGTCGCCTCGTCGAAGAAGAGGATGCGCGGCCGGCGGATCAGCGCCTGCGCGATCATCAGCCGCTGGCGCTGCCCGCCCGAGACGGCACCGCTCCCCGCGACGATCGTGTGCAGCCCCATCGGCATCCGCCGCACGTCCTCCGCCAGGCCCGCCAGCTCGATCGCCGCCATGACCTCCTCCGGCGAGTACGGCTCGGTGCCGCAGACCACGTCCATGATCGACCCGTTGAACGGCTGCGCGTGCTGGAGCACCACCCCGCACTGCCGCCGCACCGCCGACTGGTCCAGCGCGGCCAGATCCTGACCGTCGTACAGCACACTGCCGGAGACCGGCTTGTCGAAGCCGATCAGCAGCCGCAGCAGGGTCGACTTGCCGCAGCCGCTCGGGCCGACCACCGCGACGAACTCGCCGGGACGCACCGCGAAGGACACGTCGTCCAGGACCAGCGGACCGTCGTCGGAGTAGCGGAACGACAGCCGCCGGGCCTCGAGAGCGCCGGTCAGCGTGCCCGGCCGGGTGCTGCCCGCCCGCACCTCCGGGGTGGCGTCCAGCACCGGACGGATCTCCTCGAACAGCGGCAGCGCCGCCACCGCCGACACGAAGGCGCCGGTGAGCTGGGTGACCGAGGTCAGCACCATCGTCACCGCCGTGCTGAAGGTGAGGAAGGAGGCCGCCGACATCGCGCCCTTCGCCGGGCCCGCCAGCAGCATGAACATCACCAGCGTGCAGACCGGCAGGTACACCGCGCCCAGCACCGAGCTGAGGTTCTTGATCCGGCCGACCTTCTGCTGGAGCTCCCGGCTGCGCGCGAACTCACCGGCCCACGCGGCGTACGCGTAGTTCTCCGCCGACGCCACCCGCAGCTTGGGCAGACCGCGCAGGGTCTGGAACGCCTGGTTGTTCAGCTTGTTGCCGAGCGTCACCAGCCGCCGCTGCCAGCGCACCTGCCACAGCCCGAGCCCCAGGAAGACCGCGGCGATGACCACGAGCATCCCGATCGCGGCCAGCGCCATCGGCACGCTGTAGTACAGCAGCAGGCCGACGTTCATCCCGCCCACTGTCACCGACTGCGCCACCACCGGGCCCACGCCCGCAAGCAGCCGCCGGATCGAGCTGATGCCCATCGCGGCACTCGCCAGCTCACCGGTGGAACGCCCGCCGAAGAACCGGGTCGGCAGCCTCAGCAGCCGGTCCCAGACCGCCGGTTGCAGCGCGCCCTCGATCCGGCCCTCCAGCCGCAGGATGGTCAGGTTCTCCAGCAGCGTGAACGCCGCCGACACCACCCCGCTGAGCATCACCGCGAGACACACCTGCGCGATCAGGTTCTCCCGCGCCTGCGGCACGTACTCGCCGAGGACCTTGCCGGTGGCGATGGGCACCAGCGCGCCGATCACCACCGTCACCAGCCCCGCCAGCAGCAGGTTCAGCAGATCGTTCCGGGTCCCGCCCAGGCTGAACCGCAGCAGGCCGAGAGGTCCCAGCCGCCGCTCGGGCAGCGGCCGGTAGAACATCACCGCACGCGGCTCGAACTCCTCCGCGTTCGCCTTCTCCACCGGCGTCTCCCGGCCGGTCGCCGGCTGTACGGCGACATAGCCGCCGCGCCGCCACAGCAGCGCCACCGGTGCCCCGGACAGCGCCCGGTGCCCGACGAGCGGGCCCACGTTCTCCCGCCACCAGCGGCCCTCCAGACGCACCGCGCGGATACGCACCCGCGAGGCCAGCGCCACCCGCTCCACCGGGTCCAGCCGCTCGCTCTCGCCGATCCCGCGCGCCGGATCGGCCAGCGTGATCCCGGCCGCCTGCGCGACCAGACGGCAGGCCGCGTACCCGGCGTCCGTGTCGGCCGCGGTCGTCCGCCGCGCGGAGCGCTTTCCGATGGAGGCCAGCAGCGTCTGGTCGGCCTGGGCGCGCACCGCCTCACCGGCCTTGATACCGGCCGCCGCCCGCGTCTCGTGGGTGCGCTCCAGCTGCTCGATCCAGCGGTCCAGCGCGGTCAGCAGCCGGTACTGCTGGTCGACCAGGCTCTGCCACAGCGCCGGGTCCATCAGCAGGTCGGCCGCCGCCTCGGCGCCGTACATCGAGCCGTAGTGCACACTGCCCGGCGGCACCTGCATCCAGAACACGTCGTCGTCCGAGGGCGCCACCGAGCGGTCCTCGGCCAGCGGCGCCTGGAACAGCACCGACAGGCCGCGGCCCACGCCGAGCGCGAGGGCGTACTCCAGCGGGCTGGAGGCGGGCGGCACGTACTGCGGGTTGCCGTACTCGTCGTACGACCAGGTCTCGGTCTGCGCGCCCTGGTACAGCTCGCGCAGGTTCACCCGGTGCACCACGCAGTCCCGCACCGGGCGGGCCACCAGGGTGTGCTGGGGTCCGGCGACCGGGCCCAGCAGCAGCGCGCCCGCCTCCACCCGGCCCAGATGGTGCCAGTGGCCCTGCTCGGCGGCGTCCACAGCGAACAGGTCGAGCGCGCCGGCCGCCACCAGCCAGAGCACTTGCGGTCCTTCGAGATCCAGCCGGTTCAGCCCGGCGCAGTCGACCCGCGTACCCAGCGAGCCGAGGGCGCCCAGCACCAGATCACCTTCGTGCGTGGACGTCATCTCACCGCTCCCTGACCAGCGCCGCGTACGCGCCACCGCGCGCCACCAGCTCCTCGTGCCTGCCCCGCTCCACGACCGTGCCGTGCTGGAGCACCACGATCTCGTCGCTGTCGCGGACCGTGGACAGCCGGTGGGCGATCACCACGCAGGCGCAGCCGCGCCGGCGCAGGTTGTCCATCACCGTCAGCTCCGTCTCCGCGTCCAGCGCGCTGGTCACCTCGTCCAGCACCAGGATGCTGGGCCGGCGCACCAGCGCCCGCGCGATCTCCAGCCGCTGGCGCTGGCCGCCGGAGAAGTTGCGGCCGTCCTGCTCCACCTTGCTGTGCACCCCGCCCGGCCTGCGCGCCACCACGTCGTACAGCGCCGCGTCCCGCAGCGCCTCCTCCACGGCCTCGTCCGGGATCGAGGGGTCCCACAGCGCCACGTTGTCGCGGACCGAGCCCTCGAAGAGGAACACCTCCTGGTCCACGAAGGACACCGAGGCGGCGAGCGCGCCGCGCGGGATGTCCTCCAGGCGGCGGCCGTCGATCCGGATCACGCCCTCCCAGGGCGCGTACAGCCCCGAGATCAGCCGGGACACCGTCGACTTGCCGCTGCCCGAGCCGCCCACCAGGGCCACCTGCTGACCCGGACCCACCGTCAGGTCGAACTCGTTCAGCAGCGGTTTGTCCAGAGGGCTGTAGCCGAAGGTGACACCCTCCAGCTCGACGTGCCCGCGCAGCCTGCGGGTGTCGTCGGCGCCCTGCGGGCGCGCGTACAGCGGGTCGGCCTGGAAGTTCTCCACGTCCTTCAGCCGGGCCACGTCGGCCGCGAAGTCCTGGATGCGGCCCGCCACGCCGTTGAGCCGGGTCAGCGGCGCGGTGAAGCGGGCCACCAGCGCCTGGAACGCCACCAGCAGACCGACCGAGATGTGCCCCTCGACCGCCCTGAGGCCGCCGATCCACAGGATCAGCGCGCTGTTGAAGGTGGCCAGCGTCGGCGCGACCACACCCAGCCAGGCGCTCGGCACCCCGAGCTTCTGCTGCTCCTCCAGCGTCGCCGCGTGCTGCCCGGCCCACTTGCGGAAGTAGCCGTCCTCGCCGCCGGTCGCCTTCATCGTCTCGATGAGCTGGAGACCGGTGTACGAGGTGTTGGTCAGCCGCGCGGTGTCCGCGCGCAGCCTCGCGGTCCCGGTCGCGCGCAGCCGGATCACCAGCCGCATCGCCACGATGTTCAGCAGGGCCACGCCGATGCCGACGAAGGTGAGCTGCGGATCGTAGGTGTAGAGCAGTACGGCGTACAGCACGACCACGATCGCGTCGACGCCCGCCGCCGCGAGGTCGCGGGCCAGGGTCTCGGCCACCTGGTCGTTGGACTGCAGGCGCTGCACCAGGTCGGCGGGGGAGCGCTGGGAGAAGAAGGTGACCGGCAGCCGCAGCAGGTGGCGCAGGAACCGGGCGCTGGACAGCGTGGAGGAGATGATCCGGCCGTGCAGCAGGTTGGCCTGCTGGAGCCAGGTCAGCACCAGGGTCAGCGCCACACAGGTCGCCATGGACGCGAACAGCGTGCCGAGCAGCGAGCTCTGGCCGCCGATCAGGAACATGTCGATGTAGGTCCGGCTCAGCGCCGGGACGGCCGCGCCCACCGCGACCAGCAGCAGGCTCGCCAGCACCGCCGCGGGCAGGGTGCCCGCCGTGCCGCGCAGCCGGGCGGGCATCGCGCCGAGCACGCCGGGCCTGCGTCCGCCCTTGCTGAACTCCTCGCCGGGCTCCAGCACCAGCACCACGCCGGTGAAGCTGCCGTCGAACTCCTCCATGGGCACGAAACGGCGGCCCTTGGCGGGGTCGTTGATGTACACCCCGCGCCGACCGAAGCGGCGGCCCATGCCGTCGAAGACGACGTAGTGGTTGAACTCCCAGAACAGGATGGCCGGGGCGCGCACCTCGGCGAGCGCCGCCAGGTCCATCTGCATGCCCTTGGCGGTCAGCCCGTAACTCCGGGCCGCCTTCAGCAGGTTGCTGGCGCGCGAGCCGTCACGGGAGACACCGCAGGCGATGCGGAGCTCCTCCAGCGGGACATGCCGCCCGTAGTGGCCCAGCACCATGGCCAGGGAGGCGGCGCCGCACTCGACGGCCTCCATCTGGAGCACGGTGGGCGTACGGACCGTGCCGCCACGGGGTTTGGGCACCGGGCGGCGGGCGGGCGCGGCCCGTCTGCGACCTCGGTTCTCCTGCGCGGTGTCGGTCGGGGCGGTCACGGGAGAAGCCAATCGATCGGGCGCTGGTCGGTCAGCCGGACCGAACCGGAGGCCAGGGTCATGGAGTCGAGCCCGAAGGGCGGACCTCCGGACGACGACCAGCGGTAACCGCTCCTCGCCGACGAGGACTTGTCCAGCGTGACGAGTACGGCGACCGGGCGGCCCTTGCGTGTGAACTGCTCGCCGAGCTGGCTGTCCCCGAGGAACGCGCCGATCGACTGGGCCGACTGCGCCGTGCGGTCCACCGACTTCACCTTGCCGCGCAGCACGCCGTAGCGCTCGGCGGGCACGGACGACACGGTCAGGTCGACAGTGGCGTGGGCCGGGATGGCGGCCGCGTTCTCGGCGGGCACGTAGACGGTCGCGTACAGGGGGTCCGCGTCGTGGGCGACCTTCTCCACGGCGGCCACGTCGGCGCCGGTCTGCACGATCTGCCCGATGGTCGCGGCCAGCGCGGTGATCCGGCCGGCGGCGACGGTACGGATGACCGAATCGCCCTGCGCGGTACGGACCTTGAGCACGGGGGCGTTCGCGGGCAGGTGCTGGCCCTGCTTGGCGAGCACGCCGGTGACCTGACCGGCCACGGGACTCTGGAGGATGTAACTGCCCTGGCCGTGCGTGAGGATGGCGGGCGCGCTCACGGTGGAGGCGACCGAACCGGTCACCGCCCAGACCGATGCCGCCGCCATCACGACGACGGTGATCCCGAGGACGAGCCATCCCTGCGGGCGTGCCAGCCGCACCGGGAGGTCGAGATCCTCCGGCGACTGGAGCTTGGCGAGGGCCTGTTGGCGGAACTGCACGGAACTTCCCTCACCCGAGGAGAGACGATGTCACGGACTGTTTCGGGACGCCCGAGAGTCCCGGACCCACGAGGGGTCCGGGACTCTCGGTTACACCGAGGTGCGGTCAGAGACCGGCGACCAGGCCGGTGACCGGGGCCGTGTTCAGGCCGGTGACACCCTCGACGGTGCCGACGGCGGTGTCCACCAGGCCCGAAACCGGGGCGATGCCGTTGACGGCACCGGTCACGGTGGAGAGGGCGTTCACGGACAGACCGCCGGAGACGTTGTCCAGCTCGGCGTCCGAGATCTCGACGGTCTCGACACGGGGGGTGGAGTTCATGATGGAACTTCCCTTCGTATGGGTCTTCACAAGGGGGAGAGCGGCCCCCTCTGGGGACAGATGACGGCCGCGATCGCGGGGAAGCTCCCGGTCCTTCCGGCCGCCGTCTCCGGCAGCCCTGGGGCGGGCCCCGCGATGCGATGGATCAAAGCACGCGCGCCGCGCCCGATTCCACTTGTCCAGGGCTCTCACCAGCGAGTTCGGCGCACAGTAGGGTCCATTCGTGCAGACGCGCGCACGCCGCGCCTGAGGTTCCTCCACATTCCCCGCGCCATCGTCGCGCCGTCTCCACTACCGCCGGTAACGCGAATCCGGCACACCGCGCCAAAGGCGTGTCCGGGACACGTGAGCGTGTGCGGAAACCCCTTTGTCCGTGACCTCGTTGGGCGCGCGATGTGCAGATTCCCTGAAGCAGGGATTCCGCACCCCGCGCTGGACGCAGGGCGACACGTCCATTGCTCTCCGTGATCGTGTGTCCGGGGTGCGGGGGCGGGTGCCGTCATGGCTGATTCCCCACGCACACAACGAAGTTGGCAAATGGAATTGAACGCGGCGGGTGGACCGCCCGTACATGTGGCCAGCCGGCATCCCCCCTACGAACTGCCCGACAGCGGCAGACCCCCGCACCCAGGAGGTCGAGAAGTTGAGTCACAAGCGCATGCCCAAGCGGAAGGCCGCGATAGCGGTGGGCGGTGTCGCGGCGCTCGGAGCGGCGGCCCTGCTGCTGCCCAACGCCAACGCGTCGCAGGACAAGGACGCGGCCACGGCGGGCACCGCGAGGACCCTCAAGGCCGCCGACGCGACCACGCTCGCCGCCCGGTTGAAGCAGTCCCTCGGCGGTCAGTTCGCCGGCTCCTACTACGACAGCGCCAAGCAGCAGCTCGTCGTCAACGCGGTCGGTGACGGTGACGCCGTCGCACGTGCGAAGAGTGCGGGCGTCGTCGTACGGCAGGTGGAGAACAGCACCGCCGACCTCCAGTCCGCCGCGCGGACCCTGCGGACCAAGGCCGCCATCCCCGGCACCGCCTGGGCCGTCGACCCGCGCACCAACAAGGTGATCGTCAGCGCCGACAGCACGGTCACCGGGGCCAAGTGGGACCGGCTGGAGTCCACCGTCGACGGTCTCGGCTCCGGCACCGCCACGCTGAAGAAGACGGGCGGCACCTTCAAGCCCTTCGTCTCCGGCGGCGACGCGATCTTCGCCCAGGCGCAGGGCGGCAACATCCGCTGCTCCCTCGGCTTCAACGTCACCGCATCCGACGGCGCCCCCGCCTTCCTGACGGCGGGTCACTGCGGGGTCGCGGCCGAGCAGTGGTCCGACTCCGAGACCGGCCAGCCCGTCGCCACCGTGGACCAGGCCACCTTCCCCGGCGAGGGCGACTTCTCCCTCGTCAAGTACGACGACCCGGCGACCGAGGCGCCGAGCGAGGTCAACGCGGGCAACGGGCAGACCGTGCAGATCACCGGGGCCGCCGAGGCCACGGTCGGCTCCACCGTGCTCCGCATGGGCTCCACCACCGGACTGCACGACGGCCAGGTCACCGGCCTCGACGCCACCGTCAACTTCCAGAGCGAGACCGACCCCAGCGGTGTCGACACCGTCACCGGCCTCATCCAGACCGACGTGTGCGCCGAGCCTGGCGACAGCGGCGGCTCGCTGTTCACCCAGGAGGGCGCGGCGATCGGCCTGACCTCCGGCGGCAGCGGCGACTGCACCAGCGGCGGCGAGACCTTCTTCCAGCCCGTCACCACCGCCCTCGCGGCCACCGGCGCCACCCTCGGCGACGGCGGCGCGGGCGCGGGCGGCGGCGAGGCCGGCGCCGGTGACGAAGCCGGTGCGGGCGACCAGGCCGGTGCGGGCGACGAGGCCGGGGCCGGTGACCAGGCGGGCGGCGACCAGATCGGCGGCGGCGCCGACGACCAGGCCGGCGCGGGCGCGGGCGCCGACGACCAGGCGGGTGCCGGTGCCGACGAGCAGGGTGCCGCGGCCGACCAGCAGGGCACCAAGCACGATCACCGTTCCGGCCGGCGCGGCGGGACCTCCTCCCTGACCGGCTCGCACTGAGCCACCGCGACGGTCCGGCCCTCCGGCGGGAGGGCCGGACCGTCCGCGTGCCGGGGCGTCAGTTCCCGTCCCGCGCCCGGAGAAGCAGCACGGCCACGTCGTCCACCCGGTCCCGGCCCGCCGTGCCGTGCCGGACCAGCGCGTCCGCCACCTCCTCCAGCGGGCCGTGGCCCGCCTCCGAGAACAGCGCGCCCAGATCGACCAGCGCCTCCTCTATGTCCACACCGGGCGACTCCACCAGGCCGTCCGTATAGAGGGCGAGCACCGCACCCGGCGCGAGCGAGACGTCCGTCGTCGGATACGTCGCCCCCGCGTCGACGCCGAGCAGCGGGCCCCCGGCCAGGTCCAGCACCCGCACCCGGCCGTCCGGCTGCCTGAGCAGCGGCGGCGGATGCCCGGCCCGCGCCATCACCGCCTGGCCGTGCGCCGGGTCGAGGCGGAGATAGAGACAACTGGCGAACAGTTCGGTGCCGAGGTCCATCAGCAGCCGGTTGGTGCTGCCCATCACCTCGCCCGAGGACTGCCCGACCGCGCTGTACGCGCGGACACCGGTGCGGATCTGGCCCATCAGGGCCGCCGCCGTCACGTTGTGCCCCTCCACGTCCCCGATGACGGCGGACGCCTGCGGCCGGGTCGGCACCAGGTCGTAGAAGTCGCCGCCGATGTCCATGCCCCGCGTCGCGGGGAGATACCGCGCGGCCGCCTCGATACCGGGCGGCGGGGACAGCGAGTGCGGCAGCAGCGCCTCCTGGAGACCGTGCGCCAGCCGGTGCTTCGCGTCGTACAGCAGGGTCCGCTCCAGCGCCTGGGCGATCAGCCCGCCCAGACTGGTGAGCACGGCCCGCTCCTCGGCGGGGAAGGGGTGCGGCTCCGCGTACGCCAGCACACACGTGCCCACCGGGCGCCCGGAGGCGACCAGCGGCAGATACGCCCAGGCCGCGAAGCCGTCCCGGGTCTCGCGCCGCACCGGATACAGCCGCTCCAGATGCTCCACCGACTCGAAGAACGCCGGCACCCCGCTGCTCAACGCCCGTGTCCCCGGCGTCCGTTCGGTCAGCGGCATGCCGTGGAACCACCGCACCACCCGCTCGTCGGGGAAGCCGCGGTGCCCGAGCACCCGCATCCGCCCCTCCTCGGAGGCGAGCAGCACCAGGGCGTGGCTGCCGACCGCTGGGCCCACCTCGTCCGCGATGAGCTGGACCAGATCGTCCACCGCCACCGCCTCGGTCAGCGCCCCCGTCAGGCTCAGCAGCCGCGAGATCGTCACCAGCCGGTGCGGCCCGGACCCGCCCGCCTCGTCCGTACGCTCCGTCAGCACCCGCACGCGCGTGATGCGCACGCTCAGCCCGGTGCTGCCCGGATAGAGCCGGAAGGACAGCCAGTGGCCGGGCGGGCGCAGCGCCACGAAGGAGGCCGGACGGCCGCTGATCAGCGCGGCCCGGTACCGGTCCTCGTACACCGGGTCGTTGAGCCACGGCACCGAGACCCAGGGCAGCGTGCCCAGCAGCTCCCCGGCGGGACGGCCGAGGAGTTCGGCGGCCGCCGCGTTGACGTGCCCGATCCGCCCGTGCAGATCCATCGACACCAGCCCGTACGGCAACCGCGCCACCATGCGCGCCGCCTCCAGCGGGCCCTGCGCGTCCGCGGCGGCCGCGTCCGGCGACGCGACCAGGTCGTGCTCGGGGCCCAGCGTCCGGTTCTCGGCCAGGGCCCGCTCCAGCAGCCGCGTCAGCCGCTCGCCCCCCGCCGCCAGCAGCGCCCGCTCCCGCTCGGACAGCTCCGGGCCGTGCCCGGCCGGCCAGGTCACGAACACCGAGCCGTACACGGTCTCCTCCGTCGCCAGTGGCAGCGCCGCCAGCGCGAAGGGGTACGGCAGCACCACCGCGACCCTCGGGAAACGGCGCGCCATCTCCTCCCCGCCGCCGACCCACACCGGCCGGCGCAGCCGCACGGCCTCCGCCACCGGGATCGGCGCGCTCACCCCGACCCGCTCCCACGGCGCGGCGAACGCCCGGGGCAGGCCCGCCATCACCGCCATCTCCAGCACCGGCACGTCCGGTCGGAGGAGGTAGACCGCGCCCGAGTGCGCGCCCACGTCCTCCATCATCGCGGTCAGGGCGACGGAGAGCAGCGGCCGTCCGGCCCCGGTGGCCACCGGGGGCTCCCGCGCGGGACCCGGCGTACCGGCCACGCCGACCACCTCCTCGCACGGCGCGTGTCCGGAGCCACGGCCGTGTGCCCGGGGACACCGCGCGCCGTGGGCGCGCAGACGTGTCCCACGCCTGGTGACACGACCGAGTACCCCGCCCGGGCGCTGCCCATTCCGGGTGCGGATCAAGTGGTTACGGGAGCCTTCGCGGGCATTCACGGCAATCGCGCGGAAGGGAAAAACCGCGCGCGGTCGGTGCACAGGGGCTGCGCCGCGCGCCCGCACGCGCTGTAATGGCCAACGTGGCGAGCGAGGGTGCTGCGGTGCGCAGAACGGGAGCCGGGCGTGCCGAGCACGTCCTCGCCACACTCATGGCCCAGCCCGCGGGACCGGACCGCCTCCGCCGCGTCCTGGAACAGGCGCTCGTCCTCGCGGGCGCCGCGTTCGCCGGGGTGTACGTCCCCGAGGGCGACCCGCCCGTGCTGCGCCTGGCCGAGTCCGCCGGTCTGCCCCACACCCTCTACGGCCTGAGCGACACCTGCCCCGCCGACGGCAGCACGCCCGCCGCCGAAGCCCACCGCACCGGGCGGACCAGCTGGCCCGCCCCCGCCGCACCGGCCGACGACGCCCGAGCCGCCCGTACGCCCGCCCCGGACTTCTCCCTGGCCGCGCTGCCCCTTGCCGGGCCGGGCGGCGGCTGCCTGCTCGCGGTCGCGGACGGACCCGGCGGCTTCGGCCCCGACGAGAGAGCCGTACTGGAACTGATCGCCCGCGCCGTCGCCGCCCCCGCACCCGCCCCGGCCGGCACCCCCGAACCCGCCGCCGACGCCTTCAGCCTCGCCATGGACACCGGCCGCGTCGAGGTCGGCGACGAGATCCTGCGCCTCTTCGGGCTGGAGCGCGACGGCTTCGACGGCAAGGTCGAGACGCTGCTCGGGCTCACCGTGCCCGAGGACCTGCCCGCGCTGATGTCCGTCGTCGAGGCCGACCACATCTCCCTCGGCGAACGCGAACTGGAGTTCCGCGTCCGCCAGCCCTCCGGCGTGCCCCGCTGGCTCCGGCTGCGCGGCCGGCCCCTGCCCGGCGGCGAGGGGCGCCCCGCCCGGCTCGTCGGCACCGTCGCCGACGCCTCCAAGCTCCGCTCCGACGGCACCGACGTGGCCCGCGTGCAGCGCCTCGCCGCCGACCTCGCCACCGCGGGCACCGTCAGGGACGTCGGCCAGGCCGTCGTCGACGCCCTGCGCAAGCCGCTGCGCGCCGACCGCATCGCCCTGGCCGAACTGGAGAACGACCGGCTCGTCGTCACCGTCCTCGACCCGCCCGAACCCGAGGCGTGGCCGGAACTGTGGCGCGCCGAATGGCGCGGCGAGTGGCCCGACGCCCCGGTGCGTGCGATGCCCGCCCTCGCCGCCGCGCTCAGCGACGGCCGCGCCCACATATGGCCCGCCGGCTCCAGCCTGGAACCCGGCCTCGCCGGGGTCGGCCCCGGCGGCCTCGCGGTGCTCCCGCTGCCCGCGGGCGGCCGGATGGCCGGGGCGTGCCTGATCGGCTGGGACCGCCCGCACGACTTCGCGCCCGACGAGCGGGCCCTGCTCACCGCCTGCGCCGCCCTCGCCGGACAGGCCCTGCGCCGCGCCCACGCCTTCGACGCCGAGCACGAACTCGTCGGCATGCTCCAGCGCACCCTGCTGCCGCACCGGCTGCCCCGCCTGCCCGGCGCCGAGGCCGTCGCCCGCTACCTGCCCGCCACCGAGGGTCTCGAGGTCGGCGGCGACTGGTACGACGTGATCCCGCTGGCCGACAACCACGTTGCCTTCGTCATCGGCGACGTCCAGGGCCACAACGCGGGCGCCGCCACCCTCATGGGCCAGATGCGCACCGCCCTGCGCGCCTACGCCGCCGAGGGACACCCGCCCGACGTGGTCGTCGCCCACGCCAACCGGCTGCTGCTGGACATGGAGACCGACCTCTTCGCCACCTGCGTGTACGTCGACATCGACATGGAGCAGGGCACCGCGCTGTGCGCGCGCGCCGGGCATCCGCAGCCCGTGCTGCGCCACCCGGACGGCACCACGGAGACGGTGCAGGCCGAGGGCGGCCCGCCGCTCGGGGTGCTCACCCGCGCGGAGTACCCGATGACCCCGCTGAAGCTGAGACCCGGCACGGTCCTCGCGCTCACCACCGACGGCCTGGTCGAGTCCGCGGGCACCGACCTCGACACCGGCATGGACCGGCTCGCCCGCGACCTCGCCGCCGCCGACCCCGCCCACCTCGGACAGACCGCCGACGCCCTGCTCGCGGGCGCCCACCGGGGCGACGACGTGGCGCTGCTGCTGGTCCGCTACGACGGCATGGCCGTCCGCCCGCTGCGCGAGAGCTGGAGCGTGTGGCGCGTCCCGGAGGCGGTACGGCACGCCCGCCGCTTCGTACGCCGCACCCTGCGGGCCTGGGAGCTGCCGAGGGACAGCGCCGACACCGCGCTGCTGGTCGTGTCCGAGCTGGTCACCAACGCCCTCGTCCACACCGAGGGGCAGGTGCGGCTCGACCTCAGCCTGGTCGGCCACCGGCTGCGCATCGCGGTGACCGACTCCTCGCCGCGCGGCCCTCTGAAGCCGACCAGCGTCGGCTGGGAGGCCACCGGCGGCAGGGGCATCCTGCTGGTCGAGGCCGTCTCCGACGCCTGGGGCACCGTCCCGGTCAGCGGCGGCAAACAGGTCTGGGCGGATCTCGTGACGGACGAGGCGTGACGGACGAGGCGTGAGGGGCGGGTGGGGGATGAGCAACCTCGGTGAGGCGGGCGACGAGGCCCTAAGACGGACCCCGGCGGAGGGTGCGGACGGCGGCCCCGAGTGGCGGGTTCGGCCGGTGAGCCTAGGGTCGGTTGGTGTGGCACACACCTTCGAAGAACTGGTCCAGAAGCAGCGCGCGGCCGCCGCGGCCCACGCCACCGTGGACGAGCTGCGGGACACCTACGGGCCCCCGGCCGAGCGGGCGATGACCGGCGCGCAGTCCGGGACGTACGAGACCGCCCTGCGCGCCTGGCGGGACCTGGCCAGGGACGTGCAGACCGCGCTGAGCGAGTACGCGCGCGAGACCGGGCGGGCCCGCGCCGAGGTCGAGGCCGAGGTCGAGCGGGCGGCCGCCGCCGGGGACTGACCGCCCGCCACGGCCTCTCAGGCGTGGGTCTTGGCCAGCAGGTTGAGGATCTCGGCCGTCGTGCCGCTCTCACCGAGGCGCGGGAAGATCCGCTCCACGCTGTTCGCGTGCGCCTCGGCGTCCGCGTCGGACATGGCGTCCGTGGCCAGGGTGACGTGGTACCCGGCCGCGTACGCGTCACGGGCGGTGGACTCCACGCCGATGCTGGTGGCGATGCCGGTCAGCACGATCTGCGTGACGCCCCGGCGGCGCAGCTGCACCTCCAGGTCGGTGCCGAACAGGGCGGACCAGTTGTGCTTGGTGACGTGGATGTCGCCGGGGTGCCCGGACAGCTCGTCGACGACGACGTCCCAGCCCTCCGGGAAGGACAGGCCGCGCGCCTGGCGCTCGGTGCGGCCGGGCACGGCGTCCGCGCCGTCGGCGGCGAAGGAGACGCGGACCAGCACCACGGGCAGGTCACGGGCGCGGAAGGCGTCGGCCAGCTCGGCGCTGCGGGCCACCACGTCGGCGGCGGAGTGCGGCTGGACGGGCATCGCCGTGATGCCGGCCTGGAGGTCGATCACGACGAGGGCGGTACGGGGGTCGAGCGTGGTGACGGACATGCGTCGGGCCTTTCGAGGGGGGAGCAGAGGGCCGCGGGGGGCCCGGGGGGTCAGGGGCGCGACAGGCGTTCCAGCAGTTCCAGCGCGGTCAGGACGGTCTCCCGTTCCTCCTCGGTGAACCGGTCCTGGAAGGCGCGGGCCAGCCACTCCTCGCGCAGCTGCCGGTTGCCCTCGACGCGGGTGCGGCCCGCCTCGGTCAGGGTGACGAGCTGGCGGCGGCCGTCGTCCGGGTCGGGGGCGCGCCGGATCAGCCCCTGCTGGTCCAGCGCCGCGAGGGTGGCCGCCATGGACTGCGGGCGCACCCCCTCCGCCGCCGCGAGGGCGCTCGCGGTGGCCGCGCCGTGCTTGCCGACCAGGGAGAGCGCGGACTCCTGCGGCGGCGTGAGATCGGCGTCCCGCGCCACCTCACGGATACGGCGCCGCAGCCGGCTGAACACCACCCGCAGATCGCGTGCCGCGCGGGCGGCCGAGCCGGAGATGTGGACCATGCCGCCACCGTAGGAAGGATCAGCCCAGACTGTCCAGTCCGGACTGTTCAGTTTTACCTGCCCATTGCGGTGTCCGTACGTCGCGCTGCCCCCACGCCGCCGTGTCCCTACGCTGGTGAGGTGCGCCTGCTCCTGATGTCCGACACCCACCTGCCAGGGCGCGCCAAGCGGCTCCCCGAGGTGGCGTACGCCGGGCTGGGCGGCCTGCGCTTCGGCGTGGTCCACGAGACCGGCCCGGCCCGCGGCCGCGAGGCGCGCTGCGCCGGTAGGTTCCCCGGCGTCGGCCTCGGCGCGCGGGATCGGGGTGGTGCTGGTCTGCTGGAGCGAGGGCCCTGGCGGCCCTTTCCCGACGTTCCCCGGAGAGGCGTATGAGTACCTACCGAGTGGCGCAGGTGACGAGCCCCGGCGGCGGCTTCGAGCTGGTCGAGCGGGAGGTCCGGCAGCCCGGCCCCGGCCATGTGCGGATCGCCGTGGAGGCGTGCGGGATCTGCCACAGCGACGCCCTGTTCGTCGACGGCGCCCTGCCCGGCGTCACCTTCCCCGAGGTCCCTGGACACGAGATCGCCGGGCGGATCGCGGCGCTGGGCGAGGGCGCGGCGGAGCGGGACTGGCAGGTCGGTGACCGGGTCGCGGTCGGCTGGTTCGGCGGCAGCTGCGGCTGGTGCAAGCCCTGCCGCCAGGGCGACTTCATCATGTGCGTCCGCCTCCAGGTGCCCGGCTGGGCCTACGACGGTGGATTCGCCGAGCAGGTGATCGCCCCCGTCGACGCGCTCGCCCGCATCCCGGAGGGCCTGGCCGCGGCGGACGCCGGGCCCATGGCCTGCGCGGGCGTGACCACCTTCAACGCCCTGCGGCACACCGACGCCCGGCCCGGCGGCGACCTCGTCGCGGTCCTCGGCCTCGGCGGCCTCGGCCATCTCGGGGTGCAGTACGCGGCCGCGATGGGCTTCGAGACCGTCGCCGTGGCGCGCGGGGCGGAGAAGGCCGACTTCGCCCGGGAACTGGGCGCCCACCACTACGTCGACAGCACCTCGGACACCTCCGTCGCCGAGGCGCTCCAGGCGCTCGGCGGGGCCAAGGTGGTGCTGGCCACCGCCGGGAACTCCGCCGCGATGTCGGCCACCGTGGACGGCCTCGCCCCGCGCGGCCAGCTCGTGGCCATCGGCGCCACCACCGAACCGCTGGACATCAGCCCGGTCCAGCTCCTGATGGCCGGCCGGGAGGTCAAGGGCCATCCCTCCGGCACCTCGCAGGACGTGCAGGACACCATGGAGTTCAGCGTGCTGCACGGCATCCGCCCGATGAGCGAGAGCGTACCGCTGGCCGACGCGGAGGCGGCCTACCGGAAGATGCTCGCCGGTGAGGCCCGCTTCCGGATGGTCCTCACCACCGGCTGACGGCCCGGTCGCCGCGGGAGCGGTGCGGCAGCGGCAGCCGCGGCCGCACCGCCCGCAGCACCGCGCGCGCCAGCCGCCCCGAGCAGCGCACCACCCCGGCCGGCCGGGCGGCCACCGGCCGCGAACGCGCCGGGTCCGGCCCGATACGTGCCGAGAAAGTCCAGGTCAGCCGGGAACTGACCTGGACCCGCGCGAGCCTCGCGCCTAGTCGTCCCATGCCTGGATCAGGATCTGCTCGGAGATCCGGCCGTCGCGCAGAATGACCATGGACTCGGCGTAGACCTTGTTGCCGTTCGGGTACTGGCACGACTCGGTGAACGCCGCGCGGTCGCCCTCGATGACGCACTGGTCGAGCCGGTGGATCATCTCGCGGCTGTAGATGTCGGCGAGCATCTCCTCGATCTCGCCGCGCCCGCGCAGCACCTTGGGATGGCTCGGCTGGTCGGACTGGTCGATGACGCGGATCTGCGCGTCGTCCTCGTACAGCGCGAGCAGGCCGGCTCCGGAGTCCGCCTCGATCGCCTCGCGCAGGGTCTCGGCGGTGAAGGCGGTGTCTTGTCTGCTGCCCATGGTGACCTCCTCGGTACGCCCGCGGCCCGGCGGGCGGCGGGCCGCAGGGGCCCACATCCGAGACTCCTCCGCCCGGGCGGACACGGCAAACGCACGAGACCGCGTCCGCCTGACGGGTGAGCGACGGCCACCGCCCGTGTCCGGCACGGGGGTACGGCCGTTGTGCGGGGCATGATCTCAACACGACGCATCGTCGCCGCCGTCGGTCTGGCCGCCGGTGTCACGGGCCTTGTCGCACCCATGGCGAACGCGGCCGACGCGAGCGCACCGGCCGGCGGTCAGATCAACCCGATGACCGTGCTGGACGACGTCGCCCTGAGCGAGCTTCCCCCCGAGGCCCAGAGCCAGGTCCCGCGGGTCGGCGAGCAGTTGCGCGGCCTGAACCAGGTCAGCGACCTGAACCGGCTGAACGAACTGCACCAGCTCACCGACCTCGCCGCTCCCGTCACCGGGCTGCTCCCCGGTCTCTAGACCGCCGCCGGCTTCGAACAGCCTTGTCCGCGAGGGCCGTCCGTGACCGGGCGGCCCTTCGCCGTGCCGGGGAGAACCCGCTGGTCCACGCCCTCGCCGAGCCCTCCCGGCAGGCTCCCGTGGCGTAGGGTCGCAAGCGTAGGGACACCGACGAAAAGGGGCCAGGCCATGGCGCAGGAAGTACGCGGCGTTGTCGCACCGGGGAAGGACGAGCCGGTACGGATCGAGACCATCGTGATCCCCGATCCGGGCCCCGGCGAGGCCGTCGTCGACATCCAGGCGTGCGGTGTCTGCCACACCGACCTGCACTACAAGCAGGGCGGCATCTCCGACGACTACCCCTTCCTGCTCGGCCACGAGGCCGCCGGTGTCGTGGAGTCGGTGGGGGAGGGAGTCACCGACGTGGCGCCCGGTGACTTCGTGATCCTCAACTGGCGTGCGGTGTGCGGCAACTGCCGGGCCTGTCTGCGCGGCCGCCCCTGGTACTGCTTCAACACCCACAACGCCAAGCAGAAGATGACCCTCGCCTCCACCGGCCAGGAGCTGACCCCCGCGCTCGGCATCGGTGCCTTCGCGGAGAAGACCCTGGTCGCGGCCGGGCAGTGCACCAAGGTCGCCCCCGGGGTCTCCCCGGCCGTCGCCGGGCTGCTCGGCTGCGGTGTCATGGCGGGCATCGGCGCGGCCATCAACACCGGCGCCGTCGGCCGGGGCGACTCCGTCGCCGTCATCGGCTGCGGCGGCGTCGGCGACGCGGCCATCGCGGGCGCGGCCCTGGCCGGGGCCGGCCGGATCATCGCCGTCGACATCGACGACCGCAAGCTGGAGAAGGCGCGCACGCTCGGCGCCACCGACACGGTCAACTCCAAGGAGACCGACCCGGTCGAGGCGATCCGCGCACTCACCGGCGGCTTCGGCGCCGACGTGGTGATCGACGCGGTGGGCCGCCCCGAGACCTACAAGCAGGCGTTCTACGCCCGCGACCTGGCCGGCACCGTCGTCCTCGTCGGCGTGCCCACCCCCGAGATGAAGCTCGAACTCCCCCTGCTCGACGTGTTCGGCCGGGGCGGCTCCCTCAAGTCCTCCTGGTACGGCGACTGTCTGCCCTCGCGGGACTTCCCGATGCTGATCGACCTGCACCTCCAGGGCCGCCTGCCGCTGGACGCCTTCGTCACCGAGACCATCGCGCTGGAGCAGGTGGAAGAGGCGTTCGAGCGGATGCACCACGGCGACGTGCTGCGCTCGGTGGTGGTGTTCTGATGACCGCCCGTATCGAACGCCTCGTCACCTCCGGCCAGTTCACCCTCGACGGCGGTACCTGGGACGTCGACAACAACGTGTGGATCGTCGGCGACGACCACGAGGCCGTCGTCATCGACCCGGCCCATGACGCCGAGGCCGTCCTCGCGGCCGTCGGCGACCGCCGGCTCACCGCGATCGTGTGCACCCACGCGCACAACGACCACGTCAACGCCGCCCCCGCGCTGGCCGACCTCACCGGTGCCACGATCTGGCTGCACCCCGACGACCTGCCGCTGTGGCGGCTCACCCACCCCGGCCGCGAGCCCGACGAGCACCTGGTGGACGGTCAGGTGCTGGAGACCGCCGGTGCCGACCTGACCGTGCTGCACACGCCCGGTCACGCCCCCGGCGCCGTCTGCCTCTACGATCCGGGCCTGGGCGCCGTGTTCAGCGGGGACACCCTCTTCCAGGGCGGACCGGGCGCCACCGGGCGGTCGTACTCGCACTTCCCGACGATCATCGACTCCATCCGCGACCGGCTGCTCACTCTCCCGCCGGAGACCAAGGTGCTCACCGGCCACGGCGACCCGACGACCATCGGCGACGAGGCGGGCCACCTCCAGGAGTGGATCGAACGCGGTCACTGAGCCGCACCGCCCCGACGGGCGGCCACCGCGACCGTACGGCCTCTGTCGCGGTGGCCCCCGCTGCCCTACCGTCGGCCCATGACCGATCTCACCCACCGCTTCACGGGCCACGGCGCCCTCGTCACGGGCGCGGGCCGGGGCATCGGCGCGGCCGTCGCCCGGCGCCTCGCCCAGGAGGGCGCGCGGGTCCTGGTCACCGACCGGGACGCCCCGGAGGCGGAGCACGTCGCGGCCGCCCTGCGCCGGGAGGGCCTGCTGGCCGAGGCGGCGGTGTGCGACGTGGCGGACCAGGGGGCGGTCGACGCGGCCGTCGCCCGCGCGGCCGCCGCGTTCGGCTCGCTCGACGTCCTGGTGAACTGCGCCGCCCACTGCTCCGCGGACGGCCCGGCCTTCGAGGACGACCCCGACGAGTCCTGGGCCCGTGACCTCGACATCACTCTGGGCGGCGTCCGCCGCTGCTGCCGGGCCGCGCTGCCCCACCTCGCCGCCTCCGGGCGCGGCGCCGTCGTCAGCATCGGCTCGGTCAACGGCCTGATGGACTTCGGCAACCACGCCTACAGCGCCGCCAAGGCCGGCCTCGGCTCCCTGACCCGTACCCTCGCCGGGCAGGCGGCCGCGCGCGGGGTGCGGGTGAACCTGGTCGCACCGGGCACCGTGCGCACCTCCGCCTGGGAGGGCCGCGACGACGACCTCGACGCCGTGAGCGGCTGCTACCCGCTGGGCCGGGTCGGCGAGCCCGAGGACATCGCGGCGGCCGTCGCCTTCCTCGCCTCCCGCGACGCCGCCTGGATCACCGGCACCACCCTCGTCGTCGACGGCGGCCTGACGTCCGTGCACACCGGGTTCCGTACCGCGCTGGACGGGAGCGGCGCGGGGCGGAGGTAAAGTTCACCGTTTCGTCACAGCATGCCGGAAACACAACCATCCGGCCGACGAGCCGGTCTAGTAGGCCGAAGGCCCCGGAACGCACGGGGCGCCGCCCGGGGGAGGTCCCCGGGACCCGCAGGGGAGAAGGGATGGGGCCGACCATGGGCGACATACGCAGACGGGGAGCCGTCGCACTCGGGGTCGGTGCGCTGGTCGCGCCGCTCACGCTCGCCGTCACCGCCACACCGGCCCAGGCCGCGAGCTGCACGAGCAAGGCGGGTCCGTACCAGAAGCAGGTGGAGCGGTTCCTCGGCCGCACGGTGGACGGCAAGCAGTCCTCGGGGGACTGCTCGGCCATCCGCAGCTTCCAGAACAAGCACGGCATCACCCCGAACATCGGCTACGCCGGACCCGTCACCTGGGGTGTGATGGACCTCATGAACCGGCAGAAGGCCGTGGGGAAGAACCCCAACAAGGACGGCAAGTGCCCGACCAACAAGGGCCGCATCGCCTGCGTGAACCTCACGCTCCAGCTCAGCTGGGTCCAGGACGGCAGGAAGCTGGTCCACGGCCCCGTCCCCGTGCGCACCGGCCGCGACAAGTACGAGACCCGCACCGGCCTGAAGAAGGTCTACTGGCGTGACATCGACCACGTCTCCAGCCTGTACGACGTGCCGATGCCCTACAGCCAGTTCTTCGACGGCGGGCAGGCGTTCCACTCGGTGGGGGTCAGCGTGTGGAACCCGCCGGGCTCCCACGGCTGCGTGAACATGACCAAGACGGACGCGAAGAAGTACTGGTCACTGCTGAAGAACGGCGACGACGTCTACGTCTACGGCCGCAAGCCCGGCACCTGAGCCGCAGCCGCGAGCGGACGGGCGGGGTGGCCGGACGCAAGTGAACTCGCCCTTCCGCACGGCTTCTTGACGTGATGAGCAACACGGTCCGAAATGCCCGTATCGCGGGTACTTATTCACGCTGCCTTCACGGGGACCGGCATATGCTTCACACCATGTCCACCACTGCTGAAGCCTCCTGCGGGCGCTCGGCCGCGGAGGTCAACGAGGAGATCCGGGCCCTGTGGCGCCGGTCGGGCGGCATCCTGACCAGCGAGCAGCGCGCGGAGTACCAGCGCCTCGTGATGGAGTGGGCCGCCGCGGCCCCTATGCCGCGCCGCTCGGTCTGACCGGACCCGCAGCCACCGTCGCAACGTCGAGAGGGCACCCATGACCGGGTGCCCTCCTTTGCCGTGCCCCGGCCCGGGGGGTCAGCCCCAGGTCGCGGAGTAGTAGCGCTGGTACGCCTTGCGGTCCTGCTCGGCGCGGATGTACCGGGTGGCGACGAGCGCGATCACACTGCCCGCGATCACCAGCAGGCCCGGACCGACGTTGCGGGTGTCGGTCAGCCGGGCCAGCAGGGTCTCCCCCGCCACCCCGGTCACCGGGGCCGAGGCGCCCGGCCTGGCCGCGCTCGGGGTCATCCCGCCGCGGCCGGCCTCGGCCGTTGCGGCGGGGGAGGCGCCGGCGGCGGCGCCGGGCGGCGGGGTGGCGGTGATGAGCTTGACGTTCAGCGCCGCGAGGGCCTTCGTCACCGGCTGGAAGAACGTCGTACCGCCGGCCGTGCAGTCGCCGTTGCCGCCCGAGGTGATGCCGAGCGCCACGCCGTCGGAGAACATCGGGCCGCCGCTGTCGCCGGGTTCGGCGCACACGTCGGTCTCGATCAGCCCGGTGACCGTGCCCTCGGGGTAGTTCACGGTCGCGCCGAGCGCCGTCACCTGGCCGTCGCGCAGCCCGCTGGTGCTGCCGCTGCGGAACACCCGCTGGCCCACCGCGGCGTCGGCCGACCCGGTGATCCGCACCCCCTTGCCGCCGCCGACCGCGACCACGTCGGCACCCTGGCCCGCCTCGCCGGTGTCGTACTGCACGAGGGAGAAGTCACCGCCGGGGAAGCTGCTGTTCACCGTCGCGCCCAGCTGCCGGGTGCCCTGGCCGTCCGCGAACCAGATGGAGCCCGTCGGCCCGCAGTGGCCGGCGGTGAGGATGAAGTCCTTCTGCCCGTCGGTCACGTTGAACCCCGCCGAGCAGCGGCCCCCCGTCGACAGGATCGGCTGGGCGCCGTTGAGCCGCGTGGTGAACGTGCCCTGGGTGCGCCGCATCGTCACGAAGTCGCCGATGCGCGAGGCGACCTGGGTCATCTTCGTCCAGTCCCCGGACGACACCGTGCGGTCGCCGCTCACCACGATCCGGTTGGTCCGGTAGTCCACCGCCCACGCGGTGCCCGTCACCCGGGGCGCCGAGCGCAGCGCGGCCGTGGCCGACCGCAGCTCGTTCATGCTGTGGCCGACCACCTTGGCCTGCGCCCCCCGCTCCCGCACCTCGGCGGCGGCCCGCTCGTCGGTCACCGCGACGACCGGCCGGCCCTGGGCGTCCACCCAGTTGCCCGCCGAGCGGGCCGTGCCGAGCTCCGCCGCCAGTGCCGCGCCCTTGCCCCCGGCCGTGCCCGCCGCGCTGAAGGTCGCCGCGGGCGGGGCCGGCGTCTCGCCCGCCATGGCGGCCTGCGCGACCATCCCTGTGCCCAGGAGGAGTCCGCCGACCGCCGCCAGCCGTGTCACTCGCCGGACGACCCGCCGTCGTGCGTGCCTCATGCCAGACTCCCGAACCCCGAGCGAGCGCCGCCCGTACCGGCGGCACCGGGCGCTGCGGTCATGAGCGCCCCCCGTCAGTACGGGACGCGGGCGGCGAGTGTTCACCGGAGGGTGCGATTCCGCCCGGCGGCCGGGGTCACTTCTTGCGGGCCACCCCGCCGAACATGGCGACCTCCTCCGGCTCGTCCTCTCCGGCGCCCTCCGGACGCCAGCGCGAGCAGGACACCACGCCCGGCTCCAGCAGCTCCAGGCCGTCGAAGAAGCGGGTCACGTCCTCGGGGGTGCGCTGGGTGAGCTTGGGGGTGCCGTGCTCGTTCCAGAACTTCACCGCCTCGTCCACGTCCGGCATCGCCGGGCTGGTGACGGTGTGGGAGAGCACCAGGTAGCTGCCCTCGGGCAGCCGGTCCACCAGGCGCCGCACCAGGGCGTACGGGTCCTCGTCGTCGCCGATGAAGATGACCACGCCGAGCAGCATCAGGGCGACGGGCTTGCTGAAGTCCAGGGTCTTGGCGGCGTGTTCGAAGATCGCGTCGATGTTGCGCAGATCCTCGTCCAGGTAGTCGGTGTGGCCCTCGGGGGTGCTGGTGAGCAGGGCGCGGGCGTGGGCGAGGACCAGCGGGTCGTTGTCGACGTAGACGATCCGCGTCTCCGGCGCCATGCTCTGGGCGACCTCGTGCGTGTTGTCGGCGGTGGGCAGACCGGTGCCGATGTCCAGGAACTGCCGGATGCCCACCTCGCCGACCAGGTGGCGCACCGCGCGGCCCAGGAAGAGACGGTCGTGACGGGCGTACTCGCCGATGCCCGGGTGTAGAAGGCGGATCTGGTCGCCCGCCGCGCGGTCGACCTCGTAGTTGTCCTTGCCGCCGAGCCAGTAGTTCCAGATGCGGGCGGTGTGCGGCTGGCCGGTGTTGACGCGGGCGCGCAGGGACACGGCAACGTCGTTGGTGGCGGCCGGGTTGTCGGTCACGGGGGTCAGCTCCTGGGGTGCCTGGGACGAGAGGTACCGGTCAAGACGCAATGTAGACGCCGGAGTTGCTCCTCGCCGCAGGTCCGCCGCATTGACCGGCGCCGCCGGGGTGGAGGAGGTGTCGCCCGCGGCCCCGCGGGGCCCGCCGCATAGACTCCGGCCATGAACGACGCGCTCATGGCCCAGCTCGGCTCGGGCAAGTATCTGCTGGTCACCAGCTACCGCAAGGACGGCACTCCGGTGGCCACGCCGGTCTGGGTCGTCGTGGACGGCGACGCCCTCGGTGTCTGGACCGCCGCCGACAGCTACAAGGTCAAGCGCATCCGCCGCCGCGCGGACGTCCTCGTCGGCCCCTGCGACATGCGCGGCCGCCCCACCGGTCCCCAGCGCGAGGCGACCGCCGAGATCGCCGACCCCGCCACCACCGCCCGCTACCGCACCCTGATCGCCCGCAAGTACGGCATCGCCGGCCGGCTCACCCTGCTCGGCAGCAGACTGCGGCGCGGCACCGAGGGCACGGTGGGCATCAGGGTGACACTGCCGGCCTGAGGCGCGGCTCAGGTCCAGGCCCGGCACGCCTCGTCGAGCAGCTGGAAGACCGGCTCGCCCCGGACCGGGTCCTGGGCCCTGGACAGCCGTACGCGGTCACCGCTGTGGATGCCGACCGGCGGCCCCATGACCCGGCCGCGCACGACGAAGCCCTCGGCCAGTTCGACCAGGGAGACGTTGCGGGCGGCGGGGGTGTTGCGGTGGACGATCGTGGAGTGGCGGACCGTGCCGACGCCGTCGCTGCGCTCGGTGCGCAGGTCGCTGCCCTGGCAGACCGGACACAGCAGCCGGTGGTACATCGCGGTGCCGCACCAGCCGCAGCGCTGGTACTCGATGTGGTCGGAGGGGCGGTCGGCCAGGAGGCCCGCGGAGCCTGCCACCGGCTGGGTCGTTCCTGCTGAGTGGTGGTACACGCTCGTCAACTCCCTGCACTGGGCCGGAATCCGCTCGTGCCCGATGCCGTGCCACCGTGCACGAGCGACAGCGTATGGCACTCAGTGTCACGCGTAAAGGCACTGCGTACCCTCAATTACGAGCTCTCGCCCCGCGCCGTCTCGAACTGGCGCACCACCTGCCAGAGGGGAGCGTCCCGGCGGGCCACCAGCACCAGCACGTCGTCGGGGCGGGGCGGCCCCGGCGGGAACGGGGAGGGGCCGGAGCGGGCCGGCGCCTCGGCGAACGCCGCCCGCACACAGCCCAGCGCGTGGTCCACGGCCGTCTCCGCGTCGCCCTCGCCGTCCGAACGCAGCCAGGAGCGAAGGGCGTTGTTGTGGGCGGCGACCACCGCGGCCGCGATCACGTCCGCCCGCAGGATGCCGTCCGTCCGCCCGGCGAACCGGCCGCGCAGATAGGCGGCGAGGGCGCGCTCGTAGCGCCAGACGACCGACAGCTCGTACGCCCGCAGCCCCGGCACCCGGCGCGTCAGCCGGTAGCGCTGCACCGAGAACGCCGGGTTCTCCGCGTACATGCGCAGCACCAGCCGGGCCGCGTCGCAGACCCGCCGCACGGGTTCGCCGCCGCCGTCGCCCGCCGCCAGGAACGCGGTCATGTCGGCCAGGCAGCCCTCGTGGTCGGGGAAGACCACGTCCTCCTTGGAGGGGAAGTAGCGGAAGAACGAGCGCCGTCCGACCTCCGCCAGCGCCACGATGTCGTCCACCGTGGTCTGTTCGTACCCGCGCTCCATGAAGAGCTGGAAGGCGGCGGCCACCAGGGCCTCGCGCATCGGCGGCTTCGCGGGCGGCGCACTGCTGGTGCTCATGGACGGGAAAGTAGCACCTGGGGCACGCGGATGGCACTGAGTGCAGCCGACGGCCGCTCGCGGGGGAACCGAGTGCAGTCGCCGGCGGCCGCGCGGGCCCGGCGATCATCGTCCCGGTCCTGCGACGTAACCTTTCTCCACCCTGTCGGCACCCGGCCCGAACGAGGAGATCCCGTATGCCCTCCGCCCGCCCCCGCCTGCTCTACGTCACCGACCTGGCGTACCCGGCCCGAGGGCGCCGCTACGGCGACGAGGACGTCTTCCTCACCTCCCGGCTGCGCACCCACTTCGACCTCGCCCTGTGCCACCCGATGGACGCGGCCGCGCTGATGGACGGCTTCGACGCCGTCGTGGTCCGCAACACCGGCCCGGTGCTGGGCTACCGGGCCGAGTACGAGGCCTTCCGCGCCCGC
This sequence comes from Streptomyces sp. NPDC046860, assembly GCF_040645115.1. NCBI lineage: Bacteria > Bacillati > Actinomycetota > Actinomycetes > Kitasatosporales > Streptomycetaceae > Streptomyces > Streptomyces sp. NPDC046860. The sequence goes on along the minus strand of NZ_JBEYXQ010000022.1, from coordinate 44,980 downwards.
GCCCTGGACACCGGCGCCCGGGTCTACAACCCGCTGACCGGCAAGGCCGACATGACCGGCAAGCGCTACCTGCTCGACCTCACCGAGGCGGGGCTCCCGGTCATCCCCACCGTCGACCGCGCCGAGGACCTGCACCGGCTGCCCGCCGCCGACCGGTACGTGGTCAAGCCGACCTACGGCGCCGACTCCCTCGGGCTGCGGACCGTCCCGGCGAGCCGGGTGGCCGAGGCGCCGCTCGCCGACGGCTCGGTGCTCGTCCAGCCGCACATCGACTTCGTCCACGAGGTGTCCTTCTACTTCGTGGACGACGACTTCCAGTACGCCCTCTACGCCCCCGACCCCCGGCAGCGCTGGGACCTCAGGCCGTACCGGGCGACCGCCGCCGACCTGGAGTTCGCGCGCGGCTTCATCGACTGGAACGCGCTCGGGCACGGCATCCAGCGCGTCGACGCCTGCCGCACCCTTCAGGGGCAGCTGCTGCTGGTCGAGCTGGAGGACCTCAACCCCTACCTCTCCCTCAAGGTGCTCGGCGAGGACGAACAGGACGCCTTCGTCGGCACCCTGACCGCTTCCCTGAGCCGCTTCGTGCACGAGGGCGCCTGCGAGGAGGCGCTCGCCCCGGCGTGAGAGCGCCACGCTGAACACCGCCGTCCCGCGCCCCGTATCCCAGGGCGAGGGACGGAAGGAGAGCAGCGTGCCGACACCCCCCGATCCCGGACGCCCGCGCCCCGGCAGGGTCGTGGAACCCGTACGCGTCCTGCGCGCCCGCCCCACCGACGCCCTGGCCGAGCTGATGCGCGAGCTGATGCCGGAACAGGGGGCGCCGCCCCGGAGCGAGGAGCCCGCCCGCCCGGCCGGGCACGACACCGGCTCCCACAGGGACACCGAGGACGCCAGGGACGCCGAGGACACCGAGGAACTGCCCCCGGTCCCGCCCGGCGTGCCGGACGCCCCCGCTGGCACGGGGCCCGTGTCCGCACGCCGGTGGGCGGCCGTCCTGGCCCTGTCGGCGGCCGCGCTCGTCGGATTCGGCTGCGCGCTGCTGCTCACCGGCCGGCAGGAGGCCACCGCGCGCCCCGCGCCCTCGCTCCCGGCGACCGCCGCCCCCGCGTCCCCCGCGACCACGTCCCCCGCCGACCCGGACGGACCCGGCACCCTCCGCCAGGGCGACTCCGGCCCCGAGGTCACCGAACTGCGGCGCCGCCTGCTGCGCATCCCCGACGTCTTCCGGGACGGCTCCGACGCCGGCGCCTACGACCCCGAACTCACCGCCGCCGTGGCCCGGTTCCAGCTCTGGTACGGCATCCGGGGCGACGAGGACGGCGTCTACGGCGACGACACCCGCCGCGCCCTGGAGTCCCGTACCGGCACGGACCCGGCCCTCACTCCACCGGCAGCCTGATGTCCACCACGCACACGTCGTCCCGGTGCTCGTCGACCAGCATCGTGCCGAGCAGCGTCTCCAGGCTGTCCTCGCCGTGCACGCGGACCGTCTCGGCGAGCCGGGCGAACCCGGCGTGGACGTCCTCGCCGGGGCGTTCCACCAGACCGTCGGTGAACAGCAGCAGCCGGTCGCCGGGCTCCAGCCGGGCCTCGGCCGCCTCGAACACCGGCGTCGCGCTCGCGCCGAGGAGCATGCCGACCGGCCGGGTGAGGAAGCGGGCCGTGCCCGCGCGCACCAGCAGCGGCGGCGGGTGCCCGGCCTGCGCCCAGGCCAGGACCCGGGTCCTGGGGTCGTACCGCGCCAGCACCATGGTCGCGGTGCTGCGCCCGTCCCGTGAGTGCAGCAGCAGTGTGTTCAGCCGGGTCAGCGCCCCGGTCAGCGACGATCCCGTGCCCACCATCCCCTTGGCGGTGAACCGGAGCTGGGCCATCGTGGCGACCGCCCCGATGCCGTGGCCCGCCACGTCACCGACCACGAACAGCGCGGCGTCGTCGGAGAGTTCGACGGCGCTGAACCAGTCGCCGCCGACCTGGATGCCCGACTGGGCGGGCAGATAGGCCACTTCGACCCGCAGCCCCGCCATCCGGACCGGACCGGCGGGCAGCGGGAGCAGGGCGTGTTGCAGGCGGTCGGCCAGCGCCCGTTCGGCCTGGAGCACTCCGCGCTGGAGCAGCATCGCCCGCTCGCTCTCCACCAGCGCGAGTTCGGCGCTGCGCTGGGCGGTGAGGTCCTGCACGAAGCCGTGCACCTCCACGGGCGTGCCGTCGGGCTCGGTCACCGCCTCCGCGACGATCCGCAAGTGCCGCACCCCCTCCGGCGCGTCCACCCGGAAGGGCACGTCGAAGGGGCGCGCGTGCCGGACGAGTCCGGTGATCGCCGCCCGCAGCGGCGCCGCGTCCTGCGCGGCCACCAGCGCGGGCAGCTCCGCCAGGGCGACGGGCCCGCGTGCCGCGTTCAGGCCGAGCACCGCGTAGGTCTGCGCCGACCAGGAGATGTCACCGGTGACCAGGTTCCAGTTGGCCCAGCCCAGATTGCCCAGCCGCTGCACGTCCCACAGCCGCTGCTCCTGCCGTTCCACCGGGTCCAGACGCAGCCAGGTCACCAGCAGCCCGTCGGCCAGCGGCGCCGCCCGGACGGAGTACGTGGCGGTCACCGGCACGCCGTCCACCACGTCCTGGTAGGCGAACGGCGCGCTCTCGAACGGCACCCCGGTGGTCAGCGCCGTCAGGTAGCCGTGCCACAACGGCTCGCCCGCCACGGACGGATAGCTCTCCAGGATGTGCCGGCCGATCATCTCGCGGCCGCTGTTGCCGAACACGTCGACCGCCTCGGGGCCGGCGGCGTCGATCCGGTAGTCCTCCACCGCGCCGGAGCCGGCCCGCAGCGGGCGCAGCAGGATCGCGGCGCCGGGCAGCGCGTCGAGCACCGTCTGCACGCCGCGCGCGACACCGGCCGCCTCGCCGTCCGGCTCCGCGTCGAAGGCGCGCAGCCGTCCCGCGCACAACCGGGCCGCCGCCAGCAGCAGTCGGCGCTCGCGCGGCTCGAACGGCCCCTCCTGGGTGCGCAGTACGCCGAGCGCCACGCCGGAGCCCTGCCCGGCGGGCACCGGGAGCCACGCCCGCGACAGCCAGCGGTCCGGCGGGTCCCCGAGCAGGTAACGCCGCCGGTCCCGCGCCAGGTCCTCCAGCCAGCGCGGCTCGCCCGTGCGCAGACACTCCAGCGGGGCCAGCCGGCTCAGCGCCGGCATGCGGTGCCAGCGCCCGGCGAGGGCGGCGTCGATCCCGGCGTACCCGATGAGTTCGATGCCCTCCTCGTCGGGGAGGTGCTGATAGAGCAGCACGGCGTCGGCGGCCGCGTCCGGGCCCAGATGGCGCAGCAGGCGCCCGGCCAGTTCCTGCGGCGATCCGACCCGCACCAGATCCCGGCCCAGATCGGCGAGGACGTCCGCGAGGTCGCCCGGCGCGGTGGGCCGGGGCTGCCGGGAGGCGGCGGACCACGGCTCGGGCGTGCCGCCGGGTGGCGTGTCCCGCGCGTCCGGAGCGGGGGCACCCGGCGGCTGCAGCGCGCCCAGGGTGAGCCAGCACTCCTCGATCAGGGTGCGGCGGCCGGCCTCGGCCCGCGCGAGCAGCTCCCCGTGGGCGGCGTCGGCGGACCGGCCGGTCATGGCCATCAGCGCGCCCTTGGCCCGCTCCAGCACCGCCGAGGAGGCGGCGAGGTCGCGCAGCCGCTCCATCTCGGCGCGCTGGCGCGCGACGACCTTGGCCAGCGCCGCGACGTCGGCGCCGTAGCCGGGGTCCACGGGAGAGGTGGGCTCGCTCGTCACGCGATGAGCATGGCACACCCGGGCCGTTCGCTCACTTGTCCGGAGCGGCCGTTCCCGTCCCAGGCCGCGGGCACCGGACGACGGGCGCGGAAGGCCGGGTTCAGCGGCCGGTGCCGCGGGTGCCCAGCGCCTCGGAGACGGCCCGGACACTGCGCGCGATGTGCTGGAGCTGGAGCAGCTCGGCCGCGTACAGCTTGATGGTGTGCTCGATGACCGACTCGGGCAGCCCGAGCATCGGCAGTTCGGCGCGGGCGGTCTGGAGCGCGGTGCGCGCCACCCTGATCTCCTGCTGCACCTGGAGCCCGGCGTGCCGGGCCAACAGCACGGGGTGCCGGATCAGCGCCGGATAGCTGGCGTAGCGCGCCGGGATCAGTTCGCGCAGCCACTTGGCCGCCGAGCGTTCCCAGTCGTAGCTGCCCGGCGGCTTGACCTGGCAGGGCCAGTCGGGGCTGATGCGCGTGGTGGTGATCGGCATGCTCATCGCTTCCGGTGTGCCTCGTCGTCGGAGAGGGTGATCCGACGGGTGGGGGCGGCCCTGGCCCCGGCGGGCCGGACGGGACCGCCACGGAATCCGTGAGCAGTATTTATATATGCCAACCGCTTTTCAAGACGTATGAAAACATTCATCCTTGCCGGTGCGGGACGAGCCGTCCCCGCTCAGTCCCGCAGGAAGAACTGCTGCTGGTCGGCGACCTGCTCGTACTTCTCCAGCCGGGCCTGAGCGCGCTCGGGGTCGGCGTCGGTCATCGCCTGCAGCAGCGCCGCCGTCAGCAGGCCGGGCGCGGCGTAGGAGTCGAAGACCAGCCGGGAACCGGTGCCGGTGGCGAAGGTGACGTCGGCCTCCTCCGCCAGCGGGCCCAGGGCCAGGTCGGTGACCAGCGCGACCTTCAGCCCCGCCTCCCGCGCCACCCGCAGCGCGGTCAGCGTCTCCTGCGCGTGCCGGGGCATGGCGAACGCCAGCACCCAGGTGCCGCCCGCCTCACGGGACTGCAGCAGCGCGTCGCAGGCCACGCTGCCGCCCCGCGTCACCAGCCGCACATCGGGGTGGATGCGCCGGGCCGCGTAGCCGAAGTACTCCGCGAGCGAGGCCGAGATGCGCAGGCCCAGCACGGTCAGCGGGGCGGACCGCGACAGCTCCCGGCCCACCCGCACCACCCGCTCCGGGTCGGCCAGGTCGCGGCGCAGGTGCTCCAGGTTCTGGATCTCCGCGTCCACCGCCGCCTGCAGCTCGTTGGCCCGGTCCTCCTCGCCGGCGCCGCCCGCCAGCGCGCCCAGCGCGATCGACTGGAGCCGCTCCCGCAGCGCCGGATAGCCGCTGAAACCCACGGCGGCCGCGAACCGGGTCACCGAGGGCTGGCTGACCCCCGCCCGGTCGGCGAGCTCCGTGATGGACAGGAACGCCGCCTCGGTGAGGTGGTCTATCAGGTACCGCGCCACCCGGCGCTGTCCGGGGGAGAGCCGGGGCCCGTCGAACAGCGCCCGCAACTGGGAGGCGGGCGCGGCCTCGGCGCCCGTGGCCGTCCCGCCCGAGGTGATGGCGGATGCCTGGGCGCGCGCCTGCTGCGGCGAGGGCGCCGGACCGTCGACTTTGTCTCCCACGACGCATCAACATAGCTCACCGCCCCCGCCCGGCCGCCGAGTCGGCCCGGCCGGTCAGCGCCGGTACAGCGTGATCGAGTGGCCCACCTCGCCGACCGGCCGGCTCGTACGGATCAGCTCCGCCAGCCGCCCCTGGGCCTTGGCCACGGCCGAGTCCGACACCGCCAGCAGCCCCCGCACCCGGTCCGGCGGCACGGTACGCGGGTCGGCCGCGTGGATGCCGTAGTAGGACGGGACACCGGCGCCCTTGTACACCAGCCACACCCGCTCGCCCGGATACCGCTCCCGCAGCCGGTCCGCGAGCGCCCCCAGGTCCTGGCCCCAGTCCACGTTGGAGTCGTGCAGCAGCTCGTGCGTGCGCGCCGGGCCGCCGAACGCCTCGTTGGCATAGGGCAGGTAGTACGGGAAGGCCCGCAGCGAACTCACCGCCACCCACAGCACCAGCACCCCGGCCAGCGCCCGCGCCCACCGGCGCCGCCACACGACGGCACAGCCTCCCGCCACCGCCAGGGACACCGGCACGAACAGCGCGTACCGGGTGCCGAAGTCCCGCGCGCCCGTCATGGCCACCGCCAGCAGCAGCGCGGGCGGCAGCAGCAGATACGGCGCCGCCGGACGCAGCCGGGGCACCGCCGCCAGGGTCACGGCACCGGCCGCGCCCAGGGCCAGCAGCCCGAGCGGGGTCTTCACCAGCAGGGCCACCGGCAGGTAGTACCAGAGGGAGCCCGTGTACACCCGGCCGAACAGGAACCCGCCCCACGGGTAGTACTCCATCGCGAACTGCATCCGCATCCCCGCCCCGAACGCGGGCGGCAGCGGCAGCAGACCGCTCACCAGGGCCCGCTTGCCCGCCAGCGCCGGGACCGCCTCGGCGGGGTCGAAGCCGAGGCGGGGGTCGACCACCAGATACGCGGCCCACACGACGGCCAGCGCCACCAGCAGCACGGTGCTCCCCGCCGAGAGCGCCGACAGCGTCCTGCGCCGCCGCCCGGACCCGGCCCGCGCGTGCCACACCGACCAGGCGGCCAGCAGCATCAGCAGCGGCACCGCGGGCAGCGCGCTCATCTTGGTCGCCACCGCCGCGCCCAGCGCAGCCCCGGCGAGCGGCACGTACGGCCGCGGCCGCAGGCGGGCCCGCCACAGCAGCCAGACCGACGTCAGCAGGAAGGCGGTCATCGGCAGGTCGAGGGTGGCCAGCGAGCCGTGCGCGATCACGTCCGGCGAGAAGGCGTACAGCGCGAGCGCCGCCAGGGCGGCGACCGGGCCCGCCAGGTCACGCGCGAACGCGAACACCACCAGCCCGCACAGCAGGGTCAGCGCGATCACCGGCAGCCGCGCCCACAGCATCAGCCGCCAGGGGTCGTTGCCCGACTCGTACAGCAGGTGCCGGCCGGCGTCGCCCTGGGTGCCGGGCGTGCCGGGGTCGTAGTGCGGGGCGGCCACCGCCACCCCGGCCGCGATCAGCAGCTTGCCGAGCGGCGGGTGCTCGGCGTTGTAGCGCAGCCGGTGCTCGCGCAGATAGTCGGTGGCCGTGACCACGTACACCGGCTCGTCGATGGTGGGCGTCTGCCGGACCGCCGTGGTGACCATCGCCGCCGCCATCTGGCCCAGGAGCAGCAGCACCAGCAGCGGCACCAGCCGGACCCACCGGCCGGCCCGGGGGAGCGGGGCGGGCGGGGAGGCGGGTACGGGGGCCGTCGCGGTGGCCACGGCCCCGTGCTGTTCGCTCGCCATCATCCGCCCCACGGTGGCACGGGCCGCACCGGTCCCGGCGGCGGCCGGCCCCGCTGACGGACCGTGTCGGCACACCGTTCCCGCGTCCGGCGGTGCCACCGCCCCGCCGGGCCCCTCGGCGGACCCTCCGCCGCGCACCCACGGATACGGCCCCAGGGCCGCGCCGGTTCAGCTCCCGTCGGGTACGGGCAGCGCCGAGGCCGGTATCACCAGGTCGGCCCGGTCCCGCGTGGCCGCGATCAGCTCCGCGTTGCGCTGGTCGGTGCCCATGACCCAGGCCACCGCCGCCGCGCGCTCCTTGCCGAACTCCACGTGCCGGGCCACCAGGCGCCGCACCCGCTCCGGCTCGCCGACCTCGCAGTACCAGACCTCGTCCAGCAGGGGCCGGACGCCGGCCCACGAACCCTCCCGCAGCAGAAGGTAGTTGCCCTCGGTCACCACCAGCCGCGCGGACGGCGGCACCGGGACCGAGCCCGCCACCGGCTGCTCCAGGTCCCGCTCGAAGGCGGGCGCGTACACCACCTCGTCCGCGTCGGCGGGGGTCTCCCGCAGCCGCCGCAGCAGGGCCGCGTACCCGGCCGCGTCGAAGGTGTCAGGGGCGCCCTTGCGGTCCCGGCGCCCCAGCCGGTCCAGCTCCGCGTCGGCCAGGTGGAAGCCGTCCATCGGCACATGCGCGGCCCAGGGCGGCCCGTCGGCGTTCAGGGCGCGCACCAGGTGCCGGGCGAGGGTCGTCTTGCCCGCGCCCGGACCGCCCGCGATGCCGAGGATCGCGCGCCGTCGGTCCCTGACCAGGCTGCGGGCGCGGAGGAGGAGATCGTCGAAGGTCGGCGGCATGCAGCAGAGTGTGCCACCGGGCGTGCGCGCGGCGGCCGGAGGGGCGCCGGGTTTCCGCTCCGACGGGCGTGATCGCCGTGCCCGATCCGGGGAAGGGAGCAGGGTATGACTCAGCTCGGACTGCCCGACACCATCCAGGCGTGCCTGTTCGACCTCGACGGAGTGGTCACCAAGACGGCCGTCGTGCACGCCGCCGCCTGGAAGGAGACCTTCGACGCCTTCCTCCGCGACCACGAGGGCCCCGACGCGCGGCCGTTCGACGAGGTCGCCGACTACGACGAGTACGTGGACGGCCGCCCCCGCGCCGACGGCGTCCGCTCCTTCCTCGCCTCCCGCGGCATCCGGCTCCCCGAGGGCACCCCCGACGACCCGCCGGACGCGCGGACCGTGCGGGGCCTCGGCAACCGCAAGAACGAACTCCTCTTGGAGAAGATCCGCACCGACGGCGTCGAGGCGTACGAGGGCACCTTGCGCTACCTGGCCGCCGTGCGCGAGGCCGGCCTGGCCACCGCCATCGTCTCCTCCAGTGCCAACTGCCGGGACGTGCTGCGCTCCATCGGCGCCGAGGACCTCTTCGACGTCCGCATCGACGGCGTGGTCGCCGCCGAGCGCGACCTGCCGGGCAAGCCCAGCCCCGACACCTTCCTGGCCGCCGCGAAGGACCTGGGCGTACCCCCGGAACGGGCCGCCGTCTACGAGGACGCGCTCGCCGGGATGGACGCCGGCCGCGCCGGGGGCTTCGGATACGTCGTCGGACTGGACCGGACCGGCCAGGCCGACGCGCTGTACGCGCACGGCGCGCATATCGTCGTGAATGACCTCGCCGAGCTGGGAGGCAAGAGGTGATCAACGAACGGTCGTACACGGTCGAGCCCTGGCACGTGCGCGAGACGGACCTCGATCTCGACGTGCTCGCCCAGAGCGAGTCGGTCTTCGCGCTGTCCAACGGGCACATCGGATGGCGCGGCAACCTCGACGAGGGCGAGCCGCACGGCCTGCCCGGCAGCTATCTCAACGGCGTGCACGAGGTGCACCCGCTGCCCTACGCGGAGGCCGGGTACGGCTACCCGGAGTCCGGGCAGAGCGTCATCGACATCACCAACGGCAAGATCCTGCGCCTGCTGGTCGACGACGAGCCCTTCGACCTGCGCTACGGCCGCCTCGTCTCCCACGAGCGCGTCCTCGACATGCGGCGCGGGGTGCTGGAGCGCACCTGCGAGTGGACCAGCCCCGCCGGGTCCACGGTCCGGGTGCGCTCCACCCGGCTGGTCTCCCTCACCCAGCGCGCGGTGGCCGCCGTGGCCTACGAGGTGGAGGCCGTCGGCCGCCCCAGCCGGGTCGTGATCCAGTCCGAGCTGGTCGCCAACGAGAGCCTGCCCGAACCCAACGGCGACCCCCGCGCCGCGATGACCCCGCGCTCCCCGCTGGAGCAGGAGGACGGCTTCGCCTCCGGTGAGCGGCTGCGGCTGGTGCACCGCACCAAGCGCAGCGGACTCAGGGTCGCCGTCGGCGCCGACCATGTGATCACCGGGCCCGGCCGCACCACCAGCCGCAGCGAGAGCGGCACCGACGTCGCCCGGCTCACCGTCACCTCCGTCCTGGAGCCCGGCCACACCCTGCGGGTGGAGAAGCTGGTCGCGCACGGCTGGTCCGGCACCCGCTCCCTGCCCGCCATGGCCGACCAGGTCGACGCCGCCCTCGCCGCCGCCTCGCACGACGGCTGGGAAGGGCTGCTCGCCGACCAGCGCGAATGCCTGGACGACTTCTGGGCCCGCGCCGACGTCGAGGTGCACGGCGACGAGGAGATCCAGCAGGCCGTCCGCTTCGCCCTGTTCCACGTCTTCCAGGCCGGTGCGCGCGCCGAGCAGCGCGCCATCCCCGCCAAGGGCCTCACCGGCTCCGGCTACGACGGGCACGCCTTCTGGGACACCGAGATGTTCGTCCTGCCGCTGCTCACCCACACCGCCCCGCGCGCCGTGGCGGAAGCGCTGCGCTGGCGCCACAACACCCTGGACGCCGCCAGGGAACGCGCCGCCCAGCTCGGGCTCGGCGGCGCCGCCTTCCCCTGGCGGACCATCGAGGGCTCGGAGGGCTCGGCCTACTGGCCCGCGGGCACCGCCGCCTTCCACGTGAACGCCGCCATCGCCGACGCCGTCGTGCGCTACGTCGAGGCCACCGGGGACGTCCGCTTCGAGCGCGAGGTGGGCATGGAGCTGCTGGTGGAGACCGCCCGGCTGTGGCGCTCGCTGGGCCACCACGACCACCACGGCGCCTTCCACATCGACGGCGTCACCGGGCCCGACGAGTACAGCGCGGTCGCCGACGACAACACGTACACCAACCTGATGGCGCGGCAGAACCTGCTCGCCGCCGCCGACGTGGTGGAGCGCTACCCCGACGAGGCGCACCGGCTCGGCGCCGACGAGGAGGAGAGCGCGGCCTGGCGGGACGCGGCCGACGCGATGAACATCCCCTACAACGACGAACTCGGCGTCCACGAGCAGAACGCCGGCTTCACCCGCTACCAGCGCTGGGACTTCGCGGGGACCCGCGCCGAGCACTACCCCCTGCTGCTGCACTACCCGTACTTCGACCTCTACCGCAAACAGGTCGTCAAACAGGCCGACCTGGTCCTCGCGATGTACACCTGCGCCTCCTTCTTCGACGAGGAGCAGGTCGCCCGCAACTTCGCCTACTACGAGCCGCTGACCGTCCGCGACTCCTCCCTGTCCGCCTGCTGCCAGGCCGTCATCGCCGCCCAGGCGGGCCACCTGCGGCTCGCCTACGCCTACACCTCCGAGGCGGCGCTGATGGACCTGCACGACCTGGAGCACAACACCCGCGACGGACTGCACATCGCCTCGCTGGCCGGGACCTGGATGGCGCTGGTGGCCGGGTTCGGCGGCATGCGGCGGGTGCTGGAGGGCCCGGCCGGGATGAGCTTCGCCCCCCGCCTCCCCGAACGGCTGCGCCGGCTCGCCTTCCACCTGCAGTTCCGGGGGAGGCGGCTGCGCGTGGAGATCGGGTCGGACAAGACGACGTACACGCTGCTCGAAGGGCCGCCGCTGATCATCGAGCACCACGGGGAGACCGTCGCGCTGGAGGCCGACGAACCCGCCGTGCGGACCGTGCCGCCGCTCACGCACCGGCCGACACCGGAGCAGCCGCCCCACCGGGTGCCCAAGGGGCTCTGAGCGGCCCGGTCCGCTCCGGCCGGGCGCGCCCGCACGGGACACGTCGCCCGCCTCGCGGCGCGCGGGGGCGCCACCGGATGGCGGAACGCGCGCGGCGAACGGCGCCGATCCGGGTTAGCTTGACCGTGATTCCGCCCCGGAGTCCGGTTCTCCCGGACGCCGGTGGCGGGCGCGTCTCGTGCCGGAGGGGGAGGGGGTGCCGATGCCGGACACCGGCACCGCCCGCGAGGGCCTGGCTCCCGGGGCGCCCCCGCTTCCGCCCGGCGCCCCGCGGCCCCGCCTGCGGGGCGTGGCGTGGCAGGCCGCCCTGCTGCTCTGCGTACTGCTCTTCCTCGCCTACCTCACCCAGCGGCACTGGCCCACCGTGCGCGGCGGTGCGGTGCGGCTCGCGCTGGCCGACCAGGTCTGGCTGTCCGTCGGGGCGGCCGCCGCCGTCGGGACCTGGGCGGCCTCCGCGGTCGCCCAGCAGGGCGCGGTCCTCGAACGGCTGCCCGGCGTCCGGCTCGTCGCGGCCCAGTTCGCCGCCGGTGCCGCCAATCATCTGCTGCCCGCCGGGATCGGCGCCGGGGCGGTGAACCTGCGGTTCCTGCTGCGCTGCGGGCTGCCCATGGGCCGCTCCGCCGGAGCGCTCGCCGTCAAGGGCGGCGCCGGGGGAGTGGCCCGGCTCGCGCTGATCGCCCTGCTCGTCCCGTTCTGCCCGGGGCTGCTGCGCGTGCCGCAACTGCCCCTGGCGTGGCTGCTCGGCGCGCTCGGCGCACTGGCGCTGATCGCGGGGGTGGCCGCCGGGCCGCTGTGGCCGCGCTGCCGCCGGGCACTGGGCGCCCTGATGGCCGACGTACGGGCCGTGCACGCCCGGCCGGGGCGGGCCGTCGCCCTGTGGGGCGGCTCCCTCGCCTTCGCGTCCCTGCACTGCGCGGTACTGGTCGCGGTGGCGCGCGCCGTCACGCTGCCGCTGCCCGCCCCGGAAGTGGCGCTGCTGTACCTCGCCGCCAGCGGCGCGGCCGCCCTGCTGCCCACGCCCGGCGGGCTGGGCTCGCTGGACGCGGCGCTCGTCCTCGCGCTCGCCACGTCCGGCGCGCCCGCCGCGACGGCGGCGTCCGCCGTCCTCGGCTACCGCATGCTGACCGTCTGGCTGCCGCTGACCCCCGGCCTCGTCACCCTCGCCGTGCTGCTGCGCCGCAAGGCGCTGTGACGCGGTTCCAGGGGGCGGCCGCTCTTCAGGACGCCTAGGGCAGCAGCTTCTCGATGGCCGCAGTGCCCTCCGTCTCCAGCTTGCGGCGGGCCCAGTCCAAGGTCTTCGGGGTGACGTCCCTGCCGGCCGCCATCACCAGGTCCTCCGGCGTGACGTCCCTGGCCGGGGCGGTGTGCAGCAGGGCGTCAGGGGTGCAGTGGTCGTCGGCCGACCGGGACTCTTCGGGCGTGGAACTCGACATGATGCTCTCCTCCTCGGTCCGGATGGGCGCATCCGTGCCGGTGCCGCCGAACGGGGCACACTCCCCACCATCGGCCGCCCGGGCGCCGCGCGCATCCGGAGCGTCCTACGCTGGAGGTGCAGCCGTACACCTCACCGGGAGGCCGCAGCGATGGCCGAGACGCCCTTCCAGCAGGAGACCCGGCAGCGCCACCGCTACCTGCCGATCGCCGAGCACGGTCTCATCGGCGACCTGCGCAGTGTCGCGCTCGTCGGCAGCGACGGCACCATCGACTGGTACTGCTCACCGTCCTTCGACGCGCCCAGCGTGTTCGCCGCGCTCCTGGACGCCGAGCGCGGCGGCCGCTTCGAGCTGGCCGCCTCCGTCCCCGCGCACACCAAGCAGTTCTACTTCCCCGACACCAACGTGCTGATCACCCGCTTCTTCACCGAGGAGGGCGTCGGCGAGGTCCAGGACTTCATGCCGGTCGGGATCGAGCGGCCCGGCGAGGAGTCCCGGCACCGGCTGATCCGCCGCGTGGTCTGCGTACGCGGCACCGTGCCGTTCCGCGCGCTGGTCGCTCCCCGCTTCGGGTACGGCGCCGAACCGCACACCCTGTGCGAGGAGGACGGGCGGCTGCGGTTCGACGCCCGGGAGCACTCCCTCGCGCTCACCGCGACCGTGGCCATGGAGTGCGACGCGCTCGACGCGCGCGCCGAGTTCAAGCTGGGCGAGGGCGAAACGGCGGTGTTCGCCCTGGACCAGGCGGGCGGCGAGATCGCCCCGCGCGGCTGCGCGCACGCCGAGGCCGAGAACGAGTTCAACGCCACCGTCGCCTACTGGCGCCACTGGCTCACCCAGTCCCGCTACCGGGGCCGCTGGCGCGAGATGGTGCACCGCTCCGCGCTCACCCTGAAGCTGCTCACCTACGCCCCCACCGGCGCCATCGTCGCCGCTCCCACCACCAGCCTGCCCGAACAGCTCGGCGGCGAGCGCAACTGGGACTACCGCTACGTCTGGGTCCGCGACGCCGCCTTCGCCGTCTACGCCCTCCTCCGCCTCGGCTTCACCGGCGAGGCGGAAGCGTTCATGCGCTTCCTCACCACCCACATCAGCCCCGGCGACGGCGCGACCGAGGGCCCCCTGCAGATCATGTACGGCATCGACGGGCGCGCCGAACTCGACGAGCGCGAACTTCCGCACCTGGAAGGCTATTTGGGCTCGGCACCGGTCCGGGTGGGCAACGCCGCCGCCGCGCAGCTCCAACTCGACATCTACGGCGCCCTGATCGACTCCATCTACCTCTACGACAAGTGGGCCCAGCCCATCTCCAGCGCCCAGTGGGACGACGTGTGCCAGCTGGTCACCTGGGTCTGCGACCACTGGGACCAGCCGGACGAGGGGGTCTGGGAGACCCGGGGCGGCCGCAAGAACTTCCTGTACTCACGGCTGATGTGCTGGGTCGCCATCGAACGCGCCATCCGCCTCGCCAACCGCCGTGGCCTGCCCGCCGACCTGCCCCGCTGGCGCCGCTCCCGCGACGACATCTACCGCCGCATCATGGACCGCGGCTGGTCCGCCCGGCGTGGCGCCTTCACCCAGTGCGAGGACAGCGACGTGCTCGACGCGTCCGTGCTGATGATGCCGCTGGCCAAGTTCATCGCGCCGACGGACCCTAAATGGCTCTCCACCCTCGACGCCCTCACCGAGGACCTGGTCTCCGACTCCCTCGTCTACCGCTACGACCCGGAGGCCAGTCCCGACGGCCTGCGCGGCGACGAGGGCACCTTCTCCATCTGCTCCTTCTGGTACGTCGAGGCCCTGGTCCGCGCGGGCCGCGTGGACGAAGCCCGCCTGGCCTTCGAGAAGATGCTCACCTACGCCAACCATCTCGGCCTCTACGCCGAGGAGATCGGCCGCACCGGCGAACAACAGGGCAACTTCCCGCAGGCGTTCACCCACCTGTCCCTGATCAGCGCGGCCTTCAACCTGGACAAGGCGCTGGGCTGAGCGAGCGCGGCCTTGTTCGCGCGCACGGGAGCGGGGCTCACGGCAGGGGCTGTTCCGCCCAGATGATCTTGCCGGTGGGGGTGTAACGGGTGCCCCAGCGGTCGGAGAGCTGGGCGACCAGGAAGAGGCCGCGGCCGCCCTCGTCCGTGCTCGCCGCGTAGCGCAGGTGCGGGGAGGTCGTCGTGCCGTCGGAGACCTCGCAGATCAGCGAACGGCCCCGCAGCAGGCGTACGCCGATGGGGCCGCGGCCGTAGCGGATGGCGTTGGTGACCAGCTCGCTCAGGATCAGCTCCGTGGTGAACGTCAGCTCCTCGAGGTCCCACTCGGCGAGCCTGCGGGTCACCTCGGCGCGTACCTCCGAGACGGCCGCCGGGTCGGCGGGCACCTCCCACCGGGCCACCTGGTCCGCGCCCAGGACGCGGGTCTCGGCCACGATCAGCGCGACGTCGTCCGCGGGCCGGACCGGCAGCCGGTCCAGGACGACGCGGCACGTCTCCTCCGGGGAGGCGCCCGGCGCGTGCCGCAGCGCGTCGCGCAGCAGCTCCAGGCCCTCGTCGATGTCCCGCTCGCGGTCCTCCACCAGACCGTCCGTGTACAGCACCAGACGGCTGCCCTCCGGCAGCACCAGATCGGCCGTCTCGAACGGCAGCCCGCCCAGGCCCAGCGGGGGACCGGCCGGCACGTCCGGGAACTCCACCGAGCCGTCCGGGGAGACCAGCGCGGGCGGCAGATGACCGGCCCGCGCGATGGTGCAGCGCCGGGAGGCCGGGTCGTAGACCGCGTACAGGCAGGTCGCTCCGGTGACGGCTGCCGCGCCGTCCTCCGGGGTCTCGTCCTGGTCCAGGCGCGCCACCAGCTCGTCCAGCAGACCCAGCAGTTCGTCCGGCGGCAGGTCCAGCGCGGAGAAGTTGTGCACCGCCGTGCGCAGCCGGCCCATCGTGGCCGCCGCGTGCAGCCCGTGCCCCACGACGTCGCCCACCACCAGCGCCACCCGGGCGCCCGGCAGCGGCAGCACGTCGAACCAGTCGCCGCCCACCCCGGACTGCGCGGGCAGATACCGGTAGGCGATCTCCAGCGCGTCCTGCGCGGGCAGCGTACGCGGCAGCAGACTGCGCTGGAGCGTCACCGCCATGCTGTGCTCACGGGTGTAGCGGCGGGCGTTGTCGATGGACACCGCCGCCCGCGCGACCAGCTCGTCCGCCAGCGCCAGATCCTCGGAGTCGAACGGCTGCGGCTTCTCCGAGCGCCAGAAGTTCGCCACCCCCAGCACCAGGCTGCCCGCCCGCAGCGGCACCGTGATCAGCGAGTGGATGCCGTAGTCCACGATCTGCTCGGTCCGCTCCAGGTCCTGCGCCTGCCAGCCCGGCGCCTCGCGCAGGTCCGGCTCCACCACGGACTGCCCGGTGGCAAGGCTGCGCGCCTGGGGCGAGGTGGGGACGAACCGGATGCGCTCGTCCAGCGGATACAGCGGGGCGTCCTTGCGGATGCCGCTGGACGCCGCCCGCCGCAGCTCGGTGCCCGGCTTGGGCTCCTCGCCCTTCAGCACCGGCTCGAACAGGTCCACCGTGACGTAGTCCGCGAACCGGGGCACCGCCAGCTCGGCCAGCTCCTCCGCCGTGCGGCCCACGTCGAGGCTCGTGCCGATGCCCACCCCGGCGTCGTACAGCATGTTCAGCCGCTCACGGGCCACCTCGGCGCGGCCCGACAGCGCGCGCAGCTCGGTGGAGTCCCGCAGCGTGGTGACACTGCCGGGCGGGCCGCCGCGCAGGTCGGTGGGGCGCTGGTTGATGGCCAGCAGCCGGTCCTTGACCAGATGCACCTCGTCGGTGGCGACCCGGCCGGAGGCGAGCAGCCCGGCCGTCTCGTCGTCCAGGCCGAGGTCGAGCACATTGCGCGTCTCGGCGTCCTCGGGCAGGTCCAGCAGCCGGTGCGCCTCGTCGTTGGCCAGCAGCAGCCTGCCGTCCCCGCCGACGATCAGAACACCCTCGCGGACCGCGTGCAGCACCGCGTCGTGGTGCTCGTACATCCGGGTCATCTCGTAGGGGCCCAGGCCGTGCGTCTGGCGCAGCAGACGGCGGCTGACCAGGGCCGTGCCCGCCGTGGCCAGCGCGAGCGCCGCCGCGGCCGCCGCGAGCAGCAGCGGGAGCTGCTGGTCGGCCGCGCCGCCGACGTGCGCCGTGGTGATGCCGGCCGACACCAGCCCCACCACCCTGCCGCCCGAGTCCCGGACCGGCACCACCACCTGCACCAGCGGCCCTATCGTCCCGGTCAGCTCCTCCACCACCGTGTCCCCGTGCAGGGCGGGTCCGATGGTGCCGACGAACTTCTTGCCGATGCGGTCCGGGTCGGGGTGGGTGTAGCGGATGCCCTCGGTGTTCATCACGACGATGAAGTCCACCTTGGTCGCCTTGCGGGCGGCCTCCGCGGAGGGCTGGAGCACGGCCGTCGGGTCCGGCGCGCGCAGCGCGGCCGCCGTACCGGGGGCGTTGGCGAAGGCACCGGCGGCGGACAGCGAACGGTTGCGTGCCTCCAGCTCGCTGTCGTGCCGTACCTGGAGCACCTGCGCCACCACGGCCGCGACCACCAGCAGCAGCACGATCACGACCTGGAGCAGGAACACCTGTCCCGCCAGGCTGCGTCCCGTCGTCGCGGAGCGCAGCGCTCCGGGCGGCGTGCCGTCGCCGTTCCCCGCGCCCGGATGCCGCGCCCCGAAGGGCGCGCGCGGAAGCCCGGACGTACGGGGCGCCCGCGTGTCGGGTCGGCCGGGCAGTCGCACCATGTGCCCATGTCTACACTGCCGCGCTCCGTCAGGCGAGGCCATCCCCCGAGGTGGGGGGCCCGCAGCGGCCGCGCCGCGCTCACCTGCGCCGGCCCCGCGCTCACCCGGCCGGGAGAAACCCGTACCGGACCCGCCGAACCCGTCGAACCGCCCCTCGCCGCCGGACACCGCTCAGAGGCCGCCCGTCTTCCCGGTCAGCGGCCGCGCGGCGCGCAGGCTGCGCAGCGCCAGCAGCAGGACGCCTATGTCGTCCAGGTAGACCGGGTCCGGCAGCAGGTCGGTCGGCAGCACCAGATAGAGGACGGCACCCCAGAAGACCCAGCGCGGCCCGGTGGGCAGCCCCGCGTCGCGCAGCGCGCGCCGGGTCCGCACCAGCCGCACCAGCAGTACGACGGCCAGCACCAGTACGGCCGCCGCCGCGACGGCGGCCCCCACCAGCACGATCGTGCTCCCGTCCACAGTTCCCCTCCTCAGCCGGCGCTCGTCCCGCCGCCCTTCAGCTACTGCCCGCTCCCGCGCACGGCAGTCGCCCGGTCACACCCGGTCGCCGTCCCCGGCCGCGGACACGGAACCGGAAGCCTCCCCGGCGGCCTCGGGCCCGGAACCGGGCGCCGAGCGGGGCATCCCCTCGCCGGCCTCGGGCCGTTGCGCCCACGCCGGGAGCCGCAGCCGCTCGAAGGACCGGGTGAGCTGCTGCAGCGGCGACTGGTTGCGCGCCGAGGGCCGCTGCTGGGGAAGGACGGGCAGCGGGGTGTCCCGGTACGCGGCCAGCGCCTCGTGGGCCTGCTCGGCGGCCTCCCGGTACAGGTCCCGCGACTTCGTCATCGCCTCCAGCGCCTCCCGGTACCGCTCGACCCGGCGCCGCTCCCGCTCCAGCTCCTCCCGCGCGGTCATCAGCGTCCAGTTCTCCCGCAGACCGGTCAGCGCCTCGCCGAGCCCGCGGGGCCGCGGCCGGGGCAGCGCGGCGAAGTCCCGCAGGGCCGTGAACAGCTCGGCGGGCTCGGAGCCGTCCAGGAAGACACTGCGCACGCTGTACGCCTGCCGGTCGTACCCGGCCGGTGCCGGGTCCCAGGGCAGCAGCACGGCGCCGCCGCGCGGCACCTCGACCCCGAGATCCTTCAGCGCCCAGTTCACCGCCCGGAACTGCTGCGGAGTCGCCCGGTGCTCGATCACCCGGTGCCGCAGCCCCGGCGGCAGCAGCCGCGCCAGCGGCAGTCTGCCGCGCTCGTCCGGCGTCATCGCCTCGTGCACGACCAGGTTGACGCACCACGCCTCACGGGCCGCGTCGCGCAGCCGCCGGCGCATCTCCTTGTCGTCCAGCGGCAGCGCGTTCACCTGCCGGAAGCGCAGACCGGACACCGTCGGGTGCTGGTCCCAGTCGCCGTCACCGCCGGAGACGCCGTCCTCCGGCCAGAACAGCGTGGCCGGTGAGGGCCACTCCGCCCGCCACGGCTCCTCGGCCTCCGCGACGAGCGTCCACTCGTGACCCGGCCGCTCCGGGAGCGCTGCGAGGGTGAGCCGGGCCCGCACGGTGACCTTTCCCCCGGCGCGCCAGCGCGCCTCGAAGACGCGGTGCGGGGAGCCCTCGGGCGCGGACGGTTCGGTGAAGTCGTCCAGATCCCCGCTCGTGCGGTGGCGGCGGAGGGTACGGCGTACGACGTCGTCGGGGTCGGGGCCGGTGTGACGGCCGCGGGCCGCCCAGAGGGTCTGCGGGACAGGGGCGCGGTCGGTGGCGGAGTTCGACATGAGCCAATCTGCTGGTGGAGGCCGGTGCGCGTTCCAGTATCACCGCTCGGTCCCGCCGCCGGGGCGCCGGGGGCCGGGGGTGGCGCGTCGGCCGGGGGTGCGCGCGGTGGTGCGCGCCCCGGCGAGCCTCCCGCGCCCCCCTCACGGGGCGGGTAGCGCGAGACCCCGACAAGAGGTCTCGTCGGGGTCTCGCGCCGGGCGGGGGCCGCTACGGGCGGGGCCTCAGGCGCCGCTCTCCCGGAGCATGTCCTCGCGCTCGACGAGCTTCACGCGGGCGCGGCCCTGCGGCTCGCCGAGGGCGCGCTCGGCGGCGTCCAGCTTGTACCAGCCGTCCCAGGTGGTGAAGCGGACGTTCCGCTCGGCGAGGAACGCCTCCACCGCCTCCGGCTCGGGCGCGGACGGGGTCTGCAGCCGGCCGGCGGCGTGGTCCGCCAGCAGGTTGGCCACCGTCTCGTTGGCGTCGCCCTTGGTGTGGCCGATCAGGCCGACCGGGCCGCGCCTGATCCAGCCCGTGACGTACGTGGACGACAGGTGCGCGCCGCCCTCCTCGATGACCCGGCCGCCCTCGTCCGGGACGGTGCCCGTCTGAAGGTCCCAGGGCAGCTTGGGCAGCTTCTCGGAGAGGTAGCCGACCGCGCGGTAGACCGACTGGACGTCCCAGTCCTTGAACTCGCCGGTGCCCTTGACGTTGCCGGTGCCGTCCAGGGCGGTGCGCTCGGTGCGCAGGCCGACGACCTTGCCGTCCTCGCCGAGGATCTCCGCCGGGGACTCGAAGAAGTGCAGGAACAGCTTGTGCGGGCGGTCGCCGACGTCGCGGATCGCCCAGTTCTCCAGCGTCTTGGCGACCATGTCGGCCTGCTTGTTGCCGCGCCGGGTCTCGATGGAGCCCGCGTCGTAGTCGATGTCCTCGGGGTCGACGATGACCTCGATGTTGGGGGAGTGGTCCAGCTCGCGCAGCTCCATCGGGCTGAACTTCGCCTGCGCCGGGCCGCGGCGGCCGAAGACGTGGACTTCGAGGGCCTTGTTCGCCTTCAGGCCGTCGTAGACGTTCTGCGGGATCTCCGTGGGGAGCAGCTCGTCCGCCGTCTTGGCCAGGACGCGGGCCACGTCCAGGGCGACGTTGCCGACACCCAGGACGGCGACCTTCTCGGCCTCCAGCGGCCAGGTGCGCGGGACGTCGGGGTGGCCGTCGTACCAGGACACGAAGTCCGCCGCGCCGTAGGAGCCGTCCAGGTCGATGCCGGGGACGGACATCTCGCGGTCGGCCATGGCGCCCGTGGAGAAGATCACCGCGTCGTAGAAGGCGCGGAGGTCGTCCAGGCTGAGGTCGTTGCCGTAGTCGACGTTGCCGAAGAGGCGGATCTGCGGCTTGTCGAGCACCTGGTGCAGGGCGGTGATGATGCCCTTGATGCGCGGGTGGTCGGGAGCCACGCCGTAGCGGATCAGGCCGAACGGGGCGGGCATCCGCTCGAAGAGGTCGATGGACACGCCGGGGTCGGCGGCCGTCTCGGACTTCAGCAGGGCGTCGGCGGCGTAGATCCCGGCGGGGCCGGCTCCGACGATGGCTACCCGCAGGGGGCGCGGCATGATCAGGTTCCCTTCGAGCGTGGACAGGCGACTCGATCAGGAAGCCTAAGCTAAGGCAGCCCTAAGTTAGTACACGGGTCCGGTCTATGGGCTCATAAACAGGTTTTATGGGCAATCAGGCCGGCCTGATCACCCGGTGGATCGCACTCTCACCGGCGCCGTACACGGACTCCTCGCGGATGGCCGCGCCGGGCCCCGGAGCGTGGATCATGGCGCCGTTGCCGACGTACAGACCCACGTGCCGGTCGTCCTCGAAGAACAGCACCAGGTCGCCGGGGAGCGCGGCGCCGAGCGCCACCTCGGTCCCGGCCGCCCCCTGCTCGTGCGCGGACCGCGGCAGCTCGACCCCGGCCGCCCGCCACGCGCCCTGGGTGAGGCTGGAGCAGTCGAACGAGTCGGGCCCGGTGGCACCCCAGACGCACGGCTTGCCGACCTGCGCGGCCGCGAAGGCGATGGCCTTGGCGGCACGCACGGCGTGGGCGGACTCCCCGGCCGGGCGGGCGGAGGAGGCGGAGGGGAAGGTGCCTGTGCTGAAGGCGGGGGGCTGGGGGGTGGGGGCGGGTCCCGTTCCGGGGGCGTAGGCGGGGGTGGGGGCCGGGGCGGGCGTGGGTGCGGGCATAGGTGCCGGGGCGGTCTGGGCCGCGGGCGCGGGCTGGAACGCGGGTGCCGCCGGGAAGGAGTCTGTTGCGTAGGTCGGAGCCGGAGCCGGAGCCTGGGCCGGGGCAGGTGCCTGGGCCACCGCCGGGAACGCCGCTCCCGTGTCGAACCCAGGGGTGGGCGTGGGTGCCGCCGCCTGAGCAGCCGGGAACGCTCCCGTGTCGAACACCGGAGTCGGGGCCGGGGCCGCCTCCGCCACCGGAGGTACCGCCGGGAAGGCCCCGGTGTCGTACGTGGGCGCCAGCGCGGCCGCAGCCGGGAAGGCGCCGGTGTCGTAGCCGGGCACGGAGGCGGGCGGGTAGGCGAAGGCGCTGGTGTCGACGGCGGGCAGCGTGCCGGTGTCGGTCTGCGGCGCCGGCGCCAGATAGCTCAGGCCGCCGGTGTCGCTGAGAGGCCCGGGGATCGGGTACGGCAGCGAGCCGGTGTCCCCCGTCGCGTCCGGGACCGGGTACGTCAGCGGGCCGGTGTCCACGACCGGTGCCGTCCACGGTCCGGCGGGGGCGGCCGGTGTAGGCGCCGCGCCGGAGCTGGCGATCCCCGGCGCGGCAGTCTGTACGGCGCCCGGTGCGGGCGCCTGGCGGGCGTCGCCTCCCCGCGCCTGCCCCGGGGCGGGGGTCCAGGCGTGGCGGGACAGCATGTCCTTGGCGGAGGCGAGCTTGCGGCGGTTGCCCGCCTTGAGGTCGGCGGGGGCGGTGCGCCGGGGCCCGGCGGGCGTGACCGGCAGCACTCCGGGGGCACCTCCGAGCGGCGCCGGCGCGGCGATGGCCGTGCCGCCCGCGATGTCCGTGCCCGCGATGCCCGTGCTCGCCATGCCCAGGCCGGCGAGGTCCTGACCCGCCATGCCCAGACCCGCCATGCCCGGTCCAGCAATGCCCGGCCCGGCTATGCCCGTGCTCGCCATGCCCGGCCCAGCGATGCCCGGCCCGGCCATGCCCGTGCTCGCCATGCCCGGCCCCGCCATGCCCAGGCCGGCGAGGTCCGGTCCGGTCAGGTCCGGTCCGGCGGTGGGCAGGGCCGGGGGTGCCGACTCCGCCACGCTCGGCGGGAGTTGGGCGGCCGGTGCGGGCGGGAGTGCCGCCACGGGGGCGGCCGGGGGGAGTGCGGTCGCCGTTCCCGCGTCCAGGGCCGGGGTGGACGGGCCGCCCGTCAGCTCAGCCACGGGGCGCTGCGCGGTTCCGGCGGGCAGGGCGGGCCGCTCCGGTGCGGGTGCGGGCAGGCCCAGCTCCTCGGCGGTCCAAGTGCGCTCTTCCGCAGGGGAGTTGTCGAGCATCCGGTCGGCGGGCAGGGCCGCGGGCACGATCGGGCCGAGCTTGACGCGGGCCGCGTCGAACCACTGGCGGGTCACCGCGTCCAGCGCCGGGTCCTGACGGCCGCCGGACCGCTTGGCGAGCGGGACGCCCCGCTTGCGGGTGGCCGCCGCCATCGCGCGGGTGGCGTTGTAGTTGCCCGTCGCGGTTTCAGCCCGTGCGTAGAGGGAGTCGATCCGCTGCCGAACCTCTTCGTGACTCTCCGGCGCCATGAGAGACGACTCCTTCCTCGCCCCGCGGGGCAGTCGGCACGACGCGCCCGGAAGTCGGTCGATCTCCCGTGCCGGACGCCGCTGCGGGCTCACTGGAACGGTGGAGCCGGGCGGCCTGGCGTCAACCTAGCCAACTTGTGTCACTCGTGTGAAGGTCGACGGGTGGAATGTCCGATACGTATTTGTGATGTTCGCCGCGATGTTCGGGCGGGCAGACTGTGCGCCTCCGTCGCCAACTGGACTGTGCGGAAGGGCTCGTGAGGTGCGAGGCGTCCCATATGACCCGTCCCTCTTGAGAGTTGGCCAAGAATTCCGGCCCGGCGTGAACGCGTCGGCGTCGCCCCGCGTAAGGGGGTGGGGCGCCACATGCCCCCCACCGACCACGACCCGCAGGGGACGATCTTGGAACCGAACAGGCGCAGGCGCCCGACCGGCGCACGACGCGTGACCTTCGCCGCGGTCGCGCTGATGCTCGGCGGCGGAGGCCTCGTCGCGGCGAACGTCTACGCGTCGGCCGGCGAAGGCGGCTGGGGCGGACAGGGCTCCGGCGACGGGGTGAACGCTCAGCTCAGGTCGGCCGGCATGGCCACCGTCGACTGCCCCGACGTGGGCGCGCAGTTGACCGACGTACCGGAGGCGGCCCGCGCGGACGTCGACCGCGAGCTGGCCCAGCTGGACCAGCAGATCGCGGAGGCGTACCAGCGGCTGCAGCAGTCGGCCGACGCGCTCCGGCAGGACCCCTCGGCCGCCGACAACTCCGTGATGAACCCGCTGAAGGACAAGCGGACGGCGACCCTCGGCCGTATCGCCGACGCCATCGGCCGGGCGGGGAACCGCCCGGACCAGCTCGAAGCGCTCGCCCCCTGCTCCCTGCGCCCCGCCGAGAACGCCGCGGGCGGCGAGCAGCAGGGTTCGGCCGCGCCTTCGCAGAGCGCGGGCGGGGACCAGGGCCAGAACCAGGGGCAAGGCCAGGGAGAGGGGCAGGGGCAGGGTCAGAACGGCGGCACCGGGCAGGGCGGCAACGGCCCCGTCGCGGCCGACTACACGGACATCAAGTCCGTGCAGCCCAACGCCCCGAAAGCACCCCCGGGCGGCACCTTCCGCACCGAGTGCGGGGTCAACGAGAACGGCCTGTTCAACTCGGACAACGTGATCGTGGCCCCCGGTGTCTCCAACGGCGCCCACCACTTCCACGACTACGTCGGCAACCAGTCCAACACCGCCTTCGCCAGCGACCAGGACCTGGCGAACGCCAAGACGAGCTGTGCCGACCAGGGCGACCGGTCCACGTACTACTGGCCGGTGCTGCGTCTGCAGAACGGCAAGCAGGAGCGGGACGCGGGCGCGCCGGGCGGCGGTACCGAGGGCAACGCGGGCGAGATCGTCACGCCCAAGGAGGTCACCCTGACCTTCGTCGGCAGCCCGAGCGGCCAGGTCGCCGAGATGCCGCGTCTGCTGCGCATCATCACCGGTGACGCCAAGGCGTTCGTCAACGGGCCCGCCAACGCCAACGCCTCCTGGAGCTGCACCGGGTTCGAGGACCGGCAGCTCAAGGACAAGTACCCGCTGTGCCCGTCGGGCAGCGACGTGGTCCGCAGCTTCCGCTTCCAGAGCTGCTGGGACGGCCGTAACGCCGACAGCGCCAACCACCGCACCCACGTGGCCTTCGCCGACGCCCAGGGCAACTGCCCCGGCGGCTTCAAGGCCATCCCGCAGCTCGTCCAGCGGATCGTCTACGACGTGGACGCGCCGAGCCTGGGCGACGGCGGCAAGGGCACCCCGCTGTTCGCCGTCGACTCCTTCCCGGAGCAGCAGCACAAGCCGGTCACCGACCACGGCGACTTCATCAACGTCTTCGACGAGGGCCTGATGCGGACCATGGTCGACTGCATCAACTCCGGCCGCGACTGCGGCCCCGGCGACGACGGCAAGGGCGATGGGGGCCAGGGCGGCGGCCAGGGTGACAACGGCCAGGACGACGGCGGCAAGGGTGAAGGCGGCCAGGGCGGCGGTCAGGACGACGGCGGCAAGGGCGATGACGCCACGGCGAACCCCGGCCAGAACAACGGCGGCCAGGACAACGGAAACCAGGACAACGGAAACCAGAACGACGGAGGCCAGGACAACGGCGAGCCGGCCGGGGACAGCCCGGTGAAGCCCGCCGACAGCGCCCCCGCGCAACAGCCCGCGCAACAGCCCGCGCAGTCCAACCCCGTGGAGGCCCCGCGCGACGACGCGACGACCGCACCGGCCAACACCACCAAGAACGACGGCGGCCAGGCCAAGCGGGACGACTCCGCCGCCCCGGCCACCCAGGCGGGCGGCGCGGCCCCGCAGACCGGCACGTCCGCCCCGGCGCAGGCCGGTGCCGTGACCACGCCGCCGCCCGCGGACCTGGAGCCGCAGGCGGTGGGCAACGGCGGTCTCGCCGAGACGGGTGCCAGCCTGTGGCCCGCCGCCCTCGGCGTGCTGCTGGCCGCGTCCGGTCTGGTGATGCTGCTCCGCGCCCGGCGCCTGCGGTACTGACCCTGCGCCAGGCCCGGCCCTGCCTGAGCCCCCGGCCCCCTGGAGGGACCGGGGGCTCAGTGCGCCGTACGCCGGCAGTACAGGAACAGATGCGGCTCCGGTCCGGCGTCCGGGTGGGCCGGTACGAAGGTGGCGTGCGACTCGGACAGCACCGACAGCCCCGCGTCGGCCGCCAGCCGGGCGAACTCCTCCGGCGCGAAACTGCTCACCCGGACCGGCTGTCCCATGAACTCCGTCTCCACGTCCGCCACGTCCACCGGAACCGTGGCCAGCACCGCGAGCCCGCCCGGACGCAGCGCCCGCGCCAGCGCGCCCACCACCTCGCGCTGTTCGGCCCGGCTCATCTGGAGCAGCGAGAAGTACACGCAGACGGCCTCGAAGGAGGCTTCCTCCAGGGGCAGTTCACGGATGTCGGCCACCTTGAACTCGGCGTCCGGAACCTGGCGCGCGGCCAGGTCGACCATCACCGGGGAGACGTCCACGCCGAGCACCCGGTGCCCGGCCCGTGCCAGCGCCTCCGCGGTGGGCCGGCCGGTCCCGCTGCCCACGTCCAGCACGCGGCTGCCCGGCATCAGATGGTCCACCAGCCAGCTCAGCGAGGCCAGATGCGGCCCGGAGGCGGCGAACGCCCGCTCGTACGCGAGGCCCAGCGTGTCGAAGACCACCGCCGCCGGTGCCCGCTGATCGTCCTCTGCCAAGACCGCTCCCCTCGGATGCGCCACCGGTGCCCGGCGGCGTCGTACCCATGCCCATGCCCAGACCCGCGCCTCACGACGCCCGGCGTTTGCGGACACGAGCCCCGGCAGGGCAGGGTGCGGGCGTGCCCACCTTGCTGATCGTCCATCACACCCCCTCGCCGAACTGCCAGGAGCTGCTGGAAGCCGTCGTGTCCGGTGCGACGGCACCCGAGATCGAGGGCGTCCGCGTCGTCCGTCGCGCCGCCCTCGCCGCGACCGCCTCCGACGTCCTGGCCGCCGACGGCATCCTGCTCGGCACCCCGGCGAACCTCGGCTATATGTCCGGCGCCCTGAAGCACTTCTTCGACCAGGTCTACTACCCGTGCCTGGACGAGACCCGGGGCCGCCCCTTCGGCTACTGGGTGCACGGCGGCAACGACGTGACCGGCGCCGTGCGCGCCGTCGAGGCGGTCACCACCGGCCTCGGCTGGCGGCGCGCCGCCGAGCCGGTCACCGTCACCGGGCCGCCGGCCAGGGCCGACACCGAGGCGTGCTGGGAACTGGGCGCCGTGCTCGCCGCGGGCCTGTCCGGCTGACGCCGGGGTCGCCCGTTCGGCGGTGTGCGCCGCGCCCGCCGGGATGCCCCGCCCGGCCCGGCACCGTACCGGTACGGCGCCCGCCCGCGCGGCCCGCTCCGGCCGGACGGAGGTGCGGGCGCCGGACCCCTGGCCGACGATGGAGCACGAGGCCGCGTCCCTCCGGACGCGGTCGCATCCCGTCGTACGTCGACCGAATCGAGGGAGCGTCGGATGCGAGCGGACGGCCACGCACCCGGACGGCCCGCGCCCGGCGGGCAGGACGCCGACCAGCGCACCACCGAGGAACTCCTGCGCGACGGCGCCCGTGAGGTCGCCGGCATCGCCGAGGGCGTACGCGCCGTCGCGACACGCACCGCGGACGCCCTGCTCGCGCCACCCCGCAAGGGTTCCGCCCGCCACCCCCGTACGGGACTCACCGCCCGCTGGGCGCTGCTGCGCGCCCTGACGGACCCGCGCGGCCTGGGCGCCCCCACCGGAGCGGCCCGCAGAAGACTCGCGCGGCTGCTCGGCGCACGCCGGGGCGGTGAACCCCTCGCCGCGACGACGGCCGTCACCTCGCTGCGGCTGCGCATCGCCGCGGTCCTGGCCGGCCACCCCGAACTGGCCCGCGACCCCGGCATACGCCGGCTCACCGCGGCCCTCGGTACCCGGGGCGACGGGGAGGCCGTACGCGAGCTGCGCGCCCTCTTCCTGGACCCCGGCGCCCAGCGCGCCCTGGCCGCGCTCAGCCCCGTACTGGATGAACTCCTCACGGTGCGGACCCTGTTGGACGCCGTGCCGCCCGGCGGCCCGGAACCCGTACCTGACCCCGGCGGCGGCGCCGAGGCGGTCGACCTCACCGGCGGGGAGAAACAGACCCTCGCCACCGAGGGCTCCCTGCTGGGCTTCCTCCGCAACATCGAACTCCTGGCCCCCGAGGGCCGCGTCCTGGTGCAGAACGTGCGCGGCCCCGACGGTGTCGTCCGGTACGTCGTCCAGGCGCCCGGCACCGACTCCGGCCGCCCCCGCCACGGCTCCCCCCACGACGTCGTCGGCGCCTGGCGCGAGCAGCTCGGCGCCGACTCGCCCTACACCCGCGCACTGCGCCCCGCCATCGAGGCGCACGGCATCCCGCGCGGCGCCGAACTCGCCCTCGTCGGGCACGGCGAGGGCGGCACCGCACTGCTCAACCTCGCGCGGGACGCCGGGTTCTGCCGTGCCTACCGGCTCACCCACGTCATCGCGGTCGGCTCCCCGTCCCCGGCCGGGCACCCCGCCGACCCGCGCACCTGGATCGGCCACGTCACCAACGAACACGACCTCGTCCCCGCCGCGAACCCCGCCGCCCCGCATCCCGAGCGGTACGAGGCGCGCTACACCGGGCCCACCCGCGCCTTCCCCGACTCCCACCTGCTGCGCGCGTACATCGGCCACCTGCGCACCGTCGCCCCCGAGGCGCGCCGTCACCTCGACGACGCCCTCACGCCCTACCGGGGTCCCGTGGTGCGCAGCCAGGCGTACCAGCTGAAGGACCCCGCCCGGCCGCCCGAGGGTCATCCCTTCCTCACCCTGCCCACCGCCCCGGTCCCGACCGCCACCGGCCCGGTCGGCGTGCCCGTGCGCTACCAGGACTCCGCCGCCGCCCACCTCTGCTTCCCCGTCGACACCGAGGCGGTACGGTCCCTGCTGCCCGACGTCCCCTGGATGCGGCCCAGCGGACCGGGCCGGCACACGCTCGCCGTGCTCTCGCTGTACGAGCACCGCTGCTCCACCCTCGGCTCCTACACCGAGATCGCGCTGTCCGTCCCCGTGGACGACCTCTGGCGGCCCCGCCCGGCCGACCTCGCCACCGACCTGCTGCGCCGGGCCGACCTGCGCCGCACCGGGCGCTTCGTCCTCTCCCTCGCGGTGACCAGCGAGGAGGCCCGCGTGGCGACACGCGAGATCTGGGGCCAGCCCGCCGTGCGCGCCGCCGCCGAGGTCCATCTGACCGGCCGCGGAATCCGCCTCAGCGCACCCGGACTCGGCATCGCCGTCCTCGGCCGCCTAGGCCCCGGCGTCCGCTGCCCCGAGCCGGACTGGGCGCTGTACGGCCGGCGCGGCGAGAGCACCGTACGCACCGCCGTCCGCACCTCCGCGCGCCCCCGCCTGCACGCCGGGGCCGGGGTCCGGCTCAGGCTGGACACCGCAGCGGCCGAACCGATGGCCGGGCAGCTGCGCCGGCTCGGCATCGACACCGCCCGGCCGCTGTTCGTCGTGGCCTGCCCCCAGTTCATGGTCCATCGCGCCGCGGGCGCCGTCCTCCCGCGCTGAACCTCCTCGAACCAAGCGACCGGGAGCCGCCATGGTGAGCCACTCCACCCCCGCCCAGCCGATCGCCGCCGAACTCCTCGACCGCATAGCGCTGTTGCGCACCGACGCCGAGCTGATGGACGACTACGCCCGGCGTCTGCTCGCCACCGCCGCCTCCCTGAGCGGCCGGGTCGCCGAACCCGAGTGGAGCAGACCGACCCTCGCCCGCCAGGCGGCCGCCTGCCGGACCACCGCACGCCAACTACGCGCCGCGGCCGAGGCGTTGCTGACCCAGACCGGGCCCGGCAGACCACGGCCCCGGCGGCGCCGGGCCGCACCCGTCGTGCCCCCGTCCGCCGACCGGAACTGAGCCGCGCCCGGCGTGCGGGACGGGGACGTTCGGGCATCCGGGTGGTAGCCGGTGCCGTCCTGGACCGAACGGGTCGTGGCGGCCGGAAGCCCGCGCCGCGGGTCCGCATAATCACCGCTCATGCAGCTCGTGAAGGCAGGTCAAGCGACCCGGCGCGCCCCCGTGGCCGTCACCGGACTCGGACTGGTCACCCCGGCCGGCGTCGGACGGCAGGCGGCCTGGGAGGGACTGTGCGCCGGAATCTCCACGGCCACCGCCGACCCCGGACTCGACGGGCTGCCCGTGGCGTTCTCCTGCCAGGTGCCCGATCTGGACGCCCCCCGGCTGCTCGGCCACCGGCTCAGCCGCCGCCTGGACCGCTTCACCACCTTCGCCCTGCTCGCCGCCCGTGAGGCCGTCGCCGACGCCGGGCTCGCCGCCGGCGACTGGGACGGTCCGCGCGTCGGTGTCGTGATGGGCGTCGGCACCGGCTCCATGCAGGGCTGGCAGGCCGAGTTCGACCGGCTCGCCGCCCGCGTCCCCGACCGGGTCTCCCCGCTCGCCCTGCCGCGCAGCGTGCCCAACATGGCCGCCGCCGAGATCGCCCTCGACCTCGGCGTCACCGGACCCAACCTCGTCGTCTCCACCGCGTGTGCCTCCGGCACCAGCGCCATCGGCCTCGCCCGCGACCTGCTGCTCTCCGGCGCCTGCGACCTCGTCCTGGCCGGCGGCAGCGAGTCCGCGCGGCTCCCCATGACCGCCGCCTGCTTCGCGCAGATGCGCGCCCTGTCCCGCCGCTCGTACGCCCCGCACGAGGCGTCCCGCCCCTTCGACCGCGACCGTGACGGCTTCGTCCTCGGCGAGGGCGCCGCCGTCCTCGTGCTGGAGCGCACCGCCGACGCCCGCGCCCGCACCGCCCGCCCGGCCGCCCTGGTCGCCGGATACGGCGCGTCCTGCGACGCCCACCACTTCACCTCCCCGCACCCCGAGGGCGACGGCGCCGCCCGCGCCATCCGCAGCGCGCTCGGCGACGCGGGGCTCGCCCCCGAGGACGTCGACCACGTCAACGCCCACGGCACCTCCACCCCGCAGGGCGACCTCGCCGAGAGCAACGCCCTCCACCAGGTCTTCCACCGCCCGCCCCCGGTCACCGCCGTCAAGGGCACCATCGGCCACGCCATCGGCGGCGCGGGCGCGATCGAGGCCGCCTGCACCGTGCTGACGCTGCGCCATCAGCTCGTCCCGCCCACCGCCAACCTCCACACCCTCGACCCGGCCATCGACCTCGACGTCGTCGCCAAGACCCCGCGCCCCCTCACGATGCGCGCCGCCATCAGCAGCTCCTTCGGCTTCGGCGGCCAGAACGCGGTACTGGCCCTCACGGCCGCCGAGTAGCCGACCCTCCAAGGCGGGCCGACGCAAGCGCCCGCGCCCAGCGGAAAGGTCCCACCCGTGCCGGAAGTCCCGGAAGCGCCGCAGATCACGGCGGCCGCGCAGCCGCCCGGCCGGGCGTGGTCCCGGCCCAGCGCCGAGCAGGTGCTGATCGGCGTGTTCGTCGCCGTGCCCTTCCTCGCGCTCCTCGCGGCCGGCCCGCTCGCCTGGCGGCGCGGGCTCAGCCCCACCGACCTCGGCCTCGCGGCCGCGTTCTATCTCGTCAGCGGGCTCGGCATCACGGTCGGTTTCCACCGGCACTTCACCCACGGCGCGTTCAAGGCCCGGCGCCCGTTGCGCATCGCGCTCGCCGTCGCCGGGAGCCTCGCCGTGCAGGGGCCGCTGCTCACCTGGGTCGCCGACCACCGCAAGCACCACCGCTACTCCGACCGCGACGGCGACCCCCACTCGCCCTGGCGGTACGGCCGCACCCCGCGCGCGCTCGCCAAGGGCATGTTCCACGCCCACCTCGGCTGGCTGTTCGACACCGACCACGCCCCCGCCGCGCGGTACGCGCCCGACCTGGCACGGGACCCGGCGCTGCGCCTCGTCTCACGGGGCTTCGGGGTCTTCGTCGTGCTCTCGCTGGCGCTGCCCGCGCTGCTCGGCCTGCTGCTGACCGGCACCTGGGCGGGGGCGGCGAGCGCGCTCTTCTGGGCCGGGCTGGTGCGGATCTGCCTGGTGCACCACGTCACCTGGTCCATCAACTCCATCTGCCACGCGACCGGTTCGCGGCCCTTCCGCAGCCGGGACCGTTCCGGCAACGTGTGGTGGCTGGCCCCGCTGTCCTTCGGCGAGTCCTGGCACAACCTCCACCACGCCGACCCGACCAGCGCCCGGCACGGCGTCCTCACCGGCCAGCTGGACGCCAGCGCCCGGCTGATCCGCTGGTTCGAACGCCTCGGCTGGGCCTACGACGTGCGCTGGCCCGACGCCGGCCGGGTGCGGGCCCGGCGCCTGGAGACCGGGGCGGACCCGCGGCCCCGGACGGCGCCGGGCCGGGACACCGCCGAGAGTCCCGGCCCGGCGGAGCGGATCAGCGGTTGACCGCCCGCATCCCCGCCTCGTCGTACCGCTCGCCCGAGACCTCGGGCAGCTCCGCGTCGATCTGCGCCAGTTCCTGAGGCGTCAGCTCGATGTCGACGGCGGCCGCGTTCTGCTCCAGGTAGGAGCGCCGCTTGGTGCCGGGGATCGGGACGATGTGCTCGCCCTGCGCCAGGACCCAGGCGAGCGCCAGCTGCGCCGGGGTGACGCCCTTCTGCCCGGCGATCTCCTTGACCTTGGCCGCCAGACGCAGGTTGGCCTTCAGGTGCTCGTCGGTGAAGCGGGGGCTGCTGCGGCGGTAGTCGTTCTCGTCCAGCTCGTCGGGGGAGGAGAAGCGGCCGGCGAGGAAGCCCCGGCCGAGCGGTGAGTAGGCGACGAAGCCGATGCCCAGCTCGCGGCAGGTCGGCAGCACCTCCGCCTCCACGTCCCGCGACCACAGCGAGTACTCGCTCTGCACGGCCGTGATCGGGTGCACCGCGTTGCCCCGGCGCAGGGTCTCCGCGCTCGCCTCGCTCAGCCCGATGTGCCCGATCTTGCCCTCGGCTACCAGTTCGGCCAGCGCGCCCACCGTCTCCTCGATCGGCACGTCCGGGTCGACCCGGTGCTGGTAGTACAGGTCGATGTGGTCGGTGCCGAGCCGCTGGAGCGAACCCTCCACCGAGGAGCGGACATGCTCGGCCGAGCCGTCCTGACGGCCCACGCTGGACATGTCGCCCGGTATCGCGTCGTCCATCCGGTAGTTGAACTTGGTGGCCAGCACGTAGCTGTCACGGTGGCCCCGGATCGCCTCGCCGACCAGGGACTCGTTGGTGAGCGGCCCGTACATCTGGGCCGTGTCGAGGAAGTCGATGCCCAGCTCGCGGGCGCGCCGGATGGTCTCCACGCCCTCGTCCTGGTCGGCCGTCCCGTAGAACGCGGACATTCCCATGCAGCCGAGGCCGATCGCCGACACTTGCAGATCCCGCAGACTGCGCTGTCGCATGTGGTGTTCCAGCCTTTCGCACGCGCTCGATCGTCCTTCCGGACGACTGCCGGTCCCCGGGCCGGGGACCGGGCCCCTCATCCATCTAGCGACGGATCTGGCCGCCCGGCATCCCGTGAGGGAGCCGGGCACCGGAGCATGCGCGACGCTACGAGCTGAAGCGCGCTCGAAGTCAAGTCACCCGTTCAGGCGAACGGGCAGCTCGAACAGGTCGTTCTGGGTGACCACCGGCTTGTTGCGCAGCCCGGCCGCCGGGACCGCCAGGTCCAGGTGCGGGAAACGGGCGTACAGCGCGGGCAGCGCCACGGCCGCCTCCAGCCGGGACAGCGCCGCGCCCGGGCAGACGTGCGGGCCGTGACCGAAGGAGATGTGCCGGTTCGCGGTCTCCCGCGTGATGTCGAACTCCCCGGCGCTCGGCCCGTGCGCCTCCTCGTCCCGGCCGATCGCGCCGTACGACACGATCAGCGCGTCCCCGGCCGGGATGACCGAACCGCCGACGGGGACGTCCTCGGTGGCGAAGCGGATCAGCACGTGCGAGGTCGGGGTGGACCAGCGCAGCGTCTCCTCGACCACCGCCGGCCAGTCCACCTGCCCGGACAGCACCTTCGCCCGCTGGTCCGGGTGGGTGGAGAGGTTGACGACCGCGTTGACGATCAGGGAGATCGTCGTCTCGTGGCCCGCCGCGATCATCAACTGCAGGGTGGCGACGATCTCCTCGTCCGTGAGGTGGTCGCCGTCCGCCGAGGCGAGGATCAGCGCGCTGGTGAGATCGTCGCCCGGCTCGGCCCGCTTGGCCTCGACGGTCGCCGCCATGATCCCGGCCAGCTCGGTCAGGGTGGCGACGACCTCGGCGGGCGGGGTCTGGGTGGAGAAGAACTTCTCGAACAGCACCTGCAGCCGGGGCAGTGACGCCTCGTCGATGCCCATCAGCTCGGCCACCACGTACATGGGCAGCGGGTAGGCGAAGGCCGCCTTCAGGTCCACCACCTCGTCCCCGGCGGGCAGCGCGTCCAGCAGGTCGCGGGTGAGCTTCTCGATCCGCTCCCGCATCAGCTCCACCCGGCGCGGGGTGAGGGCCTGCGCGACCAGCGTGCGCATCCTGCGGTGGTCCGCGCCGTCCACGGTGAGCATCGAGCGGCCGGGGTTGGCCAGCCCGATCAGCGGCCAGTCGGCCGGTATCTCGCCGCGCCGCCAGGCGCCCCACACGTTGATGTCCTTCACCAGGCGCGGATCGGTCAGCAGCGCCTTGGCCTCGGCGTGCCGGGTGACGGCCCAGACGGGCACCCCGCCGGGCAGCTCCACCGCGGCGAGCGGTCCGGCCGCGCGCAGGGCCGCGCTCTCACCGTCCAGATCCGTGACGAAGGGGTCGAGGGCGATACGGGACATACCGGTACCGGTGGTCATCGTGACGTGCCTCCCAGGGCAGGGGTCGGGGTGAACCGCACGGGCAGCTCGGTCAGCCCGCGCAGCCAGGGCGAGGGCCGGCGTGTGAGGGACCCGGCGGGCACCGCCAGGTCGATGTCCGGCAGCCGGTCGAGGACGACCTCGATGCCGGTGCGCGCGATCACCTCGGCGATCTCCTGCGCCGGGAACGGGCAGCGGTGCTCGCCGTGCCCGAAGGAGAAGTGCGCGTTGTTGCCGCCGGTGAGCGCGGAGGCGTCGGTACGGACCTGCGGGTCGGAGTTGGCGCCCTGGAGACCGAGCAGCAGCAGGTCACCGGCGCGCACCCGGCGCCCGCCGAGGTGGGTGTCGCGCGCGGCCCAGCGGCCCGCGACGTTCTGCGTGGGGGTGTCCTCCCACAGCACCTCGTTCATCGCCTCCGCGACGCTGTTGCGGCCGCCGAACAGGGAGGCGGCGAACCGGTCGTCGGTCAGCATCAGCCGCAGGGAGTTGCCGATCCAGTCGGCGGTCGGCTGGTGACCGGCCGCCATCATCACCATCAGGTCCTGGACGATCTCCTCGTCGGTGAACCCGCCGTCGTCCGCCAGCATCCGGGAGACCACGTCGTCCGCGGGCTTCCCGGCACGGTCGGCGACCAGCCGGGCCATGGCGGAGGCGAGGTGGGACTGCCCGGCCAGCGCCCGCTCGCGGCCGTCGATCATGTCGTTGAGCGCGGTGACCAGGCCCGGTCCCTCGTCGTCCGGGAAGCCGTACAGGCGCGCGAGGACGCGGACCGGGAGCAGCGCCGAGTACTGGGTGATCAGGTCGGCCTCGCCGGCCGGGCAGACGGCGTCGATCAGCTGGTCCGCGAACCGCTCGGCCTGGCGCCTGAGTTCGAAGGGGTCGACCGACTCCAGCGCGTCGCTGATCATCGCGGCGCGCTGCCGGTGCCGCTCCCCGACCGTGTAGAGGATCGAGGGCTGGCGGTGCCCGATCATCGGCAGCAGCGGCCAGTCCCCGGGGACGTTCTCCCACTGGTTCCACAGCTCGGAGTCCCGGCTGAACAGCACCGGATCGCCGGTCACCTGGTGCAGCTCGCGGTAGCCCACCACCAGCCACGCCGGTATGCCGCCGTCCAGCTCCACCGGCACCACGGAGCCGTGGTCGCGCCGCAACTCCCGGTAGAGGCGGGCGGGATCGGTGCGGAAGCGGGGTCCCGCCAGCGGTACGGCCTCGGACATCACACCAGCTCCCCTCGGAGACCGGCCCCGGCGTCGTCCGTGTACAGGGACCGCACATGGCCGACCAGGTTGATCAGGACGTCCTTCGCCGACTCGCGGGAGCGGGCGTCGCAGTCGATGAGCGGCACGTGCGGGTCGAGGTCCAGGGCCGCGCGCACGTCGTCGCCCGCGCGCCGTCCGCCGAAGTCGTTGCAGGCCACGATGAACGGCGTGCCGTGCCGCTCCAGCCGGTCGATGGCGTACCAGGAGTCCTCGATCCGGCGGGTGTCGACCAGGACGACCGCGCCGAGCGTGCCGGAGAACAGCCGGTCCCACAGGAACCAGAACCGCTCCTGGCCGGGCGCCCCGAACAGGTACAGCACGTTGCGCGCGTCCAGCGTGACCCGGCCGAAGTCGAAGGCGACGGTGGTGGCCGACTTGCCGCCCACGAGGGCGAGATCGTCCACCGACTCGCCCGCCAGGGTCATCGTCTCCTCGGTGTTCAGGGGCCGGATCTCACTGACCGAGCGGACCAGCGTGGTCTTGCCGACGCCGAAACCGCCCACGACGACGATCTTCAGACCGTTGTCCGCGGAGGCACCCAGCGGGGTGCGCGCGTCAGAGATTGCGGAGTCCAACGAGCACCTGCTCCAGGATGTCGGGGTCGGTGATGGCGGGGCGGTGCGGATGGCGGGCGCTGACATGGCCGCTGGCCAGGAGGTCGGACAGCAGCACCTTGGTGATGCTGACGGGCAGGCGCAGCTCGGCGGCGATCTCCACCACGGAGGTGGGGAACTCCGCCAGCCGCAGGATGGCCACATGCTCGGACTGCATGCCGGTGGCCGCCGCCGACTCGGCGACGATCAGCGTGACCAGGTCCAGCGGGCTGCCGTCGCCGGTCCCGAGCCGTCCCCGCGTGAGCGTGTAGAGACGGTCGGGAGCGTCGTCCCTGCCCGGTCTGCTCACGAGGCGCGAGGCGGTGCGGTCAGGTGCTCGCCGAGCTGTTCCACCAGTTCGCTCATCGTGTGGCCGACCACTCCGGGGTCGGCGTCGTCGCTGGTCACCACGGCCAGGTGGGCGCCCTCGCCCGCCTCGACGATGAACAGCACACCGCCGTAGAACTCGGCCATCGCCGAGCGGACGCCGCCGCTGCCGTCGCCGAACTCCACGGAGGCGCCGTGGGACAGCGACTGGATGCCCGCGGCGATCGCGGCGAGCTGGTCCGCCTGGTCGACGGACAACTCGGGGGTGCGGCACAGCTTGAGGCCGTCACGGGAGAGGACGAGCGCGTGCCGGGCGCCCGGGGTCTTCTCCAGCAGGCCCTCCAGGAGCCAGGTGAGCGTGTCGTCGGCGGTGGTCGTGCCGGTCATGGAGTGGGGTCGCCTTCCAGGTGCGTGTGCGGTTGCGTGGGGGGAGGGGTTTCGGCGGGATCGCCGGCGGGGCCGGCCTTCGGCGGCTGCGCGGGCCGGGTCCGCGGTACCTCGTCCCCGGCCTTCTCGCCGGGCCGGACGGCCTGGCGGAAACTGCTGAACCGGGCCGCGCGCAGCTTGGCCTCGGCGGGGTCGGCTGCGGACCCGCGGGTGCCGCCCCGCGAGGCGGACCGGGAGCGCTCGGCCTCGGCCAGCGTGCGGCCGCGACGCCGCCTGGGCAGCCCGTCGGCCTCATCGGCGGCCGGGGCGGCGGGCGCCGGGGGCTTTCGGACCGGGGCGGCGGCGGGCTTCGGAGCGGGCGCCGGGGCGACCCGGGGCGCGGGTTCCGGGCCGGTCAGGATCTCCTGCGGTACGAGCATCAGCACACCGGTGCCGCCGCGCGCCGAGGGCCGGAACGACACCTTCAGCCCGTACTTGTGGGCCAGCCTGCCGACCACGGCGAGGCCGAGCCGGGTACCGGTCAGACCGCCCAGCCCGGACACGTCACCGGTCACCGCCTTCTCGGCGCGGCGCAGTTGGACGTCGCCCATCACCAGGCCGCTGTCCTCCACGGAGATGATGACGCCGGCCGGGACCCCCTCCACGTAGACGTGGACCTCGGCGGTGGGCGGGGAGAAGTTCGTGGCGTTGTCGAGGAGTTCGGCGAGCGCGTGCATCACGCCCTCGGCCGCGTGCCCGGCGACGGCGGAGTCGCTGACGGAGTGCACCCGCACCCTCTGGTAGCCGCCGATCCGGCCCATGGCGCCGCGCAGGATGGACTCCATGGCGATGGGCCGCGCCCAGCGCCGCCCCGAACGCGCCCCGGTGAGCACGGCGACGGAGTCCGCGAGCCGTCCGGCCTGCGCGGTGCGGTGGTCCAGGTGCAGCAGGTCGGCGAGGACCTCCTCGTCCCCGTGCCGCTCCTCCATCGCCCGCAGGTCGGCCAGCGTGGCCGTGGCCAGCGCCTGCATGCGCCCCGCCGCGTTGGAGGTGGCCGAGACGGCGGCGGCGCGTTCGCGCCGGGCCCGCTCCAGGTCGGCGGACAGCCGGTGCACCTCGTGCCGCAGTTCTTCCAGTTCCCGCGCGCCGTCCTTCTCCAGCCGCACCCGCTCGGTGCTGAACTCCTGGCGCTGGGCGGAGAGTTCGTCGATGAGCCGCTGCTGCTCCCGGCGTGTCTCCTCGGTCGCGGACGTCCGCTCCCGCTCCAGGCGTGCCACGTCGGCCAGCGCGGCGTCCAGCCGGTGCCGGGCGCGGCGGGCGGTGTCCCGGGCCCGGACGGTCACGGCCACCGCGGCGCAGAGCGCGACCCCCGCCGCGGCCCCGGCCCACACGAGCACCGTGCGCGCCGCCTCGGGGGCGGCCGCCGCGGCCGCGCCGAGCGCCGTCGCCCACACGGCGGCGGTCGCGACGAGGGCGACGGCGGGCGTACGGAGGGCGTGGCGGTCGTCGCCGTCAGGCGTGGGCGCGGTCATCGGTCCGGTCTGGTCCTCGCGGCAATCGGGGGCGGTCGGGAGACGAGAATCACCGACTTCGGTGAACCGGCGGTCACTATACGAGAGTTGATGATCAAAGTGGAAAGAAAGCAGCGGCCTTCCATGAAGTGGACGTTCAAAACGTCGCTTTGGCCGTGAACCGGGCTCTGTTCGCGGGTGAGGCGAAACGGTGGATCTCACCCCGCGCTCCCCGGGCGGGCCGGGCCGTCCCCGCCGGGCGGCTCACCCCGACGCGGGGCGGCGTTCACCTGTCCGGCGGTGGCGCGGCACGCTCCCGCGGGTTCACCCCGACAGTCGGACGGGGGATGCCGGAGCCCGTCGCGCCGCCCGGCCCGCCGGGGGCGAGCGCCTGCCCACGGGACGCGGCCGCGTCAATGTGATGGTTTTCGCACTTCGGCCCGGGGACACACCCCCTAGTGTTTCCGCGAAGTACGGGGGCACTACGTGGCTGACACCATGGCGTTCGTCGCCGGCAGGCTGAAGGGAATCCCAGATGTTCCGCAAGGTGCTGGTAGCCAACCGCGGGGAGATCGCCATCCGCGCTTTCCGGGCGGGCTACGAACTCGGCGCGCGCACGGTGGCCGTCTTCCCCCATGAGGACCGCAACTCGCTGCACCGGCTCAAGGCCGACGAGGCGTACGAGATCGGCGAACCCGGACACCCCGTCCGCGCCTATCTCTCCGTCGACGAGATCGTGACCGCCGCCCGCCGCGCCGGGGCCGACGCCGTGTACCCCGGCTACGGCTTCCTCTCGGAGAACCCCGACCTGGCCCGCGCCTGCGAGGAGGCCGGGATCACCTTCGTCGGCCCCAGCGCCGACACCCTCGAACTCACCGGCAACAAGGCCAGCGCCGTCGCCGCCGCACGCGCGGCCGGGGTGCCCGTGCTCGGCTCGTCCGCGCCCTCCAATGACGTGGACGAACTGGTCCGCGCCGCCGACGACATCGGCTTCCCCGTCTTCGTGAAGGCCGTCGCGGGCGGTGGCGGCCGGGGCATGCGCCGCGTCGAGGAGCCCGCCCAGCTCCGCGAGTCCATCGAGGCCGCCTCCCGCGAGGCCGCGTCCGCCTTCGGCGACCCGACCGTCTTCTTGGAGAAGGCCGTCGTGGACCCCCGCCACATCGAGGTGCAGATCCTCGCCGACGGCGAGGGCAACGTGATCCACCTCTACGAACGCGACTGCTCGCTCCAGCGCCGCCACCAGAAGGTCATCGAGCTGGCGCCCGCGCCCAACCTCGATCCCGGGCTGCGGGACCGGATCTGCGCCGACGCCGTGCGCTTCGCCCGCGAGATCGGCTACCGCAACGCGGGCACCGTGGAGTTCCTCCTCGACCGCGACGGCAACCACGTCTTCATCGAGATGAACCCCCGCATCCAGGTCGAGCACACGGTCACCGAGGAGGTCACCGACGTCGACCTCGTCCAGGCCCAGATGCGCATCGCCGGCGGCGAGACGCTCGCCGACCTCGGCCTCTCCCAGGACCGGATCACCCTGCGCGGCGCCGCCCTGCAGTGCCGGATCACCACCGAGGACCCCGCCAACGGCTTCCGCCCGGACACCGGCCTGATCAGCGCCTACCGCTCACCGGGCGGCTCCGGCATCCGGCTCGACGGCGGCACCACCCACGCCGGCACCGAGATCAGCGCCCACTTCGACTCCATGCTGGTCAAGCTCACCTGCCGGGGGCGCGACTTCCAGGCCGCCGTCGGCCGCGCCCGGCGCGCGGTGGCGGAGTTCCGCATCCGGGGCGTGGCCACCAACATCCCCTTCCTGCAGGCCGTGCTGGACGACCCCGACTTCCGCGCCGGACGCGTCACCACCTCCTTCATCGAGGAGCGCCCGTACCTGCTGACGTCCCGCCACTCGGCCGACCGGGGCACGAAGCTGCTCACCTACCTCGCCGACGTCACCGTCAACAAGCCGCACGGCGAGCGCCCCGAACTCCTCGACCCCGTCACCAAGCTGCCCGCGCTCCCGGCGGGCGAGCCCCCGGCCGGCTCCCGGCAGCGCCTGGTCCACCTCGGCCCCGAGGGCTTCGCCCGCGAACTGCGCGAGTCCCCGGCGCTCGGCGTCACCGACACCACCTTCCGCGACGCCCACCAGTCCCTGCTGGCCACCCGCGTGCGCACCAAGGACCTGCTCGCGGTCGCCCCCGCCGTCGCCCGCACCCTGCCCGAACTGCTCTCCCTGGAGTGCTGGGGCGGCGCCACCTACGACGTGGCCCTGCGCTTCCTCGCCGAGGACCCCTGGGAGCGGCTTGCGGCGCTGCGCGAGGCGGTGCCCAACATCTGCCTCCAGATGCTGCTGCGCGGCCGCAACACCGTCGGCTACACCCCGTACCCCACCGAGGTCACCGACGCCTTCGTACGGGAGGCCGCCGCCACCGGCGTCGACATCTTCCGCATCTTCGACGCGCTCAACGACGTGGACCAGATGCGCCCCGCCATCGACGCCGTGCGCGGCACCGGCACCGCGGTCGCCGAGGTCGCCCTGTGCTACACCGCCGACCTCAGCGACCCCGCCGAGCGGCTCTACACCCTCGACTACTACCTGCGGCTGGCCGAGCGCATCGTCGAGGCCGGCGCCCATGTCATCGCCGTCAAGGACATGGCGGGTCTGCTGCGCGCCCCGGCCGCCGCGAAGCTGGTCACCGCGCTGCGCGCCGAGTTCGGGCTGCCGGTGCACCTGCACACGCACGACACCGCGGGCGGCCAGCTCGCGACCTACCTGGCCGCGATCCAGGCGGGCGTCGACGCGGTGGACGGAGCGGTCGCCTCGATGGCCGGGACGACCTCCCAGCCCTCGCTCTCGGCGCTGGTCGCCGCCACCGACCACTCCGAGCGCCCCACCGGGCTCGACCTGCGGGCGGTCGAGGAGCTGGAGCCGTACTGGGAGAGCGTGCGCAAGGTCTACGCCCCCTTCGAGGCGGGCCTCGCCTCGCCGACCGGCCGCGTCTACCACCACGAGATCCCCGGCGGCCAGCTCTCCAACCTGCGCACGCAGGCCGTCGCGCTCGGCCTCGGCGACCGCTTCGAGGAGATCGAGGCGATGTACGAGGCCGCCGACCGCATCCTCGGCCGCCTGGTCAAGGTCACCCCGTCCTCCAAGGTGGTCGGCGACCTCGCCCTGCACCTGGTCGGCGCGGGCGTGTCCCCGGCGGACTTCGAGGCCGACCCGGACCGCTTCGACATCCCGGACTCGGTGATCGGCTTCCTCCGCGGCGAGCTGGGCACCCCGCCCGGCGGCTGGCCGGAGCCGTTCCGCACCAAGGCGCTGCGCGGCCGCGCCGAGGCCAAGCCGGTGCGGGAGCTGTCCGCCGAGGACCGCGAGGGGCTGGAGAAGGACCCGAGGCCCACCCTGAACCGGCTGCTGTTCCCCGGCCCGACCGGCGAGTTCGACAGCCACCGGCAGGCGTACGGCGACACCGGCGTCCTGGACAGCAAGTCCTTCTTCTACGGCCTGCGCCCGGCCAAGGAGTACGCCGTCGACCTGGAGCCCGGCGTGCGCCTGCTGATCGAGCTGCAGGCGGTCGGCGAGGCGGACGAGCGCGGCATGCGCACGGTGATGTCCACCCTCAACGGTCAGCTCCGGCCCATCCAGGTACGCGACCGCTCGGCCGCCACCGACGTGCCGGTGACGGAGAAGGCCGACCGCTCGAACCCGGGCCATGTCGCGGCGCCGTTCGCCGGGGTGGTGACGCTCGCGGTGGAGGAGGGCGCCGAGGTGGCGGCCGGGGAGACCGTGGCCACCATCGAGGCGATGAAGATGGAGGCCACGATCACGGCGCCGAAGGCGGGCCGGGTGTCCCGGCTGGCGATCAACCGCATTCAGCAGGTGGAGGGCGGAGACCTGCTGGTCGAGCTGGCCTGAGGCCGCCCGCGCCGGCTCCGGCCCCGCTCACGGGGGCCGGAGCCGGCGCGCGGGCGGGATCAGTCCCAGAGCGGGTAGACCATGGTCTGCGTGAAGCCCTTCGGGCGCGCGTCGTCGTACGTCACGCTCATCCGGGTGTAGCGCTGGACGTCCGGGTTCTTCTTCCACGCGGCCGGGCGGTCGAGGCGCACGGTCACGTGGTACGAGCGGAAGACGCCCTTGGCGCAGTACGGGTCGCAGTCGTTGACCAGGTTCACACCCTCGGCCACCGCGGACTCCGAGTCCCACTTGACCCACTTGAGCCCGTCGAGCCTGCTGTTGCCGTCGCCGCAGGCCAGGATGAACTCGGCCGGGCGCACGTCCTTCTTCCACTGGCAGTCGACGAGCACGGGTGCCGTCCGGTCGCGCGGCTGCTGGGGGGCCGTCGGCGGGCTGGCCGACGCCGTCGTCATCGCCGCGGTGAGCAGTGCTCCCGCGGCCAGGGTGACCGTCGTTCCCACCAGTGATCCGCGCATGGCCGCTCCCACCTGTCGTGCTGTGTCCGACCGTGTGCCGACGCTACGACCGATCGCCCGGATGCACCACTCGCGCAGGTGGGAGCGTGTGGGTCAGCCGTGCTGGACGGTCAGCCCGTAGAACGCGACGCGGGCGCCCCTGGTGGTGGAGTCCGAGGACGACTGGTTGTAGGACCCGGCCTTGAAGTACTGCCGGTACGGCTTGAAGGACGCGGGGATGCCGTAGCGCGTGGTGCTGCCGTCGACGGTCAGCTCGATGGTGTTCCCTCCGGTCACGGCGATGCTGTACGTCCAGGTCTTGCCGACCGGCACCTGGCCCACGGTGTGCGGGGTCTGGCCGCCGGAGGGGGAGTTCTCGGTGCCCAGGACGATCTCGCCGTCCGCGTGGTAGTAGAGCTCCAGCAGCGGCTTGGTGGAGGAGCCGCCGGAGCCGAGGTGGATCTGTCCGACGCAGACGTTCTTGGTCACCGACAC
The DNA here is from genome assembly GCF_040645115.1 of Streptomyces sp. NPDC046860. Lineage (NCBI taxonomy): Bacteria > Bacillati > Actinomycetota > Actinomycetes > Kitasatosporales > Streptomycetaceae > Streptomyces > Streptomyces sp. NPDC046860. The sequence goes on along the minus strand of NZ_JBEYXQ010000022.1, from coordinate 1,904 downwards.
CACCCGCAGGGTCGCGTTCATCCGGTGCGTCCCGTCCAGCGCCCAGTCGGCCGCTTTGCCGTCGCGGTTCATCTCGCGCAGCTCGGACCGGGCGTAGTTCGAGTTCGGTGTGGTGACGCCCTTCTCGGGCGCCCAGAACGTCATCGCGCCGTCACGGGTGTCGGTGTAGAAGTACGCGTCCTGGTAGCCGTTCTCGCCGCGCAGCCGGGACGAGGAGACCGTGGTGGGGGAACCGGGGGAGCCGACCGGTTCCTGGAGCTGCCAGACCGACAGGTCGAAGTTGCCGCCGGGCGCCTTGTGCGGGTCGGCCGCGTGCGCGGTGCCGCCGAGCGCGCCGAGAGTGAGGGCGAGGCTTGCGGCCGCCGCCGTGAGAAGCCGGGAACGGAGCATGTGGGGGGTCCTTCCGCCGGGCCGAGTGCGTTCAGCATGATGAACGCTGAACGCATCCTTGGACGTCGATGACCCGTGAAGCTAAAGGTCCGGTCCAACCCCGTCAAGAGATGCGGCACGGCCCGAGGTCTCGTCAGGGGCGGCACCACTTGGGACGATGGGCGCAAACGGACGGGTCGATCTGCGCGGAACCGTGGCGGAGCGTCCGCCTTCTGGGGCACCCTTGACGCTGTGCGTACTGTTTCGCCACGTTTGAGCGGCGGTGCGCGCCACGGGGAGCGATCACACGAAGGGCGGGGCGAACTGCGGTGGAGATCACCATTCACAGACCCGGCGAACTGACGTCCGCGCTGCGCGGGGCCTGGCACCGGGCGATGGACGAATCACCCGAGTACGCCAACCCCTTCCTCGCACCGGAGTTCGCCATCGGAGTGGGCCGCCATCGCGGCGGCGTGCGCGTCGCCGTGCTGCGCGAGGGCGGCGAGCCGGTCGGCTTCCTCCCCTACGAGCGGGGGCCGTTGGGCACCGGCCGGGCCATCGGGCTCGGGCTCTCCGACTGTCAGGCCCTCGTGCACCGGCCCGGCGTCACCTGGGACGCCGCCGAACTGCTGCGCGCCTGCGGGCTCAGCATCTTCGAGTTCGACCATCTCGTGCAGGAGCAGCGGCCGTTCGCCCCGCACCTCACCGGCACCTTCGCCTCCCCGGTCATCGACGTGAAGCCCGGCGACGGCACCTACGCGGAGTGGCTGCGCGCCACCTACCCGGGGCTCGCCAAGACCACCCTGAAGAAGGAGCGCAGGCTCGGCCGCGACATCGGCGAGGTGCGCTTCGTCTTCGACGAGCGCGACCCGGAGATGCTGCGCACCCTGATGCGCTGGAAGTCGGCGCAGTACCGCCGCACCGGCCGCATGGACCGCTTCTCGCGCCCCTGGATCGTGGACCTGGTGAACCACCTCTTCCATGTCCGCGAGGAGCACTTCACCGGGGTCCTGTCCGTGCTGTACGCGGGCGACCGCCCCGTCGCCGCCCACTTCGGGCCCCGCTCCAGCACCGTCCTGGCCGCCTGGTTCACCGCGTACGACCCCGAACTGCACTACTACTCACCGGGGTTGATGATGCACCTGCGCACGGCCGAGGGGGCCGCCCGAGGCGGGGTCACCCTGGTGGACCTCGGCCGGGGCGACAAGGAGTACAAGGACTGGCTCAAGACCCGCGAACTGCGGGTCGGGGAGGGCTTCGCGTCCCGCCCCCACCCCGTGTCCATGGCCCAGCGGGTGTGGCGCCGGCCGGTGCGCGGACTGCGCAACACCGTGCTGGCCCACCCCCAACTGCTGGCGCCCGCCGATCGGTTGCTGAAGACGGTCGGTCAACTGCGCACCCAGGGGCGGCCGGGCCGCTGACCTCGTCGGGGGGGGGGGGGGGGGGGGGCCCGCCGGGGGGCCCCCCCCCCCCCCCCCGCCGGCGGGGCGCCCGCGCGGGGGGCGGACGGGGAGGGGGGGGGAACGATTTGTGAA